>DASXJP010000134.1:0-19306 GCA_036497345.1 Thermoanaerobaculia bacterium
GGCGGCGTGGAAGGCGCCGAAGCTCGCTCCCGAGGTGGCGACGCGGAGGTCGGGCGTCTGGCAGACGTGGCGGATGAAGGGGACGACCTCCTCCTCCACGTAGCGGGCGTAGAGGGCCTGTCGGCGGGCCTGCTCGGGCACGGGGAGGCCGCGGTCCATCCAGGCCTGGTTGTTGATGCTGTTGATCGAGAAGATGCGCACCCGGCCGGCGTCGAGGGCCTCCTGGGCCGCGCCGACCAAGTGGAAACGCTCGTTCTCCAGGAAGTCCGCGGCGGCCGTGGGGAAGAGCAGGAGCGGATGCCCCCAATGCCCATAGGAGACGATGGGCATGTGCTGCCCCAGGATCGGGCTGTGCCAGCCCGCGATCTCACGACGGCCGCCGTTTCCCATCCGTTCTCCTCGCCTCCCGGAGCGCCGGGCTCCGTCAAATTTTCCGCCGGAGGATACCACCTCTTGCCTCGCGCGGATGGTGGTGTCACAGTCCGGAGCCGTTCGAGGAGCGGTGCCGTATGGAGAGAATCCCCATCGTCGAGAACGGCCGCGAGGTCTCCCACCTCGCCGTGCGTTTCGATCCACCCCCGCGGGGAGCTCGAGAGCGCCCCTGCTTCCTCTACCTCCACGGCTTCGGCTCGGAGCAGTCGGGCGAGAAGGCCGAATTCTTCCGCGCCCGGGCTCAAGAGGCGGGCTTCGGCTTCTGCTCCTTCGACTTCCAGGGGCACGGCCTCTCGGGCGGCGACATGCTGGGGCTGACGCTGACGCGCAATCTGGAGGACACGGCCCGGGTCCACACTTTCCTCCGCGACCGGGGCTGCGGCCGGCTGATCCTCCTCGGCTCCTCCATGGGCGGCGGGACGGCCCTCTGGTACTCGACCCTGCACCCCGAGGAGATCGTGGCGGGGCTCCACATCGCTCCCGCGCTGGAGCTGGAGAAAGGGCTCCTCGCCTGGGCCGGACCCGAGAAGGCCCGCCTCTGGGAGGAGACGGGGAGGATCCACTTCCAGAACGAATTCGTCTCCACCGAGCTCGGCTGGACCCTGATCCAAGACCTCCGCGCCCACCCCACCGAGACCCTCCTCACCCGCTACCGGACCCCCGCCTTGCTCATCCAGGGGAAGCTCGACACTTCCGTGTCCTGGAAAAGTGTCGCGGAATTCGCCACCTGCTGCACCTTTAAGGAAATAGAGGTGCATCTTTTCGCGGATGGCGATCACCGGCTGACGGACCGCAAGGAGCGGTTGTGGGTGCTGATGACGGAATTTCTACGCGGGCGGGCATTGATTTAGCATCAAAAAAGGTCCGCGGCGCCCTTCGACGCCACGGCCCCGCGCTTCTCACAGGAAGCGCAAGGTGTTCAATCCCCGCAACAAGTCTTATGATAGCGGTATCACTCTTCGCGACTTGGTCTTGCTTCAGGCCAGGCACGGGAGGCTGCCCTGACGCTGGAAACAGGGGTCTGCCCGGCGTCAGGACGCCCATTAACGTCAAGAAGGCAATCCTCCAGGCAGCATAGGAGCTGCCTCGGGGTCGATTGCTTGGAGGGAGAGGAAATGTCTCGTAAGCTCAACTTTATCGCCGCCCTGTTAATTCTCTCTTCACTTTGTTTAGGGACCCTGAACGCCTTGCCGCTGCATCCAGCGCCTGCATCGGTCCACGAAGGAGGTATGCTCGCCGCGGTGGAGGACTGGATCGCCTCCCTGTTCTCCTGGGGGAGACCTCACGCCAAGGCGCCGCAGCACTCTCGGTCCAAGATAGCGGCTCAATTGGATCCGAACGGTCAGCATTGACGGGGATAAGAGCCAGGGAGCACCCACTGGTGCTCCCTTTTTGTCCCGTTTTGCCCGCCTGAAGCAACCACTTCTATTGATGGTAGTTTTCTCTTCGTTGTTCCGGGAGGGCCGTGCCAGTGAGAATCCACCCCCATGATCTCCTACTTCAAGAGCTTGACTCCACATCTCCTGATATCCGGAAGAAATGCCTTGGGCATCTCGATGAGTGTCCAGGCTGCCGGGACAAGCTCCGCGCTCTCCTGAGAGCCCGGCCGCATATCCCGACAAACAAGGTTCTGCCGTTTGGTCGCGGGGAGACCCTCCCGGCTAATTACAATCCTGCCGTCGCAAGGGCTACCCGGTCGCTGGGAGCTGTTGAAGATCTTTATGGAAGAGAGAGAGCGGATGCCCCTGGTCTTTACGCCGACCTCATGCAGTATCCCGTTGGGCGGCGTATCCTCCTCGTCCGCAACTGCCGGCGGTTTCATACCTGGGGTTTCTGCGAGATCCTCCTCTCCCGGAGTCAAGAGCAAAATTTCCAAGATCCTTCCCTCGGTGAAAGCTCGGCTTTGTTAGCCGTCGAGGTCTTGGACCATCTAGAGCCGTCCTTGTATGGGGCAGAGCCCTTGGAGGATCTCCGGGCTCGCGCTTGGGGCTATGTGGGGAACTCTCGTCGGATCAAGGCGGATCTCCAGGGAGCTGAAGAGGCGTTCACCTTCGCCTTCTCCTTCCTTCGCCTGGGAACTGGAGGGCCGATGGATCGGGCTATGCTCCTCGACCTCAACGCCTCTCTCCTGAGTAAACAGCGTCGGTTCTCCCGGGCTTTGAGTCATCTCCGCCGCTCCGTAGCAATCTTCCTGGAGCTTGGAGAAACGCACCGGGCGGGCCGAGCGCTGGTCAATATGTCCACTGTACATGCCGTAGCCGGTGAGCCCGAAAAGGCAATCTTTCTGCTCTACCAGGCTCTCAGGCTGATCGACCCCGTTCGCGAGCCGCGCCTGCTTCTCATCGCCTGGAGCAACCTCATTGATGATCTGACTGAAACCGGCCAGTTCATGGAGGCGCAGAAGCTGCTCGTCAAGGCAAGGCCGCTCTACAAGAAGTTCCCCCAACCCTGGTTCCAAAACCACCGCAAGTGGATCGAGGGCAAGATTGCCTTGGGTCTCGGCCAAGCGGATCAAGCCGAGGCCCTCTTCCTCGCGGCACGCGATAGCTTCCTCCTCGCTGATGCGGCGTACGATACGGCGCTCATCTCGCTCGACCTCGCTTCCCTCTATGCCCAGCAGGGGCGCATGGCCGAGATCAAAAGCCTCGCCGAGGAGATGCTTCCCATCTTCTCCTCCCGCCAGATCCATCGCGAAGCCTTGGCAGCGCTCGACTATTGGCGGCAGGCCGTAGAGGCCGAGCAGGCCTGCGCGGCGTTGGTCGAGAGAGTCGCCTCCTTCCTTCATAAGGCGCGTCACAACCCGGATCTGCGTTTCCAGCGGCCCGAGTAGCCCTACGGCTTCGGCTTGAAGTCGAAGTTGACCCTCTCCATCCGCCCGGGAGTGACCGTCACCTCCCGGGTCTGGGTGCCCAGCTTCTCGTGCCAGGCTGCGAGCGTGTACTTGCCCGGAGGGAGATTCCGGATCGAGAAGGTACCGTCCTCCGCGCTGACCGCGTAGTAGGGGTGGGGCACGACGCCCAGGTAGGCGACCATCCAGGGGTGGATGTCGCACCGCAGCGGCACCATCACCTCCGGTTTGGTGAACGTCTTGTCGATCGGCGGCATCCCCTGGGACTGCGGGTCGTTGGACTCCTCGTTCGCCCTGGGGAGAGCGTGGATGTTGTGGAGGGTGGGATCGCTGTTGGTGAATTCCACCGTCTGTCCCACCTGCGCGCCCAGGACGTGTGGCACGTAGAGGCACCCCCGCTGATCCACGTGCTTCTTCTCCGCGGGGACGGGGAAGCTCTTCCCTTCAAGGCCGCTCTTCACGTAGATGAAGACGTTGGCCAGGCGGCCGTTCTCGAGGGCGGTCTCGTCGGTGTCGACCGGCTGCGGGTGCAGGGCGGCGCAGGCGGGGTCCCCCTGCATGGAGATCGGCTGGTCGGTGTCCGGCCCCTCATAGGTCACCCGCCCCTGGACACCGCTGGTTCCGGAGCGACCGCAGCCCGCCAGCAACGGGAGAGCGCAAAGCGCGAAAAGGCTCCATCGGATCTTGTCGTTCATGCGGGAAGCTTACCTGGGCTCAGGCAACGACCCCAACTTTCTCTGGCCTGCGGTGACGACGGACAGGCCCGATCCGGGACGGAGACGGTCCGGATCGGGCCCCGTAAAGGGTAGCCTCAGCGAGGCAGATAGAGGCAGGAGAATTCGCCGGTCTCGCACTGCGGCGATCCGCAATGCTTGATATAGCCGGGGAGGTCAGGGCAGTTGTGGAAGTTGTTGCCCGGGCAACAGTCACCGATGACCGACTTGAAGATGGGCGCCGGCGCCACGTCGTTGGCAGAGAAGGGATCGGTGATGATCTGGTGAGAGACCGGCTCGGCGGCGGCCGCGATGGTCGCGACGGTCACCTGGCATTGCGGAGCCGGAGTCGCCGGCGCCGGAGTCGCAGCGAATGCCGCTCCGGAGGAGAGGACCAATCCCAGACAGACCAGCAGCAGAAACCTGTTCCTCATTGTCGTGCCTCCTTGCCGATCGCCTTGCCGGCACGCCATGTGCCGAAATGCTGAACGGCAGGGAGATTTTACAGCTGGTCAGGAATTTCTCAACCTCCGTTCGCCCAGTCTCTCGGCCGCAGAAAGTCCTCGTAGAGCCGCGCCTCGGGCGTCCCCGGCTCCGGCGTCCAGCCATAGCGCCAGCGCACCAGGGGCGGCAGGGACATCAGGATCGACTCCGTCCGTCCTCCCGACTGCAGGCCGAACAGGGTCCCGCGGTCCCACACCAGGTTGAACTCGACGTAGCGCCCGCGGCGGTAGAGCTGAAAGTCGCGCTCCCGCTCGCCGTAGGGCGTGTCCTTCCGGCGCCGCAGGATCGGCAGGTAGGCCGACAGGAAGCAGTCGCCGACACTGCGCTGGAGAGCGAAGCAGCGGTCGAATCCCCCTTCCTGGAGGTCGTCGAAGAAGATGCCGCCGATCCCCCGGGGCTCGCCGCGATGGCGGAGGAAGAAGTACTCGTCGCACCACTTCTTGTAGCGCGGGTAGACCTCCGGACCGAAGGGCTCGCAGGCGGCGCGGGCGGTGCGATGGAAGTGGACGGCGTCCTCCTCGAAGCCGTAGTAGGGGGTGAGATCGAAGCCGCCGCCGAACCACCAGACCGGAGCCACTCCCTCCTTCTCGGCGAGGAAGAACCGCACGTTCATGTGCGTCGTGGGCGCGTAGGGGTTGCGGGGGTGAAAGACCAGCGAGACCCCGAGAGCCTGGAAGGAGCGCCCCGCCAGCTCCGGCCTCTGGGCGGTAGCAGACGTTGGGAGGCCTGGGCCGAAGACGTGCGAGAACCCCACGCCGGCCTGCTCGAAGACGGCCCCTTCCGAGAGCACCCGCGAGCGGCCCCCACCCCCCTCAGGCCGCTCCCAGGAATCCTCGGCGAAGCGTGTCCCCCCATCCTCCGCCTCTACGGCGGCGCAGATGCGGTCCTGGAGATCGAGGAGGTAGGAGCGGACGGCGGCGAGGTCGGCGTGGGGGCTCAAGACGGCAGGAGTCTAGCCCAGATCGCGGATGGCGACCTCCCCGCCCTCTACGATCTGCATGGCAAGCTCGCAGCCATGGAGCATACCCATTCCTAGAAAAGGCTCGCTCTCTTCTACTACATTCACGTTGATGAGACGGGGCTTGCCCAGCCAGGAAATGATCGCCGTACATACTGGGAAGAAACGTTCACGCCCATCGGCCAGAGTGCCCAACATCATTCCATAAGGGAGAAGCCCGAGACTGGCGATCACTTTCCGAGGCACTGAAAGAGTCCCCGAGAAGCCCGTGTCGACAATCACATCAGTCTTCAGAGACCGACCTTCGGGTCCCCCGATCCAGAGGCTGACTACAGCCTCGAGCTTGGAGTTGATTTTGCCCGTAAGCACCGGGAGCTAAGCTGCAGTGCTGCGATGGTGACCAAAGTGGTGGAGATAGCGGGAACCGACTCTCCGGAACCAGAAGAGCGCCTCCGGATGGCGCACCCGCAGGCGCTCGCCAGCGGCGACCTCGTCTTTGTCCACCTCGAAATCACCCGACTCGACCTCGATCACGACTACCTTTCCCTGATCCTCGGGACCCATCTTGGGGGCGATGTCGCGCTCGTAGATCTCATCGCCGAGGCGAGCCAGTTCCTCGTTGGTGTAACGAGAGCTTCTGGTCATGGTGGCCATATCGCGAGTATACGATACGCTGGCGAGACCCGTCTATTCCCCCTCCGCCCGGATCGGGAACAGCTCGGCCTGGCGGTGGTCCCCGGGAGCGACGCGGTACTCGCCGGTCCAGCAGGCGGTGCAGTAGCTGTCGCGGGGGCCGCTGACGGCGGAGAGCATACCGTCGAGCGAGAGGTAGGCGAGGCTGTCCGCCTCGATGAACTGGCGGATCTCCTCCAGGCTGTGACGGGCCGCGATCAGCTCGTGGCGGGTGGGAGTGTCGATCCCGTAGTGGCAGGGCCATTGGGTCGGCGGCGCGGAGATGCGCACGTGGACCTCGGCGGCCCCGCCGTCCCGGACCATACCCACGATCTTGCGCGAGGTGGTGCCGCGCACGATCGAGTCGTCCACCAGCACCACCCGGCGGCCGGCCAGCAGCTCCTTGACCGGATTCAGCTTGATCTTCACCCCGAAATTCCGGATCGACTGCTTGGGCTCGATGAAGGTCCGCCCCACGTAATGGTTGCGGGTGAGGCCGAATTCCAGCGGCAGGCCCGACTCCCGGCTGTAGCCCATGGCGGCGTAGAGGCCGCTATCCGGCACCGGGACCACGATGTCCGCCGGCGCCGGCGCCTCGCGGGCCAGGCGGGCCCCCATGCGCAGCCGCGTCTGGGCCACCGAGTCGCCGAACACCCGGCTGTCCGGCCGGGCGAAGTAGACGTGCTCGAAGATGCAGCGGGCCGGCTCGGTATGCTCCGGCAGGTGATAGGTCTCGACCCGGCCATCCCGCGCCACCACCACCTCCCCCGGCTCCACTTCGCGCACGAACCGCGCGCCCAGGAGGTCGAAGGCGCAGGTCTCGGAGGCGAAGCACGGACAGCCGTCGAGATCGCCGAGGACGAGCGGCCGCAGGCCGTTGGGATCGCGGGCGGCGATGAGGCACCGGTCGGTCACCAGCAGCAGCGAGTAGGCGCCGCGCACCTCCTCCAGGGCGGCCATGAACGATTCGACGATGTCCGGCCGCGGATTGCGCGCCATCAGGTGCAGGATGACCTCGGTGTCGCTGGTGGTCTGGAAGATCGACCCCTCCAGCTCCAGGCGCTCCCGGATCTCCCCCGGGTTCACCAGATTGCCGTTGTGGACGATGCTGACCGGCCCCATCGAGGTCTTGACCGCGATCGGCTGCGCGTTGGCCACCACGCTCGACCCGGCTGTGGAGTAGCGGGTATGGCCGATCGCCCGGCGGCCGGGGAGACGGGCGATCACGTTCTCCTTGAAGATGTCGGAGACGTGGCCCATGCCGCGCTCCAGATGAAGCTGCCGGCCGTCCCACGAGACCATGCCGGTGCTCTCCTGGCCGCGATGCTGGAGCGCGTAGAGTCCCAGGTAGGTCAGGTTGGCCGCGTCGTCACAGCCGTCGATGCCGAAGATTCCACACATGGCTCGTCCCGCTCGTGGTAACGAAAGATCGCGCCCCGAAATTCTCCCGCCTAAAGGCCCAGCGCCTTCGGCAGGGCGGTCGACCAGATCTCGTGCAGCCCGGCCACGGGAGCGCGGAAGGTCTCGCCGCCCGAGCGCACCTCCAGGACGTCGCCGCCGGTCTCGCCGATCTCGCGCGCGGGCACTCCGGCCTCTGCCGCGGCCTGGAGCACCCGGTCGAGCGCGGCGGGCGGGCAGGCCACGATCGCCCGTCCCTGCGACTCGGAGAAGAGGTCCGCGCCGTCGAGCGGCACCTCGACCCGCACGCCGAGGGGACGGCGGCCGAAGCAGGCCTCGGCGAGCGAGATCAGGAAGCCCCCCTCGGAGAGGTCGTGCGCCGTCCTGAGCAGCCCCCGGGCGATCAGGGAGCGCAGGAGCTTCGCGAGACGCAGCTCGGCGTCGAGGTCGACCTCCGGCGGGCGTCCCTGCTCGATGCCGTGGAGCAGGCGCAGATAGGCGGCGCCGCCGAATTCGGAGCGGTCCTCGCCGAGGAGGACGACGCGGTCCCCCGCGCCCTGGAAAGTCGCCTCGGGCAGCCCGGAGAGATTCGGGATCACCCCCACCATGGCGACCGCCGGCGTGGGGTAGATCGAGGCACCTTCCGTTTCGTTATAGAAGGAGACGTTCCCCGAGATCACCGGCACGCCGAGGGCCCGGCAGGCGTCGGACATGCCGCGCACCGCCTCGCGGAACTGCCAGGAGACCTCCGGCCGCTCCGGATTGCCGAAGTTGAGGCAGTCGGTGAGGCCGACCGGCTCGGCGCCCACGACTGCGAGGTTGCGCACCGCCTCGGCCACCGCCTGGGCGCCGCCCCGGCGAGGGTCGAAATAGCAGTAGACCGGGTTGACGTCGCAGGTCATGGCGAGACCGGCGGGGGTCCCCTTGAGCAACAGCACCGCGGCGTCGCCTCCAGGACCCTGCACGGTGTTGGTGCGCACGGTATGGTCGTACTGGGTCCAGATCCAGGCCTTGCCGGCGAATTCGGGGGTGGCGAGCAGCTTCTCCAGCGCCGCCCGAGGATCGGACGGCTGCGGCACCTCGGGGGCGCGCCAGCGCTCGGCGAGATCGGACGGCGCGGCCACCGGCCGGCGGTAGACGGGCGCCTCCTCGGTGAGCGGCCGGATGGGGATGTCGGCCGCCGTCTCGCCGTGCCAGGTGAGGACGGCGCGGCCGGTGCTGGTGACCTCGCCGATGTCGGCCACCTCCAGCCCCCAGCGGCGGAAGACCTTCTCCAGCTCCTCCTCCCGCCCCTTCCTGGCCACCAGCACCATGCGCTCCTGCGACTCGGAGAGCATCATCTCGTAGGGGGTGAGCCCCGGCTGGCGCAGGGGGACGTTGTCCAGATCGAGCAGGAGCCCCGTGCCGCCGCGGCCGGCCATCTCGAAGGTCGAGCTGGTGAGCCCGGCGGCGCCCATGTCCTGGATGGCCACGATGGCGCCGGTGCGCATCGCCTCCAGGCACGCCTCCAGGAGGATCTTCTCGGTGAAGGGGTCGCCCACCTGCACGGTCGGCCGCTTCTGCTCGCTCTCTTTGTCGAACGACTCCGAGGCCATGGTGGCGCCGTGGATGCCGTCCCTCCCTGTGCGGCTCCCCACGTAGAGGATTGGGTTGCCGGCGCCGCTCGCCCGCGCGTGGAAGATGCGCTCGCGCCGGGCGACCCCCAGGGCGAAGGCGTTGACCAGGATGTTGCCGTTGTAGCAGCGGTGGAAGCCGGTCTCGCCCCCCACGGTAGGGATGCCCACGCAGTTGCCGTAGTCGCCGATACCGCGCACCACGCCGTCGATCAGGAAGCGCATGCGGGGGGCGTCGATCTCGCCGAAGCGCAGGGCGTCCATGCAGGCGATCGGGCGGGCCCCCATGGTGAAGACGTCGCGCAGGATGCCCCCGACGCCGGTCATCGACCCCTGGTAGGGCTCGATGAAGCTCGGATGGTTGTGCGACTCCATCTTGAACACCGCGACCCAGCCGTGGCCGATGTCGACCACCCCGGCGTTCTCGCCCGGCCCCTGGAGCACGTGCGGCCCTTCGGTGGGGAATTCGCGCAGGTAGATCTTGGAGGACTTGTAGGAGCAGTGCTCGCTCCACAGGGCGGAGGTGACGCCGAGCTCGGTCCAGTTGGGATCGCGGCCGAGGATCTTGCGCAGCCGCTCGAATTCCTCCTCGGTCAGGCCGATCGAGCGGGCGGTCTCGGCATTGACCGCCGGCTCCTGGAGCACCGTCATCGCCTCGCTCCCAGCACCTGGCTCCCGGCCTCGACGGCGCCGGCGAGGAGGGTGAGCCCGTCCGTGTTGCCGAGGATCGGCTCGGAGCAGCGCTCCGGGTGGGGCATCATGCCGAGCACGTTCCCTCCGGGGTTGCAGATGCCGGCGATGCCCCGCGCCGCGCCGTTGGGGTTCCACTGCGGGTCGGTGTCCGCGCGCGCGCCCTCCGGCGTCACGTAGCGGAAGACCACCTGGCGGTTGGCCTCCAGGGCGTCGAGATGCTCGGCGGAGTCCTCGTAGCTCCCCTCGCCGTGGGCGATCGGAATGCGCAGCACCTGACCCTCGCGGAGCTTCCAGGTGAACGGCAGGTCGGTGCGCTCCACCTTGAGATAGACGTCGCGGCAGAGGAAGCGGAGGCTCTGGTTGCGCCGCATGGCGCCCGGGATCAGCTTCGCCTCCAGCAGGACCTGGAAGCCGTTGCAGATGCCCAGCACCAGCCCGCCCGCCTCGGCGTGGCGCTTGACGGCGCCCATCACCGGCGAGAGGGCCGCCATGGCGCCGGCCCGCAGGTAGTCGCCGTAGGCGAAGCCGCCGGGGAGCACCACCAGCTCGCAACCCTTGAGAGTGTCGTCCTGATGCCAGAGGAAGGTCACGTCCTGCTGGAGGACGTGCTTCAGGACGTGGTAGACGTCGTGGTCACAGTTGCTGCCGGGGAAGACGACGACGCCGCACCTCATGTCCGCCCCCCCTCATTGCCGAGGAGCTCGACCGAGTAATCCTCGACCACGGTGTTGGCGAGCAGCTTTTCACACATGTCGCGGAGCTGCCGGCGGGCCGCCTCGGGATCCTCTCCCGTCAGGGAGATCTCGAAGCTCTTGCCGGCGCGGACGTCGTCGACGCCCGCGAAGCCGACGCGGGACAGCGCGTCGCGGATCGCCTTGCCCTGCGGGTCGAGGATCTCGCGGCGCGGATAGACGGTCACTCTTGCTTTCATTGGATCCCCTTCAATTGATCCCTTTAAGACGAGGTCACCTCCAGCCAGGGGGTGGGACGGTCCTGCTCGGTGACGGTCACCTGCGCGGGGCAGCCCTCCCGGTCCAGGGCCTCGCCAATCGCGGCGGCGGCCAGGGCGGGGAGGTTGTTCGTGCGGGAGAGGTGGTAGAGGACCACCTGGCGCAGCCGGTCACCGACCAGCTCCGGGAGGCCTTCCGCGGCCTCCCGGTTCGACAGGTGGCCGTGCCGTCCGGCCACTCGCTGCTTCAAGGTCCAAGGATACGGCCCGTTGCGCAGCATGTCGAGATCGTGGTTGGTCTCCAGGATCAGGAGATCGAGGTCGCGCAGCCGTCCCCAGGCCAGGCTGGTGCGGCAGCCGACGTCGGCCACCAGGCCGATCCGCCGGCCGCAGGGGTCCGCGATGACGAAGCCCACCGGCTCGCTGGCGTCGTGGGGGATCAGGAACGGCTCGACCACGAACCCCGCGATCTCCCGGAGAGCGCCGGAGCGGATCTCGCCGCCCGCCTTCGCGGCCTCGGCGCGCAGACCGGCACCCGCCAGGGTCCCGGGGGTGCCGTAGACCGGGAGCTTGAACCGGTTGAGGAACCGGCGCGCCCCCTTGCAATGGTCCTGGTGCTCATGGGTGAGGACGATCCCGCCCAGCGTCTTGGGATCGAAGCCGATCTCCTGCATCCGCTTGACGATCTCCTTGCAGGAGAACCCGGCGTCGATCAGCAGGCGGTGGGGACCCGATTCGAGGACCACCGCGTTGCCGCCGCTCCCCGACCCCAGGACGCCCACGCGCAGGGGCGGCCCGGCGTGGCGGGGAGCCGGCGGCGGAGCGGGCTCGGGATCGACGGGAGCCAGAAAGTCGAGAAGGCTCTGCTGGCCGGCGGATTCCAGGGCGCGACGGCGGCGGGAGAACAGATTTTCCAGGGGGAGCGCCACCCTGAGAAGGGTACCACATTTAGTGGTTCCCACCGGCGGTAGGGGCTAGAAGCTGTATTCCTTCCCCTGCTCCAGGAATTCGAGGTCCGGGTTGTGGAGCTGCCGCACCTCCTCCCGGATGCGGGCGACGCAAGGGGGCTTCAGGTGATGCAGGAGCACGGG
Organism: Thermoanaerobaculia bacterium; assembly: GCA_036497345.1. Taxonomy (GTDB): domain Bacteria; phylum Acidobacteriota; class Thermoanaerobaculia; order Multivoradales; family UBA5704; genus DATARR01. The sequence continues at coordinate 11,872 of DASXJP010000134.1, forward strand.
AACCCGCTTCTGCAGCTTGCGCAGCTCGGCCTCCAGCGTCCGCGGCGTCAGGTGGAGCGAGACGTCCGCCACCTGCTGCAGCGAGTTGTCGAAGCTGGTGTCGATGCAGACCGCCTTCAGGTTGGGCGTGCGGTTGGCGATCTCCCACAGGCGGCTGGTGGGCCCCGTGTCGCTCGACCAGAGGACGGCGGCGCCGTTCTGCTCGATCAGGAAGCCGTGGGTGGGGACCAGGTGGTCGACCGGGATCGGGGTGAATTTCACGCCGTCGATCACCACGGGCACCTCGCTTTCGAGCTCATGGAACTGCATCGCCGGCACCAGGTGGTTGGGCAGGCGGGTGAAGTCCGGCCAGGTGGCGTTGTTGAACAGGTACTTGCGCAGGGCGTAGACCGTGGCCGGCGAGGCGTAGATGTCGATCGCGCCGTCGCTCTTGCCGTAGACGTTCTCGATGAAGAACGGCAGCGAATTGGTGTGGTCCATGTGGGAGTGGCTGAGGAGGATCGAGCGCACCCCCACCTGCCGCTCGATCGGCAGGGCCTGCGAGAGCGACCCCGCGTCCAGCGCGAGGGTGCCGTTGATCAGGAGGCAGGTCATCCGGCACTCCAGGCTTTCTCCACCGTAGCCTCCCAAGACCTGGATCAGCATATGTAAAAAGGATTGTATCGCCCCTCCGGGCCGACAAACAAGAAAAGGGGCCCCGGAGGGCCCCTTTCGGCATTCCCAGGGCGATCGGGATCAGAACCGCGTCCCGATCCAGAACTGGGTCTGGAGCCCGCCGTGCGACTGCTTGAGATCCCAGAGCCGGGCGAAGTCCCAGTTGAGGTCGAGGCCGAAGAGCCGGATGGTGAACCCCCAGCCGTAGGAGGCGATGGCGTCCTGGAGCCGCTTAGTTTCGGTGTTGTAGAACTGGAAGCTCTGGAAGTTGTGATACCAGGCGCCGCCAATGTCGAAGAAGACTACGCCGCGGATTCCCCGGAAGGCGAGGAACGGTGTCGCGACCACGTCGAGCAGCGGGAAGCGGTATTCCAGGTTGGAGAAGAACGCCCGGTCGCCGCTGAACGAGCGGAAGTCGATGCCGCGCAGAGTGTCGAGACCGCCGATGTAGTACGGGGTCGGCTGGTTGCCGGTCGATTGGCCGGCGTAGGCGCGGAAGGCGATGTTGCTGCGCTGCGTCACCGGGATGTACTGCCGGAAGTCGAGGTCGGTCGAGAAGAACAGCGTGCTGCCGCTGCCGGAGCTGCCGGTGTTGCTGTTGTGGAAGTCGGGAGCGTAGCCGAGGCCGACGCGCCAGCGGCGGCCGGAGATCGGCCCGTAGTCGGCGAAGATCGCCGAATCCCCGATCAGGGCGCTCTGCACGATGGGGAACTGGTCCGAGAAGGTCTGGAACTCCGGGTTGAGCGGATCGGACCCCAAGACCGGAAAGGCGTCCTTGCGGTAGATGTAGCCCACCCCGCCCTCGACCCGGTGATAGAAGCTGAGCGGGTAGATGATCGAGGCGGTCGCCCCGGTCGCCTGATAGGTGACGCGCCCCCGTTGGGTACGGTCGACGAGCGGGTCGCCCGTGTAGTAGTAGGTGCGGTAGTCGAAGGCCTCGAGCTGCCAGTGCCAGCGCCGGGAGAGGTCGGCGTAGGTAATGTCGAAGTTCGACAGGGCGTCGACCGAGCTGAGGTCGGCGATGAGCCGGTGGTCGCCCAGGTAGTCGGAGAACGAGAGCAGGATGCGGCCGATATAGGTCTGGTCGGTGTTGACGCCGAAATAGGCGCCGGCGTCCTCCAGGAAGAACTTGCGCCCCTTGTATCCCTCCCGGTTGGAGGGGTCGATGCTCACCTGGATGTCGGGCTCGAAACGCGGCAGCTCCTTGGGCTGGGCAGGCGTGGAGGCGATCTGGACCGTCTGCGGCTCGTGGACAGGCTCGTCCACGTTGGTCACATAGAGGTCGAAGCTCATCTTCCAGTAGCCGTTGAAGACCAGCCGCTCCGGGCCCTCCGTCTCATGGAGCACGGTGGGCATGAAGGCGCCGGTGACCACGTCGGTGTACTGGACGAGCCTGCCAGTGGTGAGGTCGAGGCTGAAGATGTTCTCCGGCCCCTTGCGGTCCGAGGTGAAGTAGATCCGCTTGCCGTCGGGGGAGAACGCGGGATCGTTCTCGTTCGACTCGCCGGTGGTCAGCGCGTAGCGGACCCCCGGCTTGTCGAGGTCGATGCGGAAGATCTTGTTGCCGGTGCCGGTGGTCGAGACGAAGACCAGCGAGCGGCCGTCGGGGGAGAAGACCGGCGCGCCGTCATAGATCTCGTCATGGGTGAAGTTGGTGATCGCCTTGGTGGCGAGGTCGAGGAAAAAGATATCGAACTGGCCGTTGCGCCAGCCGGAGAAGGCGATCGTCTTGCCGTCCGGCGAGAAGGCGGGGGAGGTCTCCTGCTCGATGTCGTCCAGGTCGATGATCTCGCGCACCCCGCCGTGCAGCACGTCGACCAGCAGCAGGCTGCGCCCCCGCTCGCGCTTGGCGAAGACGGCGATGGTGTTGCCGTCCGCCGAGAAGCTGAGGTCCCGCCCCAGCTTGCGGCCGATGGCGAGCTCCTGGGCGATCAGGTACTGGTAGTCGTTCGAGAAGCCGCTGGTCAGGTTGCGGAGCAGCTTGCGCGACTTGGTGTCATACAGGACGATGTCGGGCTTGCCGCGGTAGACGCTGATCGCGGCCACCAGGTCGCCGGACGGCGAGGCGACCGGCGAGGTGGTTTCCGAGGCCTGGTCCTCCCCCGACTTGATGCGGAAGACGTGGCCGAAATCCGAGGGCTCGCCGGTCTTCACCAGCTCCGGCAGGTACTTCCTGCGCAGCCAGCGCCGGAACTCGATGTCGAAGTCCTCGGGCTCCATCTTGAATGCCCGCTTGACCGCGCGGTCCACCCGGGCGCCCAGGGTGTTGCGTATCTCGTAGATGAAGTCGAGGAACCCCTCCTTGCCCCAGCGCTCCTCGATGAAGTCGAACACCGCGTGGCCGAAGCGGTAGGCGAAGAAGCCGGTGAAGTCCGTGCGCGTCACCGACGGGATGATGTCGTTGACCACCGCGTCGCGCAGGTACATCTTGTCGCGCTGGCTCTCGTCCTTCGCCATGTAGCTCGCCATGCCCTCCATGAACCAGGCGGGCGGGCCGGAGGCGACCGCGCGGGCGAGGCTCCCCTCGAAGAGCATCTTGAACTGGAAGATGTGCGTCATCTCGTGCATCATGAGCTGCATCAGCTCCGGGTCCGCGAGGTCGATCGGCATGACCATGCGGAACCGGGCCGGGCTGGAGAAGGCGCCCACCGCCTCGGGGATGAAGCCGAGCTCCACGTTGTTCTGCTCGAACGCCGAGTGGGTGGCGTAGTAGAGCAGCGGAATCGGCTCCTTGATCTGGTAATTGAAGGCCCGCGAGAGCTGGTCGTAGCCGCTCTCGGCGAAGGAGACCACCTTCTGGAGCTGCGCCTCCTCCTCCTTGTAGTAGTAGACGTTGAAGTGCGGCGAGTGATAGATCTCCCACTTCAAAGTCCGATAGGTGACCTTGTTCTTGCCGAACCCCTCGCCGTAGAGCGAGGGCCCGAACTGCGCCGCGACGGGCGCCGAGGCCAGGAGGATCCAGGCGGCGCCGGCGGCGAGGGTGAGAGCCGCGACGGACAGGCGATGCGATGAGCGCGTCAACGAGATCTCCTTTGCTCTCTTGTCATCTCTACTGGGTGAACAGGATGCGGCTGGCCTCGATATCCTTCTGCTTGAACACGTTGACGATGCGGTCCTCCAGAGAGAGCAGGTTCTTGAACATGCCCGCGAGCGGGTCGGTGTTCTCCCCCTCGAAGCTCTGGAAGTCCTTGAAGTTGTCCTGATAGAGCAGCTCGCCGGTCTTGCCGTCGTAGACCTGCATCAGGATGTCGTACTGGAAGCCCGTCTGCTCGACGAGCACCTGGCGCAGGTAGGTGCGGCCGTTGTAGGGGGAGACGTACTCCTCCGTGCGGTAGCCGCTGCGGTCCTGGATGTCGAAGTCGAGGCCGCCGGCGAGCACCAGGTCGGCCCCGGTCCGCTCTCCCAGGGCGTGCCAGAAATCGGTCTGCTTGCCGAGCTGGGCGAGGTCGTAGGTCGGGTAGTCGACCGGCCCGGGCTCGATCACTTTGAGATCGGTCTCCCGGCGCATGATCTTGACCAGATAGCGGTCGAACTCCTTCTGCACGTCGATGTCGCGCCCCTTGACCTTCTCGGCTCCCTCCTGGCGGACGACCAGGAAGGGGACCACCGCGATCGACTTGCGGCCCTGGAGGTCGAGCTTCGCGCGCTGGGGCAGCGTCAGCTTGACCTCGACCGATCCCGCGAAGGCGGGTAGGGAGACGAGCGTGAGGAGGGCTGCGAGAGCGAGCGAGCGGTTGCGTTTCATTCCATTCCTCCTGAGATCAGCCCGTCCGTCGCGAACGGGGTGCTAAAACGGCGGCCGATTGTCCGCCGGAGGGGGCGGCGTGTCCCCTGGGATGGACGGCGGCTCGGAGACCCCCGGCTTCCGCGGCGCCGGAGGCGTTGCGGGCGCCGGGGGAGGAGCCGCCTTGCTCGTGGCCGTCGTGGTGGTGGTCTTCGGCGCGCCGGCCTTCTTCTCCCCCTTGTAGCCCTGGTAGAACTCGACGAAGCGGGAGTAGTTGGCCCGGATCCCCTTGTCGTTGGGGGCCAGCTGGAGCGCCTTCTGATAGGAGGCGAGCGCCTTCTCGAACTGCCCCGAGGCCTCGTAGGCCACGCCCAGGTTGCTCTGGATGCGCGCGTTGTTGGGATCGAGCTTCTCCGCCTCCGCGAAGCGGAAGAGCGCCTCTTTCCAGAGACCCTGGCGGGCCATGTCCACGCCGAAGGAGAGCTGGGCCGAGGCCTGATCCGGCTGATGGCGGTTGCCGCTGCAGGCGGGGAGCGCGCAAAGCGCGGCCAGTAGGAAAAGGAGGACAACAGGAGAGCGTGAGGGCATCGAAAGGACCTCGAAGAAGAGGGACCGGTGCCGGGACCGGGTAGGTAGATCGATGAGGGTCATCGCCCGTAATTCCGAGGGGGCTAGTATACACAACGCATGCCGGACCTTCCGGCCCGCGAAACCCCTCCCCAAAAAACCTGGGTCCCCGGCCGGCGCGCTTCGGTTCACCGCCGAAATCCGTGCTTGCAACTCATTGGCAATAAAGGGTTTGTCAGAAGGGCCCATTTTTTACGTCTTCTGAGGGGTGAACGAGCCCAAAGGAGACCTCCGACGCCATGACCCGACCGACCCGCCGTGAGCTGCTGATCGCCCTCAACGCCGCCCCCGCCCTCTCCCGCCCCGCCGCCTACCGGCTGGCCCAGGAGCTGGACCGCTGGTCCACCCTGGGCTCGCCTTCAGACACCCTGGCCGCCGAGGCCGGCGTTCCCCGGGCCCAGATGCGCAAAGCGCTGGCGGTGATCGAGACCGCCGCCGATACCGCGGCCCGGGAGGCCGCCGGAGCCGAGCGTCTGGGAGGCCGGATCGTCACCGTGGACGACGACGGCTATCCGCCCGGCCTGCTCCAGCTCTCGCCGCCGCCCCCCGTTCTCTACGTAAGAGGCGAGATCCCGGCCGGCCCCGCCGTGGCCGTGGTGGGCTCGCGGCGCGCGGACGCCTACGGCCGCGATGCCGCCGACCTCTTCTCCCGCGCGCTCGCGGCGGCCGGGGTGACGGTGGTCTCCGGCTTCGCCCAGGGGATCGACGCCGCGGCGCATCGGAGCGCCCTGGCGGCTCCGGGCGGCAGGACGGTGGCCGTGCTCGGCTGCGGGCTGGGGGTGGACTACCCTCGCGGGCACGGCCGGCTGGCGGACGAGATCGCGGCCAGCGGCGCGGTGATGACCGAGTTCCCCTGTGGCCTGATCCCCCGTGCCTGGCACTTCCCCCTGCGCAACCGCTCGCTGGCGGCGCTGGCGGCCGGCACGCTGGTGGTGCAGGCGGCCCTGCGCTCGGGCTCGCTGATCACGGCCCGCCATGCCCTCGACCTCGGCCGGGACGTCTGGGCGGTGCCGGGGCGCATTTTCGATGAAGGCTCGCTCGGCGCCAACGCCCTGATCCGCGAAGGGGCGCAGCTCGTCCAGCATCCGGCGGATCTCCTGGAGCTGCTCCTCCCCACCGCCACCGTGGCCCAGCTCGCCCTGCCTCCATCTGGCCCCGAGCCGGAGCATCCCCCCGGCCTCGCCGGCCAGGTCCTCGCCCAGATTCCGCCGGGCTCCACCCGCCTCGCCGAGGAGATCGCCATCCGCCTCGAATCCCCGATCGACCGGGTGCTCGCGGCGCTGCTCGAGCTGGAGCTCGCCGGCTGGGTGAAGCGGCTGCCGGGGCCGGTGTACGGGCGGTGAGGGGGATGCCGAGAAGGAGGACGGACACGGACGAGCACCGACCACGCACGGACGATGAGGACAGCGCCTCCCAAGACCTTTGTTGTCCTGTCTGTCCGTGTAGTCCGTGTTCGTCTGTGTGTGTCTGTGCTTCGTTGCCTCACCGGGAATACCCCTTCCTTATACCTACGGGAGCCACCCCGCTCCACCTTCAGCCTTGCGGCGAACGGCGGGCGGGTGGTACTGTCCCCGCCCTGTCCCCGGGTGGCGCCTAGAGACTCACGAGAAATAATGTCGGCGTCCCCCGACGTTTCAGAGACGCGCTATGGCTAAGAACCTGCTCATCGTCGAAAGCCCCGCTAAGACCAAGACCCTCAAGAAGTTCCTCGGCCGGCAGTACGCCGTCGAGGCTTCAGTGGGCCATGTCCGCGACCTCGTCAAGAAGGGGAAGGACATGGGGATCGGTCCCGATTACGAGCCCCGCTACGAGGTGCTCGCCGCCAAGAAGGATGTGGTCAAGAAGCTGCGCCAGGCGGCCAAGGAGGCGGAGACCGTCTACCTCGCACCCGATCCGGACCGCGAGGGGGAGGCCATCGCCTGGCACATCGCCCAGATCCTCAGCAAGGACGCCAAGGACGTCCGGCGGGTCACCTTCAACGAGATCACCAAGGGGGCCGTGCTCAAGGCGCTGGAGCACCCCGGGGAGATCGACCTCAAGAAGGTGGACGCCCAGCAGGCCCGGCGCGTGCTCGACCGGCTGATGGGCTTCCGCCTCTCCCCCCTCCTCTGGGAGAAGGTCAAGCAAGGGCTCTCCGCCGGCCGCGTCCAGTCCGTCGCCCTCAAGATGGTCTGCGGCCGCCAGGCCGAGATCGACGCCTTTCAGTCCGAGGAGTACTGGAACCTCGGCGCCGACCTCAAGGCCGCCCAGCCTCCGATCTTCAACGCCCGCCTGCAGCGGATCGGCGGCAAGAAGGCCGAGGTCGGCAATGGTGAGGACGCGGCGCGCATCGTCCGCGAGCTGGAGGCCGGCCGCTTCGTGGTCGGCAAGGTGGAGCGCAAGGAATCGCGCCAGCGGCCGTCGCCGCCGTTCATCACCAGCCGCTTGCAG
>DASXJP010000135.1:0-3296 GCA_036497345.1 Thermoanaerobaculia bacterium
GCTGTCCGGCGTCAACTAGATTTGAGGGTCGACGACAACTAGAACTGCGGGATCCGGCCTCCTGTTCATAGATCCCCTGAAAGGGGGGCATGGGCTTTTTTGGGGGGGCGGATTGGGGGCAGGTTTCTGGGGGGGGGGGCGGCTTTTGCCTCCTTTCGGTGAAGTGGACGAAGGGTCTCGGGCTCGGGAAGGAGCCCCGCAGCTGCGGGGCTCCTTCAGAAACTGCTCTTATGCGCCGTAACGTTCTCGTGGACTACTCGGGGGCTCGCGCAGGACTCTTCGTGCCCGCGATCCTTTCCTTGGCCGCCTGGGCCCGATAGCTCTCGATGTTCAGCTCGAGGATGATCGAATGGTGGACGATTCGATCCACCGCGGCGGCTGTCGTCATCGGATCCTTGAAGATCTGATCCCAACGGCTGAACACCAGATTGCTGGTGATCAGCACCGAGCGGCGCTCATATCGCTCGGCAATCAGGGTAAACAAAACCTCCATCTCCTCCCGGCTTTGTTCCACATAGCCCAGATCATCGAGGATCAAAGCGTCAAAGCGGTCCAGACGCTTGAGCTCGGCGGCCAGGCGCAAATCCCGCTTGGCCGCCAGAAGCCGCTGCACGAGCTGATACGTCGGAGAAAACAGCACGGTTCGCCCCCCACGCACCAGCTCTTGGCCCAGACCGCAGACGAGATGCGACTTGCCCGTCCCTGGATTGCCAAACACGATCAGATTCGTCGCGCGATCGAGAAACGAGCCATCCTGAAGCCCGGCGACGGCCGCCCTGACCTTGGGAGGAAGCCGACCGACGTCGAAGCCAGCGAGGCTTTTTTCCCGTGGTAGCTTGGACTCCAGAAACAGTCTCTCGACCCGGCGCTCGCAGCGCTCGCCGGCCTCTTGCTCGGCCAATGCCAGCAGATAGCCTTCCGGCGAGAGCCCTTCGCGTACCGCCCGCGCGGCCACCGTCGCGTACTCTCGGGCGAAGGTCGGCAGGCACAACGACTTCAGCAGCAGCGGCAATCCCGCTTCACTCATCGGCTTCACAGGGCACCTCCCGCCGCGGTGAGCAAGTCATAAATGCGCAGGTCGGGAGGATCGATCTGGCACACCGGCGGCTCCAGCCGCGCCGGCCGGATCGCCCCCTGGACCTGCGCGAAGCCCTTCAGCTCGCCACTCTCCAACAGCACGGCCAAGACCGACTCGACCGCGCTTTCTCCTGTGCTGGCCGCCAGATGCAAGATCCTCACGTACTCCAGGTCGGCCCGCCCGCCGTGCTGCTCTTCCAAGGCATCGAAGGCATGCCGAAAAACCAGACTCGGAAACATCGCCTCCCGGTATCGATAGCGCGCGAAGGCACCTGGCTTGCGGATCAGCGACCAGATCAGATGGCGGTAGTCGATGGCGGCACGACCGCGGCCCCGCAGACGCTCCATCTCCGCCACCCGTGAGCCGGCGTAGTACACCTCGATCCGCTCCGCGTACAGGCGCAGGTCCACCCATTCGCCGATCAGCCGTGACGCCACCGAGTAGACATTGTCCGCCGCCCGCAACGTCGAAAACCTGCTGACCCTGACTCTCTCGCGCCGGAAATCATCCAGGCGAGACAGCGGCAAGTCGTGCATCCGTTCCAGCTCCTCGCGCAGCTTGCCCGCGCGGCCGCGATTGCGGCCGGCCAGAATCACACGCAAAAACGTCTCGTACTCGGCCCGCGTCGCAAACTCACGGCTCCCGCGCAGCAGCAGGGCCTGCTGGACAGCCCGCTTGAAGCGGTGGTGCGCCTGCTCGACATCGCCATTCTCATGGCCGCGACCCGGTGTATTGCAGTCGGCCTCCATCCGGTAATGCGCCAGCGCCCCAAGGTAGCGGTCGTTGAAGACGCGGCCCCCCTCGCCCAGCTCATGGGTGGCCGCCGAAAGGTTGTCGGTCCGGTGCAGCTTGGGCACCTTGCCCATCTCCCAGACGGCCGCCTGGAAGCCACCGATGAGAGCCTCGAAGCTCTCCGAAAAACAGATCCCGCCTGTCTCCCAATTCGAGTACGGCAGGACAAGGTGGTAAAACAGGTGGTCGAAGCGCTCGCCCCCAAGGCAAATCTCCAGCTCGTTCATGCTGGTGAAGTCACTCTGGGCGTACTCCCCAGGACGGTGCTCCTGGGCGAAGAAAACCTCGCGCTCCGGACCGTTGAGCGCCCGCCAGCGACGGATCTTGCGCTGCAGCGTGCGAAGCTGGCCGTCCGAAAAGCTCACCTCCGGGCGCCCCTTCAACGCCTCGAAGATCGTCACCGCCTCCAGGCCTGGAGCCTGCTCGAGCATCCCTTCGATCTCTGGCCAGATCGCCGCGAACGGGTCTGGACGGGTCCGATACTGCCGTGGACTCTTCTTCCGCTGGCCGGCGAGGTCGCCGACGCGGTACCGACGTGCTGTGTTTTCGCTCATGCCAGAGCGCAAAGCTGCGCTCGACAGTGACTCTCCTTTGCCGAGTTCCATCCTTAGCTTCCTCACCTGCCGGTCCGTAATCATCGCCCTCCCATCCCTGAGGTGGAAGAGACTACGGGACAAGCACTTACGAGGACCGGAACCCCGCAATTCTAGTTGTCGTCAACCCGCACTTCTAATTGTCGCCGATCACTGAACAATCGCGGCCCTTCAGGCCGCCAAAACCCCCGCGACGTTTCCTCTGGCGGAGCCGGAGTAGTTGGTCGACGCCGGAAGGAAGATCGCTGTACCGGGCTGAAGGCCCGGGATTCCTCAGCCCAGGGCATCGCCCTGGGTTGGACGGTTGGCCGCCATCCCGCGCCCTGAAGGGGCGCGATAACCGACGCTGAGGCCCACCCCGGTTTCCGACGCCACACGCCACATCCCCGTCGATATCGCGGCCCTTCAGGCCGCAACTGAGTATGGATTGGATGTCCGTTACCCAGGGCGTTGCCCTGGGCTGGTGCGCCCGCGAGCGCACACGTATAGAGGTGTGAATCCTCTCCAGGCATACGCTCTCCGGCCTGGAAACTGAAGGTAACTGCGTCGCCGAGAGGCGGGGTGGGGAGCAACCGGAGGTGAGGGACCAGTCCGCAGATAGACGAATTCGATTCGGCCAGGCGCAACGGCGAGCCTGCTAGCCAATGGTGAAGCCTTGCCCCCGTGAGGGGAGACCCATCGAGCTGAGGGGTAGCGTGTGAAAGCGGCGATGGGGGTGCGTCGGGTGTTTGGAAGCAGAATGGTCTCGAAAGGACGTGTGACGTGAAGCGGGGAGACCTCGGTCGGGTGGGAGACCTGCCGAGGAGTCAGAGTCCCCATAGGAGCTGAGAAGC
>DASXJP010000136.1:0-6529 GCA_036497345.1 Thermoanaerobaculia bacterium
GGCCAACGCGCGGCGTCTGCGCCAGGACGTGACGGGGGCCGACGCGATGCTGGCCAAGGCGGCGCCCTTCCTGGAGTTTCCTGGCGAGCGCGCCCACTACAGCCGGATCGCCGCGCTGGTGCGCTGGGAGCAGGGACGGGCCGACGAGGCCGACGCCCTTCTGCGCAACGCGATCCGCCTGTTCGCGGAGGATGGGCTCGTCCCCGAAGAGGCGAGCTGCCAGGGTCTCCTGGGGCTCCTGCAGATGGAGCAGAGGGGACTGGGAGATCCGCTGCCCGCGCTGCTGGACGGCTGGGTGGAGATGAGCCGGGAGCTGCGGCCGGCGTTGGCTCTGCGGGTGGCGCTCTCCACGGCCGTCTGTCTGGCGGAGCGGGGCCAGATGGACCGGGCGCGGATGAAGCTGCGGGAGGCCTGGCGCCTCCTGTCGGAGGTCGGGGATCCGCGCGAGCTGCTCCGCGCCTCCTGGCTGGAAGCGCGCGCGCTGGGCCGGCTCGGCGACCGGGAGGAGGCGCTGCAGATGCTGGAGTCGGTCCGGCTGCGGCTCTTCCTGGAGCCCAGCCCGGCCGAGGCCGCCCTGGTCTCGATCGATCTCGGCCTGGTGCTCGCCGAGTCCGGACGCGCCGCCGAGATCGAATCGCTCGCGGACGCCCTCCGCGAATCCTTCCCCAACGAAGCCCCGCTGATCGTCGCCACCGGAGGCCTCCTCCGTTTCGCCGAGCTGGCCCTGGACGCCGAGCCCGGCCTGTCCGCCCTCGCCCGCCACGCCATCGCGACGATGCTCCGCACCTTCCGCGTCGCGCGCTTGAGCCTGCAGCCGACGCCGTTCGCATGAGCGGGAGAGGTGGGCCGGAGCCCCCAAAACGGGAACGATGCGTTCGCCGGCCCCGGCGGAAGGCCCGTTCCGCGGATGAGCTCGCCCGTTCCGCGACCGGGTTGGTCCGCTCCGCGGAGCGGACCAACCGCCGACCCTGGCGGAAGGCTCGTTCCGCGGAATCGTTGGTCCGCTCCGCGGAGCGGTCGAACCGCCGGCCCCGGCGGAAGGCCCGTTCCGCGGAATCGTTGGCCCTTTCCGCGGAATCGTTGATCCGCTCCGCGGAGCGGCTCTTCCGAAAAGGCCCGCGGTCGGCCGGCTCCACGGAGCGGAAGGACCCGACCGCGGAACCGTTGGTCCGCTCCGCGGTACAGGCCAACCGCTCCGCGGAACGGATCAACCGTGGGCCTTGGCGGAAGGCTCGGACCGCGGAACGGTTGAGCTGTTTCGCGGAGCCGTCGGCCGGTTCCGCGGTACGGAAGAACGGCTCCGCGGAACGGATCAACCGCGGACCTTTTCGGAAGAGCCGCTCCGCGGAACGGACCAACCGCCGGCCCCGTTCGCGGAGCTGATCCGCTTTCCAGACCTTCCCTTGAACATAGACACCACTCCATCAGCGCGGTATCTTCGGAAACGTTCAGGACCCAATCGACATCAGGTGTGGGAGGTGCTGGGGGGAGGGAACGCCCGCTCGAACCAGGAGAACGAGGTATCTCATGAAACGTCCAGCCATCCTGGCGATCCTGATCCTGACGCTGCTCGCCTCCCGCGGCGCCGCGGCGGCCGACTTCCCGCCCATCACCGACGAGGAGCGCGCTCTCACCGCGGTGCCGGGCGAGCCCAACGCGCCGGCGGTGGTGCTGTTCAAAAAAGGGGAATTCCTGATGGCGGGCTACGGCACGCAGCGCGGGGGCAACGCGTCGCTGCTGCGCGTCCAGGTGCGCATGAAGATCCTCACCGAGGCGGGCAAGAGCAACGGCGAGGTGGTCATCTCCCACAGCGGTGAGCGGCGGCTCCACGGCTTCCAGGGGCGCACCGTGCTGCCGGACGGCCGCGTCGTGCCGGTCCCCCCGGACGCCCAGTTCGTCCGCAAGACCTCGCGCGCGCGCAAGACGTTCACCACCGCCGTGGCCTTCCCCGCCGTGCAGGCGGGAGCGATCCTCGACTACCAATACGAGCTGGGGTTCGACTCGATCTTCTATCTCGAGCCCTGGTATTTCTCGGACGAGCTGCCGGTCCGCTACTCCGAGGTGGTCTTCAGGACGCCGGCCGACCTCGCCCTCCAGGCCTGGAACCGGGCCCTCACCGGCGTCAAGGTGGAGCAGAGCCAGAGCGCCAGCGGCTATGTCACCAAGGCCTGGGCGGAGAACCTCCCCCCGGTCCCCGACGATCCCTACGGCCCCGCCTTCCGGGACCTCGCGGCGCAGATGCTCCTGCTCCCCACCGCCCGGACCTCCGTCGGACACGAGCCCCTGTTCGAGAGCTGGAAGACCACCTGCGAGCTGCTCGACCCGATCTACGACGACGTCCGCAAGCACGACGGCGGCGTGGCCGAGAAGGCACGCGAGGTCGCGGGCACGGGCTCCCCGCGAGACAAGGCCCTGGCGGTCTACCGCTTCGCGCGGGATCAGATCGAGGACGGCGACTATATCGGCGTGATCACCGATTCCTCCTCCACTCTCGGCAAGATCCTCTCCCAGCGCAAGGCGAGCCGCGCCGAGCGGGCCCTCCTCCTGGAGGCGATGCTCCGCGCCGTGGGCTTCTCCCCGCGCCTGGTCTGGGCCGCGGACCGCGATCGCGAGACCATCGACCCCAATCTCGCCAATCCCAACTGGTTCGACACCGTGCTGGTGCGGATCGAGCTGGACGGCCAGCCGGTCTATCTCGATCCCTCCGACCGCTCCCACGGCTTCGGCCGCCTGCGGGCCGGCCACGAGGGGACCACGGCGCTCCTCTTCGACACCCGCAATCCGCAGACGATCACCCTGCCGGAGACGCCCTACTACAAGAGCGTGCGGCGGGCCGAGATCGACCTCACCCTGGGTCCCGACGGGCGCCTCGCCGGCACCGGCACCCTGCGGCTGAGCGGCCAGCAGATCGCCAGGACGGCCGACTGGCTGGAGGAGGGGATCCCCGCCGCCGACGCCTGGAAGAAGTGGCTGGGCCAGCGCTTCCCCGGCTTCCAGGTCGCCGCCGTACGGGCCGTCGAAGCGATCGAGGACGGCACCGCGACCGTCACCTGGACGCTCGCCCAGCGGCCGGAGGAGGCGCTGGGAGACGAAGCCGCGGTCGTGCCGAGCGCGCCGATCGGGCCCCAGAAGCAGCCCTTCCTCCAGCCGGCTTCCGACCGGCGGAGCGGCGTGATCTTCGGCGAGCTCTACCGGGACGAGGTCGAGCTGAAGCTGCATTGGCCCGAGGGGTGGACCCTGGAGTCCAGGCCCCAGGAGCGGAACCTGACCGCGAAGATCGTCTCGCTCTCCTCCCGGGTGGAGGCCGATCCGGCCGCGCGCACGCTGGTCTACAAGCGGCGCTTCGACGTCAGCCAGCGGCAGATCGGCACCTCCCAGGAGTATGAGAACGTCCGTGCCCTGTTCGCCGAAGTGGAGAAGAACGATGCGCAGAAGCTGGTGTTGGTGCGTCGGTAGCGGGCTCGTGTTGTTGGCGGGAGCGGTCCCCTCCCTCCACGCCGCCACCGTCCTGGAGAAGTCGATCGACGTCGAGATCCGTCCGGACGGCGTGACCGAGCGGACGCACCTGCGGGTGCGGCTCGACAACGCGCGCGATTTCTCCACCTGGTCCCCCTACCCCATAGCGCTCGACGAGAACCGCGAGATGGGGGACCTCGCCGCCGCGGCCATCCAGCCGGACGGCAAGACGCTCAAGGTCTCCCGCCGCGACCTCGACACCCACCAGGTGGCGGGCGAGGGCAATCTCCACTCCTCGCTCGTGGTGCGCACCGTGACCTTCCCCGCCGTGCCGGCGGGCTCCGTGCTGGCCCTGGACTACGAGGTGCGCGAGCGCCCCTACTTCCCGGCCGGGCAGATCGCCCTCGGCTCCTCCGAGCCGGTGGAATCGCTGCGCGTGGCCGTCCACGGCGGCGGCGCCGGCTGGCGCTATCACGTGGACGGGACGCTGCCGGGGATCACCGTCCAGGAGTCCCCCGGCGGCGTGACGGTGACCGGCGGAAAGCTTCCAGGGCTCAATCCACCCGAGAAGGCCCCGGGAATCGCCGCCGAGGGGGCCATGCTGCGCTACGCCTGGGGGGACGCGGGGAGTTGGGACGCCGTGGGCCGCTGGTTCGCGGGGCTCCTCGCTCCGGTCCCCCGCGGCGCCGAGCCCGTGCGCGCCAAGGCGCGCGAGCTGGTGGCTGGCGTGGCCGACAAGCGGCAGCGGATCGCGGCGCTGACGGATTTCGCCCGCCGCCAGGTGCGCTACGTGGCCGTGGAGGTGGGCATCGGCGGCTATCGCCCGCACACGCCGCGGCAGGTGATGGAGCGGCTCTGGGGGGACTGCAAGGACAAGGCGCTGCTGCTCGTCGATCTGTTGCAGGAGGCGGGGATCGAGGCCTATCCGGCGCTCGCCCGGCTCGATCCGGACGGCCGCGTGGACCGCGATTTCCCCTCGCCGTACCAGTTCAATCACATGATCGTCGCCGTGCCCGCGGACGGCCTCGGCCTGGACCCGGACGCGCCGGTGGCCGGCGGGTATCTCTTCCTCGACGCCACGCAGGAGACCGGCGGGCTCGCCTGGCTCCAACCGGCGGTGCAGGACCAGGAGATGCTGGTGGTGCGCAACGGCCATGGGGAGCTGGTGCGCACGCCCGTGCGCAACGCCCAGGAGGGGCGGCGGCTGGACGTCACCCTCGCCCTCAAGCCGGATGGGGACGCCACCGGTACCGCCCGCCTGGAGCTCTCGGGCGAGAGCGGCGCCGCCTTCCTCCATCTCGACGGCGGCGCCAAGCCCCAGGAGGTGGACCGGGTGATCCGCCGCGTCTTCGCCGCC
The DNA here is from genome assembly GCA_036497345.1 of Thermoanaerobaculia bacterium. Lineage (GTDB taxonomy): Bacteria > Acidobacteriota > Thermoanaerobaculia > Multivoradales > UBA5704 > DATARR01. The sequence continues at coordinate 4,814 of DASXJP010000136.1, forward strand.
CTCCTCCCCGCCGGCGCCAATCTCTCGGACGTCCACTGGCGGAAGATGGATGGCGGCGTGCCCGCGGTGACGCTGGAGGCCAGGGTCGGCATCCCCGCGCTGGGAGCGGCCGGCGAGGGGGCCCTGCCGCCGCTGCCGGTGCCGTCCATGGTCGACCTCCCCTCCTCCGGCCTGCTCGAGGGCCGCACCCTGCCGGTGGTGGAGACCCCCTTCGCCAGCCGCGTCACCTGGCGCGTGACCCTCCCCGTGGACGCCTGCAGGAGCGAGGGGCAGGACGTGGCGGTGCGGAACGATCTGGGAGCCTTCCACCAGAAGGTCGCGGTGAAGGGCCGCGAGCTGACCCTGGAGCGCGCCACCGAGCTCCGCCAGCGCTGGATCGATCCCGCCGCCTTCCCGGCGCTCCAGGAGATCGCGCTGGCGGAGTCGCGGACGAACAAGCGGCGGTTGCGGGTGCGGTGCGAGTAGGCCCAGCGAGCCTTGCCCTCTGGGCGTCCTGCCCTTCGAGGCCTCACCCCCTGGCCCCCTCTCCACTTCGTGGAGAGGGGGAACGTAGCTGAGCTGACCTTGTCGAATCTGCAAAAATTTGCTCTCTGGGCCCTCCCTCTCCACGAAGTGGAGAGGGACCGAGGGTGAGGCTTCGGAGGGCAGGACGCCCAGCGAGCACCGAGGCTCTGAGGCCCTACGGCGGCGGGCTGGTCTCCGTCGACGTATCCTGATCCCCGCTCTGATCCTCCGCCGGCTTCGGCTCCGTGGGCTCCGGCTTCTTCCCGATCGCCTGGCTGCCGGCGGGCACCACGCCGTTCCCCTGCACCATCCCCACCGGCCCGGTCAGCGCCAGGTCCTGGGGCGGCGCGGGCTTGGCGGGACGGTCCGGATGCTCGCGGGTGGTGGGACGGATCAGGATCGAGCCGCCGTCGTCGGCGGGGTCCGTGGGCGCTCCGGCCGCCGGCACGGTTACGGGATGCGGCGGGAAGGTCTTGGCGGGGGAGATGGTGATCGGCTCGTTCCCCCCCGGATCCTTGATCTGCAGGCCGTCGTCGGTGATCGAATAGCGCGGCTCCTCCGAGGAGGAGGGATCGATCGGCTGCCCGGTCTCGGGATCGATCGCCGGCTGGTTCAGCGTGAGATCGGCGGTCTGGTCCAGACCGTTCGGCGAGTGGCGCTGGCAGAGCTCGGTCGGCGTCGCCCACGAGGGGAAGAGCTCGGTGACCCGGTAGGGGCAGTACTCGGTCGCCAGCTGGCCGGTGGTGGGATCGACGGTGACCTGCACCACTCCGGCCGGACGCGGGAAGTCCGCATACCCCCGGGCCGGACGCACGGACGCGGTGAAGCGGCTCCAGATCGGCAGCGCCGCCCGCGCGCCGGAGAGCGTCGTGGGGGAGTTGTCGTCGTAGCCCACCCAGACGATGCTCACGCGGTCCGGCGAATAGCCCGCGAACCAGTTGTCCCGGCGATCGTTCGTGGTGCCGGTCTTGCCCGCGAGGGGCCCGTCCACTCCCAGGCCGCGGGCGGCGGCGGCCGTGCCGTGGTCGATCACCCCCTGGAGCATCGAGGTCACCAGATAGGCGGACTCCACCGGCATCACCCGCCGCGGGGCCGGCAAATCCTTCCCCGTGAGCCGCTCCCCCTTGGGATCGGTCACGGCGGCGAGGGTGTGGAGCGGCGGGCGCAGCCCTCCGGCGGCCAGGGTCGCATAGGCCTGGGCCATCTCGAACG
>DASXJP010000137.1:0-2093 GCA_036497345.1 Thermoanaerobaculia bacterium
ATCAGCGGCTGGACCACAATCTGCTGACCGTCACCGCGCCCAACGAGGTCGCCGACGGCGGCCCGCCCCGGATCGCGCTCACCTACGGCACCGACCCCACCCAGACCAGCTTCGACCGGGTGACCAGCCAGATGGAGGGGGGCACCAACGCGGCCGGTGTCCCCTCCGGCGGGACGATGACCTAGGGCCTGATCCCAAAAAGCGGCGACAGCGAGTGCACCGAGGGCTAACATAGCGAGCGTTCGTGACAAGGGGTAAGAAGGATCGAGGTCTCACCTGGAGGGGGCCGGCGATGGAGGTGCACCTGGATTCGGAGGAGGCCGCCATGGCGCGACGCGACCACAAGGGCAAGCGGCGCCGCCCGGGGGGGCGCACTGCGGCGGCGCCGGCGGACGTCGCCGCCCAGACCGGCCGGGTCCTCGCCGAGCGCGAGGCCGAATGGCTCGACCGCCTCGCCCGCGATCCCGCCAGCTTCGCCGCCGTGGAGCGCGAGGTCCACGACCAGGCGAGGCAGCAGGCCGACCTCTATGTCGCCGGGCTCCTGGCCAAGGCCAGCGACCGTCCCGAGATGGCCGGGCATGTCGCCGCGGTCACGGCCGCGGCCGAGGTCCCGCTCCGGCCGGTTGAAAAAAAAGTCGGCCGCTGGTGGTCCGCCTCCTGGGCGGGTTGGCGATCACGGTGATGACCCTGTATTGCTCCCCCCGCGGCCGCACCGGGAAGGGCCGCGGCCGCGAGGGGGCCGGGCTCTACCCCGAGTTGGCCGCCTATCGGATCAGCGAGGGGAGCAGCCCCAACGTCCAGGCCGAGGTCGGCCGCCAGGTCGCCCTCCTGCCGATCGAGCAGGCCCGCGCCGAGCTGGCCCGGCGGGGGCTGGAGTCGGACGAGAAGGCGGTCCGGCGCATCGCCCACGAGCTGGGCTCCCAGATGCTGGCCACGCGGACCCGCGACCTGCTCCGCTTCCGCCGCGGCGAGTTGCCGGCCGGCGAGGAGTTCAAGGGCAAGCGGATCGCCGCGGCGCTCGATGGCGGCCGGGTGCGGGTGCGGACGGTGATCAAGAAGGTCCGCATCGCCGGCAAGATCAAGCGCCAGCCGTTTCAAGTGGAGTGGCGCGAGCCCAAGTTGTTGATCGTCTTCGAGACCGACGAGAAGGGCCGGATGGCCAAGGGGTGCCGGCCGATCATCGACGGCACGTTGCGCGGCCCGGATGCCTTGATCGAGTTGTTGGCCTTCCACCTGCACCGCCTGGGCGCGGCGGCGGCCAACGTGGTGACCATCACGGCGGACGGGGCGCCGTGGATCTGGGCGCGGCTGGATTGGGTGGTCGCCCGGGTGGGGCTGGAGCCGGCGCGGGTGGTGGAGGTCCTGGACTGGTGCCACGCGGTGCATCACCTGAGCCTGGCCCTGCAGGCGTCGGGGTTGTCCGAGGAGGAGCGGACCGAGCGGTATGCGCGACTGCGCCGGTCGTTGAGGAAGGGTCGAAGTCCGGACGTGATCAAGGAGTTGGAGGGGCTGGCGGCGGGCCGACCCGAAGGCACGGCGGTGTGGCGTGAGATCGGCTACCTGATCCGGCATTCGGAAGCGGGGCGACTGCGGTACGATTGCTTCCGCTATCGAGGCGTGCCTCTGGGCAGCGGAGCGATCGAGAGCACGATCCGGCGGGTGCTCAACCTTCGGCTGAAGGGGACGAGCCTGTTCTGGGAGGAGGGGAATGCCGAGGCGGTGATCCAACTCCGAGCGGCGGTCCTGTCGGGCCGCTGGGACGAGCGGTTGGAGCAGACCCGGGTGGCGATGGCGAAGGACCGGCGAACCGACTGGGATTGGGAGCCGCCCGAATGCCTGGCGGAGTTGAAAGCGCTGGATGAGGAGGACGACGTGCCGACGCAACCATCAAGGAAGAAACACTCTCAGCGTACTGCTGCCTGACCGCTTTTTGGGATCACGCCCGATGACGGAGGATTTCAGGACACTGCTCAGCACTTCACTCTCGATCTACAATTCAGCGACCGAGCTGATCGATTACTTCAAAGGTGGGGCGGCGCCGGATGATTTATACGGCAAGGCCGTCGATATGGCGGACTATTTCGTTCAACTCG
>DASXJP010000138.1:0-11037 GCA_036497345.1 Thermoanaerobaculia bacterium
TTGGCCCCGGCTCGGTACGCTGTAGAAAAGCCTTTCCAGTGGGTCGGCGGCTCTGTCTGGTCGCACCAGTCCTTTACGCTCTTTCTTTTTTCTTCTTCGGATCGTCCCATGCTTTATATCCTGGAAGCGGTTCTAGCTTTGGCGCCTTACGGTGGACGTGGTAGCTCTGTACCGCGTTGCCTACATGCTGCTCTACATCACCCCAAAGCCCATAAACCATTTCACGCTCCCATGTCTTGGGGGTACATCCCTCAATACACCGTCCGTAAATCGCCCCAACCTCTAAGATGTAGAATTGCAGAAGATTTAATCACGCCTGTTAGATAGGCTTCATATGGGAAGATGCGCTCTTCCACATTCGATTTGATGAGATCAAATTCCTCGGGCGTGGGCGGAATTAGCTCGTCAGAATCTACGATCTCACGCAATTCAATTGCTCCGCTCTGCACTAGTCGAATGGCTTTCAACATCCGTCGCCGCACCCTGTATAGAGTCTCGGCGTCGTGCTTCGGCGAGAATAAATAGGTGGGCGTATCGCTCATTTTAATTTGTCTCGCCCGTGCCGAACATGTCATCCATTTTCTTCCGCAGTGACAGCGGGCGCATGTCCGTCCATACCTGTACAATGTACTCTAAGCACTCCTCCTTAGTTCCTTGCTTTCCTGCGTCTCTCCATCCATCGGGGTTATCCTCATGGATGGGAAGAATTGAATATTGCTCCTCCCGGTTGATGACGACGCGATAGACGGCATAATGATCGTCTGTGCTCAAGGCGGAGTCCCCTTGTAATGTTACGAGCCTAGCTTCTCGAAATACATACGGTGATAGACGTGCATAACGACTTCTACTAGATGACGGAACGCGGCGTCAGTCTCATTCGAGAGAAGTCCTGGCCCAGAGAGAGGTAAGGGAGGCAACTTCTGTGCCTTCATAGCCGCCTCTAGGCCGATATTCTCCGCAGCCATGTTAACAAGATGGAACGTGTACCAGAATTCAAAGACCCCGATCTGAAGGGCGTCGAGGACGGAGCTTAGCGAGTCCAGCTTAGGAAGCTCCTTCCCATTCTCATACTTCGAGATCTGACTCTTACCCATCTTAGCCCGCCGGGCTACTTCCGCCTGACTTAGACCCCGAAGCTCGCGAACGAGCGCAAGGGTCTTCCCGAGGTTGGCGAATGCGTTCTTTGGCATGCGGGAGAGGCTAGCACCCCCCGGGCCGGTACCCCAAATCCAGCACTCAAAGATGTTCCGCTAGTCAACTAGTTGCCGTTAGTGTCCACTCTTACAGCTAGGGGCATTGAAAGCCGCTAGGGCAATGCCGCCCGGAGGCTACCCCGCCCCCAGAAAGGGACACCCCATGTCCACCCGTACCCGCACGACCGTTGCTCTCGTCCTCTTCATCGCCCTTTGCCTCCCCATTGGAGCCCAGACCGCCCCCGGGCGGAGCCTGCATGAGGGGTGGAGCTGGTCGGTAGCTCTTTACGGCGCCTGGAACCGGCTAACGCACTTTGTTGCTCCAGGGCTCACGAATCGGGGGACAACCGTCCCCGGAATCCAGACCAGAGGGCGGGGAGCCTGTGACCCTAATGGAGTGACACAGTGCGATCCCACCCCCACCAGCTTGCAGGGGGCCGGGGGCTGTGATCCGGACGGCTGCGGTCTCTGATTCACGCATCGCCGTATTGTGATGTCTGTACTCGCCGGGGCTACTCCCCGGCGTTTCTTGTTTCGGTGTACACTTGGGAACGTGATTAAGGGAGGTTCTACTATGGCGGCGTCACAGTTTCACGTCTCTAAAGAAGTCGCGGAACGGCTTGTTTCCGGAAAGCTATCACGTAGACTCCGCCAAAGTGCGGTTAGACACATACTCACCGGGTGTGTGCGATGCATGGATTTGGTTAGGGAGTGCGCCAGCCCTTCTTCTCTGGATTATTCAGCAGTATTACGCCGCTTGGGTCTTTCTTTTGTGGTGGCAGAGGGGAGAGTACAGGAGGAGCGTAAATATGCAACCCAACTTTGGCCCGAGTTAGAAAGGCAACCCCCAGAAGTCCGCGTTTACATGAGTAAACATCTTCCCGAGTTTCGGACGTGGGGAATATATGAGATTACGCTCGAAAAGGTAAAGACTCTCTCAAGGAATGATCCTCTCCAGGCGGTGGATATGGCGCATCTCGCCATTGCTATCGCTGAAAACATTGATCTAGAGTTGTACACAGAGGAAAGGCAAGCTGATTTACTCGGGGCGGCATATACAGCGCTTGGCAACAGCAAGCGTATTGCTGGCGATTTGGAGGGTGCCGCGTCTGCTCTCAATCTTGCGGAGACTTGGCTAAACAAGGGCTCTGGTGACCCATACGAAAGAGCTAACCTCATATCTATACGAGCTTCGCTTACTACTGATCTCGGCCAATTGGAGGATGCAGCGGAGATGCTTTTCCCTGCGATACGAATTGCCAAACGTTTACAGGATGAGAGACTAGAGGGTAGGCTACTACTTCAGCAGTCCTCAACTATTGGCTTTGTTGACCCTGTGCTAGCTCTCGGGCTTGCCGAACGAGGCGTAATCTTCACAGAAAGAGAATCACCTCTCGAATTGACCGGAAGATACCTAATTTCTTACTGGACAAATGAGGTTGGCGATCCTGAAGGCGCGTTAAGTGCCATCGAACCGTACCGCTATCTTTTTGCTAAGTTTGAGGATGTGTATTGGACAGGTAGACTCCTAAATCTAGAGGCACAGATCTCCAGAATGGAGGGACAGCTAGACAAATCGGAATTCTTCTTTCGTCGCCTAGTGGAGCATTTCGCCGAGGCGGATTTTGAATTCGATTTGGCTTTAGCCTCGCTCGACCTTGCAGAGGTTCTCGCGATTCAAGGCAAGACAGCCGAGTCAATTAAAATTCTCGGTGAGTTGTATCCCGTCCTCCAGCATTGGAAATTAAACGGCGACATCCTACGCGCATGGCTCACTCTCAAAGAAGCTCTGAGATTGCAGAGCATTCAAGATACCTCATTCAGAGAGCTAGCTATGACGCTCCGCCGCAAATGGCACCGTAAAGAGCAAGCTTGACGGAGCAATCCGGTTAGCCCTATCGTCCCTCTAAACCGAGGGAGGTTACGGCTATGGCGAAGCTACTTACAAAAGGGGAGTTGCTTAACCGTCTCGGGATCGCATCTCCCCAAACATTGACAGCGCTACTCCAGGAGATGGAAGACCGGGGGATAGAGGTCCCTTCCGAGGGTGAGGGACGGTCCCGCCGGTACTACGCCGGCGCCGTCAAGGCAATCAAGGACTACAGGGCCAACCGGGAGCCAAGGAAGAGGGGACCCAAGCCAAGGGGCCGGAAAGCCCCACAGAGCCCCGTAGGAGCCCGAACGGCGCAAACGGCGGCCTACCCCGCCACCTTCCCCGCCTCGATCCGCCTGGAAGCTCCTACGCTGGCCTTAGAGCCCCTACGGCTCGCGGATGAGGACAGAGCCCGCCGAACGAGGTGCCGATGGTGCTGAAGCCCACCCCCTCCGCCGGCCCGATAAAGTCGAGCCGGTAGCGCGGGCGATAGCCCACCACCTCCGCGGCCTTCCCCTCCGGGCCGGGGAGCGGCGGCAGCTCCGTGACCGCCAGATAGTCGCTGACGATCGACGTCACCTCGGGCCGCTGCGGCGGCAAGAGGGCCGCGCGGGCCTCCGCCGCCTCGTCCCGCGCCGCGATGATTTTCTCCCCTTGGATCAGCTCCCCCTGGGACGCCGCGGGATCGAGCGCGTGGATCTCGTAGCGGTCGTCGGTGAAGATCGAATACAGGATCTGCCCCGTGCGCCGCGACACCGCCAGCGCCGGCGAGAGCCGCGTGATCCCCGTCACCCCGGTGACCACGTGGCTGACGCGGAACAGCTCCTTGGTGGCCAGCGAGAGCCGGTAGAGATCGCTCACCCCGGCGCGGTCCGAAAGGAAATAGAGATCCTTCCCCCCCGGCCCGAAACGGGGGTTGATCTGCGTGGCGCCCGGCATGGGAGCGACGATCTGAGTCAGAGCGCCGCTCGCCACGTCCAGGCTCCAGATGCCGATGTCGCCGTAGGTGGCTCCGGCCGCGGTCCCGCCGCCGCCCGTTCCCCGGTCCGAGACGAAGACGAGGCTCTTGCCGTCCGGCGACCACTCGGGCTGGAGATCGGCGTAGGAATCGTGCGTCAGCCGGCGGGAGGCGCCGCTCGCCAGGTCGACCAGAAAGAGATCGGTGAAGCCGCCGACCGAGCCGGTCACCGCCACCGAGCGGCCGTCCGGCGACCAGGCGGGGTTCCAGAGCTGGCCCGCCTCCGGGACGTCGATCTCCCGCTCGATCTTCCGCGAGTGGACGTCCAGGATGGCGAGGTCGTTCTTCCCCTTGGCCCCCACCGCCAGGGCGATCCTGGCGCCGTCCGGCGACCAGGAGCCGGCCTTATTGGGCCGAGGCGCCTCCGGAGAGGCAGGCGAGCAGGGCGGCCGCGGCGACGAGCCGGATCGCCGTTCGGGGAAAAAAGGATGGACGTGACATCGAGCCTCCCTTTTGACCGATCGACCTTCTTAAGGCATGCATTGTATGCAAAAACCGGTGCCTTCGTGCCCCTTGTGCTAAGCTCTCGCGCCGCGATGCTGGCCTCACCCGCTGAATACTCCTACGTCCGCCGCGAATGCCGGGCCGTCCGCATCCCGGAAGGCACCCCGGCCATGCTCTCCCAGGGGACGCGCGTCCGCATCACCCAGGCCCTCGGCGGCTCCTACACCGTGGCCACCGAGCGCGGCTACCTGTTCCGTATCGAATCCCGGGACGCCGACGCCCTGGGCAAGGAGCCCGGCGAGGGGATCGCCACGTCCGCGGACGCCAGCCTGGAAGAGCGGGTCTGGGCCGCCATGCGCACCTGCTACGACCCGGAGATCCCGATCAACGTCGTCGATCTTGGCCTCATCTACAGTTGCGAGATCCTGGACGCGGGGCGGCGAGTGGAGATCAAGATGACCCTCACCGCCCCCGGCTGCGGCATGGGCCCCATCCTGGCCCAGGACGTCCAGCAGCGGATCGAGAGCCTCCCCGAGGTGGAGACCGCCGCCGTGGAGGTCGTCTTCGATCCGCCGTGGAACCAGAACATGATGAGCGAGGCGGCGCGGCTGGAGCTGGGGTTATTTTAAAAAACAGGCGTCCGCGGCCTCGCCGCCCGGGCATCAATGCCCGGGCCTACACCAACGGCCGATTCAGCTCCGTCCGCCAACCCGCCGGATCAGACCCCGACTCCGGGCCGGCGACGTAGCATTCCCAGAGATCCGGGGCCGGCGTGTGCCCCTCGGCGGCGATCCAGGCCTCGAATTCGCGCCAGGCGTCCGGCAGGCCCTCATAGGGACCGTGATAGACCGTGCGCGCCGCCCGCGCGGCGGGGAGCTCGCCCATCCGGACGCGGCCCACGGGCGAGACCGGCGCCGCGACGGGCATGCTGATCTCGAAGTCGAAGATCCCGGGGTCCATCCTCAGATGATGATTGAGCCACGGCCCGGCGGGAGCGACGCCCTGGGCGGTGACGGCGTCCATCAGCTCCCGGTAACCCGGACCCATGACCTTCTGGGCGTCCTCCCGCGGAATCACGAGATGGATGCAGGCGGTCGGCTGGGCGGCGGTCGGCGACGGCCGCGGAAACAGGCTGCCACCCGCCTCGAATCCTGGGCCGCTCGCCTTTCGGCGTGGGTCATTCGCCCCGAATCCGGAGCGCTCGCCTTTCGGGGCGAACGGCTCGCCTTTCGAGGCGGATGGCTCGCCCCGAATCCCGCGTCACTCGCCTTTCGGGGCGAACCGTCCGCCCCGGATCCGGAGCATCCGCCTTTCGGGGCGAACGACTCGCCCCGCGAGGCGGATCACCCACGCCGAATCTGACAAAGTGGAGATCAGCAGGCCGGTTGGCGGGGACTCAAGCCAGGTGCCAACCGTTCCGCCGGCACCTGGCGCCCTGGGACTTGCTACGGCAACCGCGGCGGGCCGAGGAGCGGCGTGGCCACGGGCTTGGCCAGGCCGAGGAAGACGACCAGGCCGTTGCCGCCGCAGAGGGTCGAAGCGGTCTCCGTCGGCTCCTTCGGGCCGGCGCACGCCTGGGGGTCATCCCAGTTGTTCGCCACCCAGACGTTGCCGGCGGGATCGATCACGACGGCGGTGATGTGCTGCAGCCCGCCGCCGTCGTAACCGGACTTTTCCGGCGAGATGGGCTGGCCGGTCGTGACGCCGGGGGGGCAGAGCTCCGGACGGCTGCCGCAGAGCTCGACCAGCTTCTTGCTGCCGAAGGCCGCGACCCAGACGTGGTCGTCCCCGTCGACGGCGATGCCCCACGGCGTCACGATGCTGAGCGCCTTGTAGGGCGAGCCCGGCGCGGGCCGGCCGTCCGGCAGGAGGTGGGAGACGGTGCTGCTCTCGAAATTCGCGATCCAGGCGTCTCCCTGGCTGTCGATCGCGATCCCCTTGGGCGACTTGCCGACGGGGAATTGCTCCGCCAGCTCGGGCTGATCGGCCGGGAAACGGGTCACGCTGCCCGGGCCCGTGCCGCCGTTGGTGATCCAGATCTGGTTCTTTTGATCGACCGCGAGATGGAACGGATGCGAGACATGGCACTTCGGGTCGTCCTGGCCGCAAAGCAGGCGGGCCCGCGCCGGATCGCCGTCGGGGAACAGCGCCACCTGGCTGTTCGAGTTGTCGACCACCCAGACGTTGGACTTGAGGTCCAGGATCAAACCTTGCAAATGGCCGAGCTTGCCACCCAAGGTGTAACCGGAAGGGGGCGACAGCGGGGCGGCGTCGGACATCCGCAGCACGGAGACGCTGTCGCCCTGGTAGTTGCCGGCCCAGAGGTCGCCGCCGCGAATCGCGATGCCGAAGCCACCGCCCACGATCCCCCCGCCGACGAAGCCGAACGTCGCGGGGGACAGGGGCTTGCCGTCCGGCGCCGTCTTCGAGACGTGCCCGCCCAGCGCCTGCTGCAATCTCGACTGCGAGCCGGGGAGGAAATTGTTGGTGCTCCAGAGGTTCCCCTCACCGTCGATCGAGATGCCGCCCGGCGCGTTGAGGCCGCCGCCGCCGAACCGGATCGCCAGGGCCCAGGTGCTCGGGGCATAGCTCAGATACGGCGCGAAGGGGGCCGCGGTGTAGGGAGCGCCGTTGGCGGGATAAAACTTCGCCAGCAGATTGAACAGGGCCTGCGTGTTGTGCCAGGGGTGGCGGGCGATGGCGAGAGCCGCCCCGAAAGTGTCGCTGGGCGCGGGCTCCGGAGAGAGCCGCGCGGCGCTGAAGAGGTCGGCACAGGCGCCCGCGACGGCCTGGTCGATACATCCCGCCAGGAGATCGCCCAGGGTGGCGAACCGGGCGAGCGTGGTGGACTGGGCGCCGTTCAGCGGGTCCTGGACCGGACCGCCGAAGCCGCCCGTCGTGAGGTCCACGAGGCTCGGCACGTTCCCCGCGGCGATGCGCAGGCCGGTGGCGTTGCCGGTGAGGCCGCCGGAGCCGTAGAGCCGCACCGCGCTCCAGGCCGAGGCCACGGTCGTCAGCTCGTTCACGACCACATGGCTGGGCGGCGCCGAGCCGAGGACGGCGAAGAGGCCGATCGCGGAATTCGCCGCGCCCGCCCCGGCCCGCGGCCGGCCGCCGGACGCGATGAGATAGAGGATGGCGCCGGGCGCCGGTTGGACGTTGAACGAGAAGCGGCCCGCGGCGTCGGTCTGTCCCTCCGCCAGCAGCGTCGCCTTGCCCGGCGCGCCCGCGAAGAGCCGCACCTGGGAGCCGGCGATGGCCTGGTGACTGCCCTGGACCTCACCGCTCAAGGCGAGGCCGGCCGCCTGAATCCGTGTCGTGAGCATGAGGACGGCGAGCAGACACAAGGTAAGCTTGATCGTTCCGAGCGTTTTCATGGGGTGCTCCTCTCCTGGTTTGATGAAAAGCGGCAAGCCGGTTCCGGAGCCCGGGATAAACCGCGATGTCCGCCAGGAGAGTGGGACGAGCCGAGGAGTTATCGCACCACAGCGGGACGATGGGCGCGCGCGGATAGAGACGATCGACCGCTATCCACAGCCGCGGTGACATCGCGATTCCAGCCAGCAAGCCCACGCTGGCGATGCGCAGCGTCCAGCGCAGACGCAGGCGTGGCTGCTGTGGCGCGCGGATTGGCATTGAAGCGTTGCCCTGGCGCCTGCTTGGCTCAGACGGGCAAACCGCGCACACGACACAGAACGCCAGGAGGGTCAGGCGCCATTCTCACCGCCGCCGAGGACGCGTCCGAGCGATAAGGAAACGAAGACGATGCCCATGAGCACCTCCAGGTCCGCCGCGAGCTTGGAATACCAAGTCTTCGGAATAATGTCTCCGTAGCCCAGGGTGGTGATCGTCACCGTGCTGAAATGGAGGCAGTCGAACCACACGGCGAGTCGATTCTGTGCCTGGAAGTCGAACGATGGTTGCCCTGAGCTCGACTGCCGCGAGATCGTTTCGGGGCTCGGCGGACCCGAGCGCGGATCTTCGAGCGGGCCGTATCGCTGCTCGACCCCGTTCCACAACCTGTCGCTCATACCTGAGAACGCACGCTCGCTCACCTGTCGATAGCGGAGCTCGCGGTCCGGCCGCTGGCGCATGCGCTGGATCTCGGTGTGGTAGTAGGAGTTGCTCTCACGGGTATCAACGAAGTCGCCGATGAAAACGAAGAGGAAATAGAGAGACGCGAAGACCAGGAGCACGGAGATGTAGCCGCCGATCACGAGCACGGCCGCCTCTGACCTCGGGTGGTGTTTCAAGGAGCGAAAGAGGGCGAAGAGTGACAGGGACAGGGGAAGCAGAAGCGCAAGGAAACCAAGCACGAGGAGGGTCAGCGTCGCCAGTGGACCGCTCGGGGTAGCGACCCGTAGCGCCAGCACCTCCGAAAAGCCGAGAGCGAGGGCGTGGCATAGGACGACGCCGAAGAATGGAAGGACCAGGTCCCGCGCGTTCGATAGAATCTTGGCTCTCACAAGTGTTGCCGGTGGCGCCTGACGTTTGGGAACCGGGCGAGCGGCCCCTGAAGGCCACCGCCCACCCGCCGGCCTTCAGGGTGCAAGGCCGGGCAGGACGGCGTAGATCACGAACAGCGTGCCGAAGATGCGAGGGAGAATAATATGCACGTCCTTTATTCTCAGAGCTTTATTATCCTACGCCCACCCTCTTCTACCGTCAACCCGGCACAATCGTCAGCCTCGTGCTGAATACCAGTCCAATGCTCGCAAGGCGCGGAGGGTGATCCACCGGCTCGGCCGGCCCTCGCCCTCGTCCGTCTCGACCGGCATCCTGCCGGGGTACTGGGTGTCGAGCGGCCACCGGCCGTCGTCGTCCCGCTTCGAGGCGACCAGGTCGATCGCCTCGGCTACGCGCTCGTCGGCCGCGACGCCGGCGCGGCGCAGATGCTCGAGCCCCCGCAGCACGTCGTAATGCCACCACGTCGGGAAGGCGAAGCGCGTCCACGCGGCGCCGCCCTTGCGGTCGCGCTCGATCACCTCGCCGGTCGACCGCCGGCGGAACAGGCGGCGCGCGAGGAGGTACTCCTGCCCGCGGAGACGGGCCGCGGTCACCGCCGGGCTGCCCCGGCCCGCCCGTTCGTGCTCGAGCAGCGCCTCCAGCACGCAGATCGTGGTGTTGAACGACGACCGCGTCGAGCGGTTGGGCGCCTCGCAGTTCCAGCCGCCGTCGGCCAGTTGCTCGCCGAGCAGCCGGTCGACGAGGCCCTGGACGTCCTGGCCGAAGTAGGCGCCGCTCGCCGCCACCTGGCCGTTGACGCAGGGCTCGACCTCGCCGGCGAAGAAGGGGTTGTCGTCCGCTTCCGGCGGACCGCACCCTCGCCACGTCACGTGGTCGCGGACGAGGCCCACCGCGCGCCGTGCCTCGTCGCCGGCGGGATCGAGCCCTATCTCCCGCAGCAGCGACAGGACGTGCATCGTGGAGTCCCAACCGCGGTTCCACGCCGCGCCGCCCCACCGTCCGTCGGGCGCCTGGAGGGCGAGCAGCCGCGCGCCCGCGCCCGCGGTCGCGACCCTTGCGCGCTCGGCCGCGACCTCGTCCGCGGGCGCATCGGTCAGGTCGCGCAGCACCTGCCAGCGGATCGCAGGGTCCGAATCGAGCAGCCAGCGCAGGACCGATTTCTCTGGCTTCGAGGCTTGCCGTTGGGGTAGATGGGTCATCATCTGGACGAGCGGCCTCCGAACGAGATAATGTAACCGTCCGGGTCCTCGACGTAGAAGTCCTTCGTACCCCATTCCGTGGCGGTGAGCGGCCGCAGAATCGTTACGCCGTTCGCGACGCATCGCTCGTAGAAGGCTTCGATACCGTCCACGCCGGCCGCGGCATCGAGATGCTCGTGCTCGCGCCGGTGCCGGCGTTCGGCGCCGTTCTTGGGCGCTGCCTTCAGATGGAGCTCCAGGCCGTCCAGCTCACCGATCGCGTAGAACCCCTCCCACGGCTCGCCAAACGTAAAGCCGAGCTTCCGGTAGTAGCTCATCGAGCGCGCCAGGTCGTCGACCAGAAACTGGGGCGCGAACGACGTCAATCGCGGCTGAGTCTTGGGGTTGGGCATTTCGTATCCGTCCTGGTACATGCGGCCGCCTATGCTACCGCCGTTCAGCGGCAGGCGCGAGAGGGCGCGTAACGGCCGGCGGGCCCGTCCGCCGCCGCGGTCGAGGGGGTGGCCGCCGGCGAGGTCCCCGCGGCGGGGGCGACGTCCTTCTCGCGGGCACGCGGTGGCCGGCGGCGAGGGCGAGGAGGACGAGCACGGTGGCGAACGCCCCGCCGGCGATCATGGCTCTCTTCATAGTCGGCTCTCCACGAAAGACACGAGTCCCATGCCGCGTCGCGGCCTGCCTGTCTTACGCACGGGGCGGTGAAAGATTACAGTGGGGATGAACAGGACCTGTTTCGCGAAAAGGTAAGAGGGTGTCTGGAAAGTGCCTTGCCACTGTAGAGACGCCCCGTGGGGCGTCTCCGAGGCGGTACCATCCGTTACGCAATCCAAAACGCCCCGCGGGCAC
>DASXJP010000139.1:0-8769 GCA_036497345.1 Thermoanaerobaculia bacterium
CGATCGGGGATTTCCCCCACCCAGGGCGGCCACATAGGGCCGCCCCTACAGAACGCGTTCTTTCTGTATGGCAGAGCGCTACTTCGTGGCGAGCAGCGTGGCCCGCTCCTCCACCGGCACCCACCGCCGGTCCCGCTCCCCCACGTACACCGACTGCGGCCGGATCAGCCGCCCCGCGGCGAGCTGCTCCAGGGCGTGGGCCGTCCACCCCGCCACGCGGCCGATCGCGAAAGTCGGCGTGAACAGCTCGGTGGGCAGCCCCAGGCCGTGCAGCAGGAGGGCGGTGTAGAACTCGACGTTGGTGTCCAGACGGCGGTCGGGCTTGCGCTCGCGGAGCAGGCGCAGGGCCGTGGCCTCCACCGACCGGGCCAGCTCGTAGAGCCCGCGGTCGCCGCCCAGGTGGTAGAAGCGCTCCGCCGCCGCGGCCAGCACGTCCGCCCGCGGATCGCGCACCCGGTAGACGCGGTGGCCGAAGCCCATCAGCCGCTCGCCGCGGTCGAGCTTCTCGCGCAGCACCGCCTCCGCCCGCTCCGGGGTGCCGATCTCGAAGACCATGTCCAGCGCCGGACCGGGAGCGCCGCCGTGAAGAGGCCCCTTCAGCGCCCCCACCGCGCCGGTGACGGCCGAGATCAGGTCCGAGCGGGTGGAGACGATCACCCGGGCGGTGAAGGTCGAGGCGTTGAGCCCGTGATCGGTCACCGTGTTGAGATAGGTCGCGAGCCCCCGCGCCCGCTCCGGCGACGGCTCCTCGCCGGAGAGCATGAAGAGGAAATTCGCCGCGTGCCCGAGATCCTCCCGGGGCATCAGCGGCTCCTCCCTCCGCAGCAGCCGCCAGTACGCGGCCACGATCGTGGGGAAGGTGGCGGTGAGGAGGAGGGCGTCCTCCTTGGGGTCCTCCCCCGCCCCTTCGGCGAGGCTGAGCACGCCGGCGGCCATGCGCAGGGCGTCCATTCCAGAAACCCGCCGCCGGGCCGCCTCGCGCAGCAGCTCCAGCGCCGCCGCGGGCAGCGACTGCCGGCTGGCCAGACGGCGCCGGAAGGCCTCGAGCTCGCCCGCCGTGGGCAGACCGCCGTTCCACAGCAGCCAGGTCATCTCCTCGAACGAGGCCCGGGGGGCGATCTCCTCCACCGGAAATCCGGCGAGGAGCAGCACCCCCGCCTCGCCGTCCACGCTGCTCAAACGGGTCGTGGCCGCCACGACCCCTTCCAATCCTTCTCTGATCTGGGTGTCCATTGCGGTTCTCCCTTCCAATCCCATCTTCGGCCCGCCTCGCTGAGGTTGTCAATCTTGATTAGAAAATCAATGTGAGCCGTGATACCGTTCGGATCGTGGACGACCGTTTTCTGACCGCCCAAGAGGCCGCCGCGGAGCTGGGGATCTCGCTGGCGACGCTCTACGCCTACGCCAGCCGGGGGATGCTCCGCTCGGAGGCGGTGCCGGGCGAGGCCCGGGCGAAGCGCTACCCGCGAGAGGACGTGCTGCGGCTCAAGGAGAAGAAGGAGCTGCGCCGGTATCCGGAACAAGCAGCGGAGAAGGCGGCGCCGAAGGCCCTCTCCTGGGGGATGCCCGTGCTGGAGTCGGCGCTGACGCTGATCCAGGACGGCCGGCTCTACTACCGCGGCCGGGACGCCGTGGAGCTGGCGCGGACCTCGACCGTCGAGGAGGTGGCGACCCTGCTCTGGACCGGGGACTCCGGAGAGGCCGCCCGGCTGTTCGCCAACGATCCGCCGCCCATCGCCTGGCCCCTCCCCGGTGGATTGACGCCCATCGAGCGCTGCCAGATGGCCGTGCCCCTCGCCGGAGCGCAGGACCTCGCGGCCTGGGACCTCCGGCCGGCCGCGGTGGCGGCGACCGGGGCGCGCATCCTCCGCTTCATGGCCGGCGTCGCGGCGGGATATCCCCCCTCCTCGAGCTCCATCGCCGCGCTCCTCCAGTTCGGCTGGGCCCCGGGCCGCCCCGAGGTGGCGGGTCCGATCGGCGCGGCGCTGATCCTGGCGGCGGACCACGAGCTGAACGTCTCGGCCTTCACAGCCCGCTGCGTGGCCTCGGCCAACGCCTCGCCGTGGGACGTGGTCTCGGCGGGCCTGGCGGCGCTCAAGGGCTCACGGCACGGCGGCCACACGGAGCGGGTGGAGGCGCTCTTCCAACAAATGGGATCAACCGCGGGGACGGCGGACGGGGTGCGCCGGGTGATGGCGGACCGCCTGCGGCGCGGCGAGCCCATCCCCGGCTGCGGCCACACCCTCTATCCGGACGGGGACCCTCGCGGCGCGGCCCTGCTGGAGATGGCGCGGGAGATCGCTCCGGAGTCCCCCGAGGTCGAGCTCGCCTTGGCCATGGCCGACGCCTACCGCGAGCTGATCCACGAGCACCCCACGATCGACCACGGCCTGGTCGCCCTCAGCCGCGCCCTGGAGCTGCCGGAGCACACTCCCATCGCCCTCTTCGCCCTCGGCCGCACCATCGGCTGGATCGGCCACGCCATCGAGCAATACGGCGTCAACAAGCTGATCCGGCCGAGGGCGGCCTATGTGGGGCCAGAGCCCGGAGAAAGGACCTAAGTCCTTGAAAGCTTTCCGCGCAGGAAGGCCTCCTGATCCTCCAGAATCCCCCGTCCCCCCTCCCAGCGCATCCCGGTGATCCGGGCCTGCCGGTCCTGATCGAAGAATTTGGTGGCCGAGAGGAAGGTGTCGCGCAGGTCGGCCCCGGTGAGATCGGCTCCGGCGAAATCGGCCCCTTCGAGGTCGGCGCCCCGCAGATCGGCACCCCGGAGGTCGGCGTCCCGCAGGTCGGAGAGGCTCAGATTGGCTCCGCGGAGGTCGGCCCCCTCCAGCCGCGCGCCCCGCAGGTCACAATTCTTGAGATGGAGATCGCCGAGCTCCCGCGTCCGCGGCTGCCAGCCGCGCAGGTCGGCGCCCACCACCACCTTCCGGGGACCGCGATAGGGGACGTAGCTCGCGGCCTCGCGCAGGGCCCGGAGCTTCTCCGGCGGCAGCGAGCCGCTCACGAAGCGCTGATCGCCGGGCCAGGGATCGGCGTTGTTGTGGTAGCTCGACTCCCGCTCCCAGTAGCCCAGCCGGTCCTCCGCCAGGAGCTCGATCCGGTGCACCCACTTGAGGCTCTTGTAGAAGTAGCGGGAGGGGGTCACCGTCCGTAGTGGCCACCCATGCTCAGGCGTGAGCGGCTCGCCGTCGCGGCTGTGGATCAGCCAGGTATCTTCCAGAGCGAGCGCCAGCGGCAGGGACGTGTCGTGTTGGCGGGGTGAGTAGGCCTCGAAGCGGACGAACCGTGCCTCGGGCCGGGGCACCGCACGGCCGAGCACCACCGCCAGCGGCACCCCCTGGAGACGCATCCCGAAGTGGCTCCAGCTCGTCACGCAGTGGATGTCCGCCACCAGCTCGCTCTGCGGCAGGGCGAGGATCTCCGCGTAGGTGAAGGTCAGAGGCCGCTCCACCAGCCCGTCGACAGCCAGGCGCCAGTGGTCGAGGTCCAAGGCCTCGGGCGCGGGGGCCTGCTCGCCGACGACGGGGAACTTCCGGGTGGCGGTCTGGCCGGGGGGGAGGAGATGGCTCACGCGTATCTCATATCGCACTTTGGGGATCGGAGCCAGATGTAGATGGGGCACCGTTCCCGCTTGATCCCACTTGCATTTGCCAATTGGACAAACGCTTCGGACTGTCTTTACCATGGAGGTGGATAGAGATTGGGCAAAGATTGGCCCGATGATTCGCTCTTCCTGGGAGAAAAATATGGTCTCCGGATGGCGCGCTGTTCTTCAGATTGACTGTCCCGGGAAAGATGAGTGCCTTCGGTATGCCGATGTACCGGCCGTCGACCCAGCCCACATCGCGATCGTAGCGGAAGGTACGGAGTCAGCCAGAGCCATCCGGCTCTATGCCGAGACGCAGAGGGTGCTCTCCAGCCTGCCCTCAACGGCCGCGCCACTCCTCTGCGGCCACGCGCGTCTGTTGGGTTGCATGGCACGCAATGAGCCTAGTTGCCGTTCCGTACTCGCCGTAGTTACCGGGAACAGTCGAATATCAAGTAATATGGAGCATCTGATCAATCAGTGGCTTGCCCGCCCGAACAGCACGGTGTTGCCCATACCGCCCTTTGGAGCTGATGTAAGGACGATCCTCCCCCCTCCACAGGATCGTCTCGGGGCCCTCTTCAACCCGGGCCCTATCGAGATTCTTGTGCCCGATGTTCTTCGCGCAGCAGGAATTGGAGGAGATCGCTTCCGAGTCTTTCTCAGCTACCGGCGCGCGGATGCTCAGGATCTCGCCGACCAACTCTTTGATGCGCTTGCCCACCGTGGATTCGACATTTACCTCGACCGCTTCCGTGGCACACCGGGTCGCTCTTTCCCTCGCGAGATCGCGGAGGAGTTGGCGGACAAGGGGCTAGTCCTCGTGATCGAGTCCCAGCATATCAATCAATCTCGTTGGACGCTGGCGGAGGTCGCCTTCGCGCTGCTGTTCCGGCTGGGCCTGTTGGCGGTGACCATGCCGAACGGACGGCGGTTTTCATTTATCCCGGGCGCGGATCGCAGAGCTCCGCGGCCTTCCGACTGGCTCCCGGGCTCTGGCCGTCTTACGGATCCCGCTTGTGAATCCCTGGTCGACTTCATCCGTAGCCGCTACATACTGCAGGTAACCTACCGGCGAATCTATCTGGAAACCTTGCTGACCCGTGCCCTGGCTGGACGGAGTCTCACTTCACGGGTGCACGCGGACGATGTGCATCGAGTCACCGGATTGGGCCAGGATTACACGATTCATCTGTCGAGCCGGCCGCCCCAACTCGGAGAGGCTCGCCGTGTCGCGTTGGCCGCCGCGCAGAAGGCCCATGGGATCATCGTCGGTCCGCATGGCTTCCTGCGGCCCGATCACGCGGTGGACATGCGCTGGCTCGCGGGCGAGCTCGGCATGAGCCTTCGCCATGAGGGGGAGGTCAGGAAGCTGGCAGCTTCGATCGCCGCCGGAAAGGTGCCGCCATGAACGGACGCTCCGACAGAATTGCTCTCCTAGCTCACCCCGGAGAAGACGACGACATCGGGGCTGTCGTGCGCCGAACAGCTGCGGCCCTGGCTCGCGCGACCGTGGCTCGTGGACATCGCATCGTCCTTCATGCTGATGCCGGAACTCTTCTCGCCGCTGTTCTCGCGGCTTTCGAAGTTCGCCCTCCTGTCACCGTAGAGGGTGGAGAAACCCTCCCGCCACCTCTGATTCTTTGGCCTTCTCTACCCACTGAGGGTGTCGAGGAGGAACTCTTCCGTCCGGGCGATGCCGAGCAGGCCGGCTTGCTCGACCTCCTGGCTTCCTTGGGGATGGTGGACCAGGATCCATTCCGCAATTTCCGGGAAGAGCCGCGCTCCGGAGCACTCTTCACAAGGCTCTTCGAGGACTGGAGACCCAGGACCATCGTCGCGTTGGGGCCACGGTGGTCTCTCGGCGTGGCCATCGAGGGCGCGGATAGATATCGGCGCGACCAGGACAACGTCGGCCTGTTCCTGGCACGGGGTCTCAGTCGGGGCGAGCCCTGGACAGATCAGGGCTGGCGAGATCTGGAGTCGATCGTCTCGGGCCGAGAGGCAAGAATTGAGCCGACTCTCTTCGGCGAGCCGGTTGCGGATGAGGCGTTGCGTGACATCGCGCGGCTCGCTTCTCTGGAGTCTCTCCTGGCTTTGGCGGTGGAGCGCCTTGCCGCGGGTGAGACCGAGGGCAATACAGGTGAGCCGGAGCCCTCGCCAGAGTCGCCGCGATCGGGTGGTGGCGGGCTCGCTCAGCGGCTCCCAAGGGAAAGAATCAAAGCCGGAGCCTGATTCTGTCGGCAGACTTATCTTTATCGATCCAGAAGCGATCGACGCCGAGATCTAAATGGCTTAGTAGGAGAGAGGAGAGGGAGCTTGGAGGCGACGACCGGATTCGAACCGGTGAATAAGGGTTTTGCAGACCCTCGCCTTACCACTTGGCTACGTCGCCTGAGACAGGCAGGGCCGCTCGCGCGGCCCCCAGGATCTTAGCAGAACGCGGAAGACGTCCGCGATCTCGAAGTCACAATCTGGAGCGGGAAACGGGATTTGAACCCGCGACCCCAACCTTGGCAAGGTTGTGCTCTACCACTGAGCTATTCCCGCCCAACAGGCTGGCAAAGGATAGTCGGGGAGGTAGAGGCTGTCAAGCGGCCCCCGGTCCCCTCTCCCCGAAACCGCGGCCGGCTCTCGTTTCTTCCACGCCGGGAAGGCCAAGGTGGCCCGTCCGCGGGCAGGCCGTGCCTCGGCCCGGGGTGGGCTGCCCGGATCGCGGCCGCGGTGGCCTGGAAAACGGCCAGGGTGGCCTTCCGGCCGGCCGGGACGGCCCGGGGTCGGGCTGCCCCGGCCTGGACGCGGGCGGGCCGGCCTTCGTTCGGGCAGCGGCGGCCCAAATAAAGGCGACCGCGGCCTTACCAGCGGCGCCGGGGCGGACCGGGATTGTAGGGGAAGGCGTTGCGAATCAGGGTATAGCGCCAGCCGCCGCCGTCCTCGCGGTCGAGGCCGAGGACGTCGAAGCGGCAGGCGCGGCCGTGCCAGCCGCGGGCGGTCAGGTAGAGGGCGGCGGCGCGGGAGAGGCGGCGCTGCTTGGAGTAGCCCACCGCCTCGATGGCCGGTCCGTAGCGGTCGCCGTCCCGGGCCTTGATCTCGACGAAGCAGAGGGTAGTCCCCTCCTGGGCGATGACGTCGATCTCGCCGCCGTGGTTGGTCACGTTGCGGGCCAGGATCTTGTAGCCCTGACCTTCGAGCCAGCGGACGGCGTCGTCCTCCCCCACCTTTCCCCGGGCTCGGGCGTGCGGCTGCTCGCGGAAGTCACCGGTCATGGGCTACTTCCGTTTCCAGCGCGTCCCCTGCGGGGTGTCCTCCAGGACGATCCCGCGGGCGGTGAGCTCGTCGCGGATGCGGTCCGAGGTGGCGAAGTCGCGGCCCTTGCGGGCGGCGTTGCGGTCCGCGATCAGTTGCTCGATCTCGGCCGCGTCGTCGTCCGTCTGGCCGGTCGGCCATTCGGCGGGGTCGAGCACGCCCAGCACCTGGTCGACGTCCTTCAGGGCGTCGAGCACGCGCTGGCGGTCCCCCTCGCCGATCCTCCCCTCCTCGATCGCCACGTTCACCTCCTTGACGTAGGCGAAGAGGGCGGCCAGGGCCACGGCGAAGTTGAGATCGTCGGCGAGCCCGGCGGCGAAGTCGTGCCGCAGCTTCTCGCCGGCCTCGGCCAGGCGGGCGTCCGGGCTCCCCTTCTCGGCGGCGTGCTGGAGGCGGAAGCGCATCTCGTCCACCCGGCGCAGGGCCCCCAGGGCCCCGTCCAGCGACTCGAAGGTGAAGTTGAGCTTCTGCCGGTAGTGGACCGAGAGGAAGAGGTAGCGCAGCGCCCGCGGCGAGCAGCCGCGGGCCAGCAGGTCGGGCAGGGTGTACTGGTTGCCCAGCGACTTCGACATCTTCTGGCCGTCGACGATCAGGTGCTCGGCGTGCAGCCAGGTGCGCACGAACGGCTTGCCGGTCGCCGACTCGCTCTGGACGATCTCGTTCTCGTGGTGCGGGAAGATCAGGTCCACGCCGCCGCAGTGGATGTCGAAGGTCTCGCCCAGGTACTTCATGCTCATGGCCGAGCACTCGATATGCCACCCCGGACGGCCGGGCCCCCACGGGGAGCCCCACGACGGCTCGCCGGGCTTGACCGCCTTCCAGAGCCCGAAGTCGCGCACGTCCTCTTTTCCGTATTCGTCGCTCGCCACCCGCTCCCCCTGGCGCGCCTGGTCGAGGTCGAACCCGGAGAGGGCGCCGTACTTGGGATCGCTGGCGATCTTGAAGAAGACCGAGCCGTCGGTCACGTAGGCGTGCCCCTTCGCGATCAGCGTCTCGATGAGGGCGATCATCTCGGGGATGTTCTCGGTCGCCCTGGGGAAGCGCTCGACCCGTTCCATATGGAGGGTGTCCAGGTCGCGCAGGAAGGTCTCGACGAACGGCGCGGTGTATTCGGCGAGCGAGATGCCGGCCTTGTGCGCCCCCTGGATGGTCTTGTCGTCCACGTCGGTCAGGTTCATCACCTGGGTGACCTTGAAGCCGAGGTACCGCAGGCTCCGCCGCAGCAGGTCTCCGAAGAGGAAGGTGCGGAGGTTGCCGATGTGGACCTCGTTGTACACGGTGGGGCCGCAGATGTAGATCCGGGCCTCGCCGGGAGTCAGCGGTTGGAACGGCGCGAGCTTGCGCCCGAGGGTGTTGAAGAGGGTCAGGTCGGTCATGGCGGGGGGGATTCTAGTACAGGGCCCAGGCCGCCCGGGGATCAATCCCCGGGCGGGGCGAGAGCGCGGGCTCTTATTTCGTCACCGTCACCGACCCCGCCAGCCAGGTGATCCCGGAGATCGTGGCGCCGGTGGAATTGAGCGCCGAGTTGCGGGCGAAGGCGAAGCTTCCCGAGCCCGCGGCCACGGCGCTGAATTCCAGCGTCATCACCACGCCGGAGCCGTTGGCGCCGGGGGTGGCGCCGAGATGGGTGCCGCCCACGACCAGGGTGCCGGGCGTGGAGGCCACCGCCTGCACGGCGCCGTTGTTGAGCAGCGGGCCGGCCGTGGCGCGGACGAATTGGAGCTGGGTGGCGGGATAGGTGAGGTCGAAGGCGACGCCATAGAGATCGGTCACCTGGCTCGCCCGCAGCTCCAGGCTGAGGGTGGTGGTCGTGGTGGCGGCGCCGCTGGCCAGATAGAGGCTGTTCGCGCCCGGGGTCCCCTGCGGGGTGAGGA
>DASXJP010000140.1:0-13674 GCA_036497345.1 Thermoanaerobaculia bacterium
GGCATCACCGTGCCACAGATCGAGATCGAGAAGGAGGCATGACCATGGACCTGTCGACGACCTATCTCGGGCTCCGCCTGCCGCACCCCTTCGTGCCCGGCGCCTCGCCGCTGGTGGACGACCTCGACACCGTCCGCCGCCTGGAGGACGCCGGCGCCGCGGCGATCGTCATGCACTCGCTGTTCGAGGAGCAGATCGCGCGCGAGCAGATGGCCACCGCCCGCCAGCTGGACGCGGCCGTGGAGTCGGCCGAGGCGCTCACCTACCTGCCCGACACGGACGCCTTCGCCCTCGGGCCCGAGGAGTACCTGGAGCACATCCACAAGCTCAAGGCGGTGGTGTCGGTCCCGGTGATCGCCTCGCTCAACGGCGCCACCGAAGGGGGTTGGCTCGGCTACGCCCGATTGATCGAAAACGCGGGCGCGGACGCCCTCGAGCTCAACGTCTACGCGCTGGCGACCGATTTCACCGAGAGCGGCGAGATGATCGAACGGCGGACCCTCCACATGCTGGAAGCGGTCAAGCGCTCGATCGGCATCCCGGTGGCGGTGAAGCTCTCCCCCTTCTACACCTCGCTCTCGCACTTCGCCCACCGGCTCGACGAGCACGGGGTGGACGGGATCATCCTGTTCAACCGTTTCTATCAGCCGGACATCGACGTCGAGACCCTGGAGGTGGCGCCCACGCTGCGCCTCTCGGACTCCTCGGAGCTGCTGCTGCGCCTGCGCTGGCTGGCCATTCTCTCGGGGCGGATCAAGGCCTCGCTGGCGGTCACCGGCGGCATCCACTCCGCGCTCGACGCCGTGAAAGCCGTGATGGCCGGGGCCGACGCCGTGCAGGTCGTCTCCACTCTCCTGCGGCACGGCCCCGACCATCTGACCAACCTGCGCCGCGACCTCGCCCTCTGGCTGGAGGAGCACGAATACGAGTCGCTGGAGCAGATGAGGGGGAGCATGAACCTGCTGCGCTGCCCCAACCCCGCCGCCCACGAACGGTCGAATTACATGACGGTTCTGCAGAGCTGGTGGGGGTGAGAGCGCGGCAGCCAGGGAGGCAGGGCCAATGGAAACCATTCTCGAAAGCCCGGAGAAACCCTTCCTCGCCGCCTGGCCGGAGTACGAGGCCGTCTTCACCGCCAACGCCACCCACGCGCTCAAGCTGGTGGGGGAGTCCTATCCGTTCGCGCCCGGGGACGAATTCCTGCTCACCTTCGACAACCACAACTCGGTCAACGGCATCCGCGAATTCGACCGCGTGCGCGGCGCGCGGACCACCTACGTGCCGGTCGAGCCGCCGGAGATGCGGGTCCAGGAGGAGGTGCTCGACCGCTTCCTCGACCGCGCGCGGCCGGGCGGGCACCACCTCTTCGCCTATCCGGCGCAGTCCAACTTTTCCGGGGCGCGGCACCCGCTGGAGTGGATCGAAAGGGCACAGGCCAAGGGTTGGGACGTGCTCCTCGACGCGGCGGCGTTCGTGCCCACCAACCGGCTCGACCTGTCGCGCTGGCGCCCCGATTTCGTGACGCTCTCGTTCTACAAGATGTTCGGCTACCCCACTGGAATCGGTGCCCTGATCGTCCGCAAGGCGGCGCTGGCGAAGCTCCATCGCCCCTGGTTCGCGGGCGGGACCATCGCCGTCGCCTCGGTGCAGGCCGACCGCCACGCCCTCGCCCAGGGGGCCGCCGCCTTCGAGGACGGCACGCCGAGCTACCTGACGCTGCCGGCGGTGGAGATCGGGCTCGATTTCCTGGAGAAGGCGGGCGTCGAGACCATCCATCAACGGGTGCGCTGCCTGACCGGCTGGCTCCTCGCGCGGCTCCAGTCCCTGCGCCACGGCAACGGCGTCCCCCTGCTCGCCCTCTACGGCCCGAAGACGGCCGACCGCCGCGGCGGCACCCTGGCCTTCAACTTCCGCGACGCGCGGGGACAGCTCGTCGATCACCGCCAGGTGGAGGAGGTCGCCAACCACCGGCGGATCTCGCTGCGCACGGGCTGCTTCTGCAACCCCGGAGCGGGAGAGCTCGCCCTGGGGCTCGGCCGCGACGAGCTCGTCACCTGCTTCCGCAAGGCGGCGGACGTCATGACCTACGAGGATTTCCGCCACTGCATCCACCACGAGGGGACCGGCGCCGTGCGGGTCTCGCTGGGGCTGGCCTCGAACCTCGCGGACGTGGAGACGTTCCTGCGGTTCGCGGAGGATTTCGTGGAGGATTGAGGGGCAATCCCAAGGGCCTCGCCAAGGAGCGTGGTACGCTTACGGGGAGGAGCTATGGCAACCAAGACCAGGAAAAAGGAATCCGTGACGTTCCGCGTCTTTGAGGCGATCTTCGAGGACGGCGTTCTCAAGCCTTTGCAGGATCCCGGCCTGGCCGAGCACCACCGGTTCTCCGTTCAGGTCCGGGAGCTTGGGGCCGGAGATCCCAGCTTCGGATTGGCCGCCTGGCACGAGGTCTATGAAGGGCTTTCAGAGGGCGACGTCGCCGAGGTCGAGGCCATGGCTCTCGACCGAAGCCGGTTTTCCCGCGAAGACCCCGAATGACCGTTCCCGCCGCTCTGCTCGATACGGACATCCTCTCGGAAGTCATCAAGAGGCAGGACGTCAACGTACAACGCCACGCACAAGTCTATCTGGCCGACCACGGACTGTTCCAATTCTCCATCATCACCCGCTACGAGATTCTTCGTGGTCTCAAGGCGAAGAATGCTATTCAGCAGGCCCTCGCGTTCGATCGGCAGGGCGCGATCATTGGCGATGCCGATATCCTGATCGCAGCGAC
Organism: Thermoanaerobaculia bacterium; assembly: GCA_036497345.1. GTDB lineage: Bacteria > Acidobacteriota > Thermoanaerobaculia > Multivoradales > UBA5704 > DATARR01. The sequence continues at coordinate 2,777 of DASXJP010000140.1, forward strand.
CGCCCTCGTTCACGACCTCACCCTCGTCACGGGCAACCTAGATCACTTTCGCCGTATCCCCAACCTCCGATGTGAGACTTGGCGTTCGCATCCATGAAACGGCGGCCCTATACGCGCCGGACGTGCTCCCCCGCGCGGTGGAGATGGCGGGAGCGCGCCACCACCGCCACCAGAAACCCTTCGCGGTCCCGCGGCGAGATCAGCATCCTCCGGTCGCCGCTATAACGGATCTCCAACCGGTCGAGCGACAGCGCGGGAGAGGAGGCCGGGCTCCGCGACGGCCGGATCGACTCGATGCTCTCGATCTCGATCCGCCAGCGGAACGGGGGAGAGCGGACGATCACCTCGCGGTCCGTCACCTCGTAGCGGGTGGACCGCAGCGTTCCCACGATCAGGGCCAGGACGAGGGCCTCGATCCCCACGAGGAGGAACAGGGCCGGCAGCGGCGGATTCGCCCGCAGCGCCGAGCCCACCACCACGATCGAGATGCCGAGCGGCACGATCATGAGCGCCACGATCCACCAGTCGACCTTGGAGGGGAAGGTGAGGGTGGGGGAGTAGGAGCCCATGGGACGGTGTTGATTCTAACCCGTTCCCTGTAGGGGCGGCCCTGTGTGGCCGCCCCTACAAATCCCCGTACCCGGAAGACGACAAATTTGACCCTCTACTGGAGATCTCGCTATACTCCGGCCATGGCCGCGCCCTTCCGCAAGATGCCGGCCGATCTGGAGGCCGTAGCCGAGCCTCCGGAAGCCGATCCCTTCCGTTACGGATGGCGGCCGAGGTACGTCCGCCTGCCTGACGGCGAAGTCATCGAGGAGCAGATTCCGCTGACCGCTGAGGATCTCCTGGACCCTCAGGACGGAGACGTCGTGGGCCAGAGCGCATACCACTTCTTCCTTCTGATCCTCCTCGCCGACCTGCTGGGGCGCTATTACACGGATCAGAAGGACGTCTTCGTGGCCGGCGACCTCAAGATGCTGTGGCGGATTCCGGGGCTCAAGAACCCGGCGCCGGACATCGCGGTGATCCCGGGCGTCCGCGACCGCGAGGCCGACCGCAAGAGCTTCGACGTCGTGGCGGAGGGGACCCGCCCCTGGCTGGTGATCGAGCTGGTCTCCTCCACGGACGAGGAGACCCGGAACAACGACTACGACAAGAAGGTCAGGATCTACGAGCGGGCGCGCATTCCGGAATACCTCATCCTCGACCCGCCGACCTCCTACACGCAGGGGCGCTTCCTGCTGACCGGCCACCGCCTCGGTCCGGACGGGCTCTACCGGCCGATCGCGCCGGATGCCCAGGGGCGCATCCTCTCCGAGACCACGGGCCTCCTCTTCGCTCCGCCCGTGTCCGGCCGTGCCGTCCAGGTCTTCGAGGCCGCCACGGGCACTCTGTTGCTGAGCTCCATGGCAGAGTCCGAGGCCCGGAAAGCCGCCGAGAAGCGCGCCGCGGCCGAATGGCGGCGTGCCGAGGCGGAGCGGCGGCGTGCCGAGGCGGCGAGGCGCCGCGCTGAGGCAGCGAGCCAGCGCGCCGAGGAAGAGAAGCGCCGCGCGGAAGTGGAGTGGCAACGCGCGGAGACCGCCGAAGCGGAGCTCGCCCGGCTCCGGGCGGAGATCGAGCGCCTCAAGCGCTGACCCCTGAGATCACCCCAACCGGCTCCCCCGCATCTCCCCGTGGTGGTCGTCGTGCCCGTATTTGCGGAGCGCCTCCTCGACGGGCAGCTTGCGCACCCGGAGGAGATGGCCCGAGACCTTCTCGGCGCCTGCGGGGTCGACGTTCTCCACGTCCCACGGCTTTCCCTTCAGATCGAGCACGATCACGTCGAAGGTGAAGGCCGTCTCGGTGGTGGCGCGCAGCCAGTGGACGTTGTCCTTGTCGTCCGAGATCGACGAATGGCTGCCCACGCGGGCGACCTCGTCGATGGTGGGCGCGATCACCATGTGAGTGTCGGTCTCCTCGACCTTGTCGTATTGCCGGAGGCGGAATTCCCCCTTGAGCACGTAGTGGGAGGAGACCATGTTCTTGTGACCGTGGGGGACGATCGCGCGGTCCTTCCGCATGCCGAAGACCTTGCGCACGAAGACCAGATCCTCCGGGATCCCCGCGAGCCGCGGAAACTCGACCGGCCGGGTGTTGACGCCGAGCTCCGGGTACTCGAAGGCATGGGTCAGGCGGTCGAAATCGATCGCCGCCAGCATCTCCGCCGGCGCGATGCGGTCGAACAGCTCCTGGACCTTGGCCTGCCACTGCACGGGCGTGATCCGCGCCCCCTTGAGATCGCGGCTCATCTCGTTGAGATCCCGCACCCAGAAGCCCGCCGCCGGCTTGACCGGCCCGGCCAGCACGTCGCGGGTGAGCAGCGTCTCCAGCAGCGAATACGAGGCCACGGTGCCGAGGAGGGATTTGATGAGCTCTCTGCGATTCATGGGGCGGCCTCCGGACCTCTATCACAAGGCCCGGATCCGTCCGATCCGTCGGATCCGACTGATCCGTCCGATAACCACCTCCGGACCTCAAGCCCTCCGAGGAGGCGTACTCCTCCCGGACGCGCTAAGATCGGGCCAGCCTGTTAGGAGACCCCTTGACCGCCCCCTCGGCCGCCCTCGACCCCATCGCGTTCCTGCGCGGGCTGCCGCCCTTCGACCATCTCGGTCCGGAGGGGATGCGGCGAGTCGAGCAGGGGCTGGAGATCGCCTATTTCCCGCGCGGCACGGTCATCCTGCGCCGCGGCGGGGAGCCGAGCCGGCATCTGTACGTGGTGCGCAAGGGGGCGGTGCGGCTGGAGCGGGAGGGGGGGACGGCGCAGCCGGTGGAGGAGGGGGAGTGCTTCGGGTTCCCGTCCCTGATCGGCCGGGCCAGCCCCCATGTGGACGTGGTCGCGGCCGAGGACACGCTGGCGTATCTCATCCCAGGGCCGGTGTTCGAGCGGCTGATGGAGGCGCCGGAATTCTCCCGGTTCTTCCTCCAGGATCTCGCCGGACGATTGCGGGATTCCGCCGCGGCCGAGCCTCTGCCGATCGGCCCGGAGCTCGCCACCCCCATCCGGCGGCTGGTGACGGCGCCGCCGGTGGCGGTCTCTGCCACGGCCACGGCCGGCGAGGCGGCGCAGGCGATGCGGGCGGCGCGGGTCAGCTCGGTGCTGGTGCGGGATGGCGAGAATCCGCTGGGCATCCTCACCGACCGCGATCTCCGCAACCGGGTGCTCGCCGAAGGGCGCGGGCCCGCGACGCCGGTGCGCGAGGCGATGAGCAGCCCGGTGCGCACGCTGCCGGCGTCGGCGTCGCTGCTCGAGGCCCTGCTCTTCCTCTTGGAGCACGGCATCCATCACGCGCCGGTGGAGGAGGAGGGGCGGATCGTCGGCCTGGTCACCGATACGGATCTGGTGCGGCTGCAGGCGAAGAGCCCTCTTCATCTGCTGGGGGCCGTGCGGCGGATCGCGGACGAGCGGGATCTGGCCGGCTATGCCCGCGAGCTTGCCGGCGTGGTCGAGGCGCTGTTCTGGGCCGGGGTGGAGGCGGAGACGATCGGACGTGTGGTGGCGCGGGTGAACGACGCCCTGCTCGGCCGGCTGCTCTTCCTGTCGGAGGAGGCGCTGGGGCCGCCGCCCACCCCCTATGCCTGGATCGTCCACGGCTCCGAGGGGCGGATGGAGCAGACCCTGCTCAGCGATCAGGACAACGCCCTGGTCTACCGCGACGACACTCCCGAGGCCGCGGCCTGGTGCGGGGTGCTCGCCGAGCGGGTGGTGGGCGGGCTGCTGGCGGCCGGCATCCCGCGCTGTCCGGGCGGCTACATGGCGACGAATTGGCACCGGCCGCTCGCCGGCTGGGAGGCCCTGTTCCGGAGGTGGATCGAGACGCCGGACCCTCAAGCGATGCTCTCCGCCGCCAACTTCTTCGATTTCCGGGCGGTGCGCGGCGATCTGTCGCTCGACCCCCTGGAGGATCTGCTGCGGCTGGCCGGGCGGGAGAAGCTCTTCCTGGCCCATCTGGCGAAGGCGGCGGTGGGGCAGGACCCGCCGCTGGGGCTGCTGCGCCATATCCGGGAAGAGGAAGGGGGCGTCGATCTCAAGAAGGGTGGTCTGCTGCCGATCGTCAGCCTGGCGCGCCTGGTTGGCTTGGAGGCCGGCACGCCGTCCCGCTCCACGCTGGACCGGCTGGAGGCCGCGGCGCGGGCGGGGAGCCTGAGCCGCGAGGGGGCGTCCACGCTCGCAGAGGCCTTCCGCTTCCTGCAACGGCTGCGGCTGCGCGGCCAGCTCCAGGCGCTGCGAGAGGGAAAGACCCCCGGCAACAAGGTGCCGCTGGAGGCCCTCTCGCCGCTGGAGCGGATCCATCTCAAGGAGGTCTTCCTGGCCGTGCGCGAGATGCAGGCGGCGGTGGCCCTCCGCTTCAACACGGACCGGTTGGGCTGAGGGCGGCGCGTGCTCTTCGGCTCGCCCCCCTGGGATTCCGCCGTCTACTGGGCGCTCGATCTCGAGACGTCGGGGTTGGAGACGGAGCGGGATGAAATCCTTTCGATCGGAATGGTGCCCATCCGCGGCGGTGTGATCCGCTACGGCGAGCGTCTCTATCGCCTGGTGCGTCCGCGGGACCTCGCGGGACTGTCGGCGGAGGGGATCCGCGCCCATCACATCCTGCCGGCCGAGCTGGCGGCGGCGGCGCCGCTGGAGGAGGTGCTGCCGGAGATCGACGTCCGCCTGCGCGAGGGGGTGCTGGTGCTCCATCAGGCCGCGGTCGACCTCGGCTTCCTCCGCCGGGCCTTTCGCCGCGCGGGCCGGGGCTGGCCGCGGCCCAAGGTGGTGGACACCGTGCGCCTGGTGGTGAAATGGGAGCACCGCCGCCAGCGCTTCGAGCCGCATCCGAAGCCTTTTTCGGCCTCGCTCCCCGGCGCGCGGGAGGCTCTGGGGTTGCCGGTCTATCCCCATCATCATGCGCTGTGGGACGCGCTGGCGACGGCGGAGCTGATGTTGGCGTTGCGGGAGCGGTTGGGGGTGCGGCGGGTAAGGGATCTGGGCTAAAAATGGGTTCCCCCTCTCCACGCAGTGGAGAGGGGGTCTGGGGGTGAGGGCTACTCCGCCCCGATCGCCAGATACGTCCGCAGCTTCTCGTCCTCGAACTTGGCCTCCGCCGTGGGCTCGCGGCCGAGCAGCGACACCACGATGCCGACCAGGAAGGCGGCGGTCATCGAGACGATGGCCGGGTTCTTGAGCGGGAAGAGGGCGTGCTCCTTGTGCAGGATGTCCACCCAGATGGTCGGGCTGATGATGATCAGGAAGACCGAGAGGAAGGCGCCGACCAGGATCGACCAGACCGCGCCGGCGGTGGTGAAGCGCTTCCAGACGATCGACATCAGCAGCGCCGGGAAGTTGGCGCTGCACGCCACGGCGAAGGCGAGGCCGACCATGAAGGCCACGTTCTGCCCCTTGAACAGGATGCCGAGCAGGATGGCGAGGATGCCGAAGACCACGGTCGACATCTTGGCCACCCGCACCTGCTCCTGCTCGGTCGCCTGGCCGTGCTTGACCACGTTGAGGTAGATGTCGTGCGACAGGGCCGAGGCGCCGGCCAGGGTGAGCCCGGCGACCACCGCGAGAATGGTGGCGAAGGCGACGGCGGCGATGAAGCCGAGGAAGGGGGTGCCGCCCAGGGTCTCCGCCAGCAGCGGCGCGGCCATGTTCCCCCCCTTGTCGATGTTGGTGATCACGTCGCGGCCCACCAGCACCGAGGCGCCGAAGCCGACGATGGGGACGATGATGTAGAAGTAGCCGATCAGGCCGGTGGCGTAGAGCACCGACTTGCGGGCCGCCTTGGCGTCCGGCACGGTGTAGAAGCGCATCAGGATGTGCGGCAGGCCGAGCAGGCCGAGCATCAGCGCGAGGCCGAGCGAGACGGCGTCGAGCGGGCTGGTGATCAGGCCGCCGGGCTCCAGCGCGGTCTGGCCGATCTTGCTCGACACGGCGGCGTAGAGGCCGGCCGGGCTGAAGCCGAACTTGGCCAGCACCAGGATGGTCAACAGGGTGACGCCGAACAGCAACAGGACGGCCTTGACGATCTGCACCCAGGTGGTGGCGATCATGCCGCCGAAGAGGACGTACATCAGCATCACCGCGCCGACGATCAGCTCGGCCGCTTCATAAGGGATGCCGAACATCAATTTGATCAGGGCGCCCGCGCCGACCATCTGCGCGATGGTGTAGAGCAGGACGGTGAGGATGCCGCCGATGGCCGAGGCGATGCGCACCGGCGTCTGGCGCAGGCGGAAGGCGACCACGTCCGCGAAGGTGTACTTGCCGAGGTTGCGCAGCGGCTCGGCGATCAGGAACATCAGCGCCGGCCAGCCCACCAGCCAGCCGGTGGCATAGATCATTCCGTCGTAGCCCTTGAGCGCCACCAGGCCGGCGATGCCGAGGAAGGAGGCGGCGCTCATGTAGTCGCCGGCCAGGGCGAGGCCGTTCTGCAGCGCGCTGATGCTGCGGCCGGCGGCGTAGAACTCCTTGGTGGAGCGGGTGCGCTTGGCGGCCCAGTAGGTGATGTAAAGGGTTACCGCGACGATCAGGAAAAAGAAGATGATGGCCGAGGCCGTGGGCGTGCCCAGCGAGGTCTGCACGGGGGGTGCTGCGGAGGCTGCTGCGGCGGCTTGCATGGTCGTCTCCTCCTATTTGACCTGGTCCCGGAGCGATTTCACGGCCGCATCGGGGGCGCCGTTCGCCCACACCACGTAAGCCGCCGTGAGCACCCACGCGAGGACGATCACCGCGACACCGAGCGGAATGCCCAGCGTCGTGAACTCGCCGATCTTCTGGGCGAGGAAAGGCTTGTTCACCGCGATCAGCAGGATGAAGCCGTAATAGAGGATGAACAGCAGGATGGTCAGGACGATCGACACCGTCCACTTCCTGCGGACCAGGTCCCTGAACTCCTGCGAAGCCAGCATTTCGCTCGTGCTTTTCATGTCGTCCCTCCGGCTAGAAAGCGAAGACCTGATATTGGACCTGCAGCTGACTGCGCCGTTTGGAGTTGTCGCGGTCGATCTTCGTATAGCCGACCTTCAGGTTCGAGTTGTGGCCTTTGAACCAGAAGTCGAGCCCGAGTTGGAGACGCCTCTCGTCCAGCAGGGTGGAGAGGTCGAGGTCCTGGCGGGCCCACTGGAAGTAGGGCATCAGCTTGGCGCCGGCGAAGTAGTAGCCGGCCTCCACCATCGCGTCCTTCTGCTTGGGGATCGCCTTGATGAAGACCTGGCCGTCCATGGTGTTGTAGTCGCCCTGCACGGTGAAGCCGTTGCCGCCGGCGAGCGGCTGGTCCCAGAAGAAGTCGACGCCGTAGTTCTTGTAGGTCGAGCTGCCGCCGCCCACGAGATCGCCGCGCTGGCGGTCGAAGCCGACGCCGATCGACAGCGTCTGCGTCTTGCCCAGCGAGGTGCCGCGGTAGAAATAGGTGGTCTCCGGGCCGAAGACGTAGTACGCGAGGCGTCCCGCATAGCGGAAGGTATTCGTGTTGTTGACGCCGCGCAGTCCCTGGAAGACGCCGGCGCGGTATTCGAGGTGATCGTCCAAGACATAGCCGCGGGCCTGCGCGCCGTAGTCGCGGCCGGTGCGCGAGGTGGTGGGCACCGATTCAAGGAAGGTGTACGGACCGTAGTCGATGGTCATCAGGGTCGCGGCCGACTGGAGATGGTTGTAGGTCTGCCCCAGCAGCAGCATGCCGCCGTCGAGCTGGAATTCCTTGCTGAAGGCGTAGGTGACGATGAGATCCTGGATGAACATGTCGGCGTTGTTCTTCGTGCCGTCGGGATTCCCCTTGCCGAGGTTGGGGGCGTCGGTGTCGAAGAAGACCGTGAGCTGTTTGGAGAGCGTGAAGTTGCCCAACAGCCGGATGCGGCGGAGGAAGATGTTGTCCGACTTTTCAGTGTTGCTGCCGGCGGCGTTGGTGAAGACGTCGATGTCCTCGAGCTGAGGCTGGGCGAGGATGCCGATCTTGAAGCTCTGACTGCCGTCGGCGGAGGAGAACTGGAGCTGGGCCGTGGCCGGCCGGGAGAGGAGGAGGAGCAGGGCCGCGGAGATCAGGAGCACAACCCGTCGTGAACCCCAAAAATGACTTGCCATCGATGCATCCTTTCTCGAAATCGCCTGTCGTGAGGCGCGGTGAGCAGGACCCGGGCGTTGTCAAACGAGCCTTGAAGCGTGAACCGATGCTGCGCTCGGCCGGAGCCGTTGTCCCCGTCCCGTGGGAGGATCGCGTCCCCGCACCCCGGGGTGGGGACCGTACCTACCCATCGGGGTGGGTGAAGCTCCGGTAGAACCAGGTTTTGACCCCCTGCACCCCCGCCAGGTAGACGGCGACCATCGCCGCCAGGATCAGGAAGAACCGCGGGGGCGGCGCCACGAAGCCGAGCGCGGGGGCGAGCGGCGTCAGGGGGATCAGGGCCCCGAGGACGACGATCGAGAGCGAGGTGAGGGTGAGGAGGCGGCTGGGCCGGCTGCGCAGGGGGTTGCCGCGGGTGCGGATGATGAAGATGACCAGCACCTGGGTGGCCAGCGACTCGATGAACCAGCCGGTCTGGAAGAGCGCCTCGCGGGCCTGGAACACGCGCAGCAGGACCCAGAAGGTGAGGAAATCGAACAGCGAGCTCACCGGGCCGACCACCAGCATGAAGTTGCGGATGAACGCCATGTCCCAGCGGCGTGGGCGGCGGATGAAATCCGCGTCCACGCTGTCCATGGGGATGGGGACCTCGGAGACGTCGTAGAGGAAATTGTTGAGCAGGATCTGCACGGGGCGCATGGGCAGGAAGGGGAGGAAGAGGGCGGCCCCCGCCATGCTGAACATGTTGCCGAAGTTCGAGCTGGTCCCCATCATGATGTATTTCATGATATTACCGAAAGTGCGGCGGCCTTCGAGGATGCCGTCGTGCAGCACCCCGAGGTCCTCTTCCAGCAGGATCATGTCCGCCGCGGCCTTGGCCACGTCGACCCCGCCTTCCACCGAGATCGCCACGTCGGCCGAATGGAGCGACGGGGCGTCGTTGATGCCGTCGCCGAGATAGCCGACGACGTGCCCCCGGCGCTTGAGCGCGAGGATCACGCGGTCCTTCTGCGCCGGGACCATGCGGCAGAAGAGCGTGGTCCGCTCCGCCTGGGCCTCCAGGGCGGGGTCGGTCAGCCGCTCGATCTCCGGCCCGGTGAGCACGCCGGCCACGGCGACGCCGAGCTCCTCGCAGACGTGGCGGGTCACCAGCTCGTTGTCGCCGGTCACCACCTTCACCGTGACGCCGCTGGCGGCCAGCGCCTTCAGGGCCGGCGCGGCGCTCGTCTTGGGCGGGTCCTCGAAGGCGGCGAAGCCGGCGAACACCAGCTCCGTCTCGTCGCTGATCCGGCAGTGCATGCAGTCGGCGGGCTCGGCCTTCCAGGCGATGCCGAGCACGCGGAACCCCTCGCGGCTGAGGCCGTCGAAGCGCCCGGACATCTCCTTGCGCGCGGCGGCGTCGAGCGGCCGGCGGTCGTCCGGGCCGTCCTCCTCGTAGGTGGTGGAGAGGTGGAGGACGTCCTCGAGGGCCCCTTTGACCACCAGCAGACGTGGGGCTGTGGGGCCGGAGACCAGCACGGAGACGCGGCGGCGCTCGAAGTCGAAGGGGACCTCGTCGATCTTGGCCCAGCCGGCGACGTCCACCTCCTCGTGACGGAGGATCGCCTCGTCGAGCGGGCTGCGCAGGCCGGTCTCGAAATGGCTGTTGAGATAGGCCAGCTCCAGCACCCGCGCGGTGTCGCGGCCCAGCGGGTCGAGGTGCCTCTCCAGCCGGATCCGCGCCGCGGTCAGGGTGCCGGTCTTGTCGGTACAGAGGATGTCCATGCTGCCGAGGTCGTGGATGGCGGCCAGGCGCTTGACGATCACCTTCTTGTCCGCCATGCGCAGGGCGCCCCGGGAGAGGGTGACCGAGACGACCATCGGCAGCAGCTCGGGAGTGAGCCCCACGGCGAGCGCCACCGCGAACAGGAACGACTCCAGGAGCGGCCGGTGCTTGAAGGTGTTGACCAGGATGACGAACAGCACCATCAGCACGGCCAGGCGGAGGATGAGGAACCCGAAGCTCCGGGTGCCGGTCTCGAAGGCGGTCGGCGGCGGCTGGCGGCTCAGGGATGCCCCGATCTCCCCCAGCGACGTGTTGGATCCGGTGGCGCAGACCAGGACGCGGGACGAGCCGCTGACCGTCGAGGTTCCCATGAACACCGCGTCCAGGGCCTCGTTCATCGCCAGGTCGGCGGCGGGGGTCTCCATCGGGTGCTTTTCCACCGGATAGGGCTCGCCGGTGAGGAGCGCCTGGTTGACGAAACAGTCGCGCGCCTCCAGCACGCGGCCGTCGGCCGGGATGAGGTCGCCGGCGGCGAGCAGCACGACGTCGCCGGGGACGAGGTCGCGCACCGGGATGTCGGCCGGCTTGCCGTCGCGCACCGCCGAGACCCGCACCGCCACCGACTGCCGCAGGCGCTCGGCGGCCTGGCCCGCCCGGTGCTCCTGCACCGAGTCGAGCATCACGCTGAGCAGGGCCATCGTGATGATGATCACCGCGCTGGTCAGCTCGCCGGTGAGCGCCGAGATCCCGCTCGCCACGATCAGCAGGATGACCAGCGGGTTCTTGAACCGGGAGAGGGCGAGGAGGAGGAACGTCTGCCGGCGGGTGGCGCGCAGGACGTTCGGACCGTAGCGGGCGAGGCGCGCGGCGGCCTCGGCGCTGGAGAGCCCGGCCGGCGTGGCGTCCAGGCGGGTGAAAAGCTCCGCCAGCGGCTCACTCCAGAATGCCGCCTTTTCGCTACGGTCAGGGCCGGTCGCGGGCGATGGCATCGGTCGGTTGGTAACGTTATCACAGTACCGCCCCGGGGCGCCTCTCTCCTCCGCCTGGCG
>DASXJP010000141.1:0-14515 GCA_036497345.1 Thermoanaerobaculia bacterium
CTTCCGGGTGATTCACCGCAACGAGGTCGATCCGGATTCGCTCCCTTACCGGCCGTTGGGTCCGGCCCACAGCTTCCTGCGCGCCGACGCCGGCCTCTTCCAGCGCTACCCGGCGGAGGGGACGCCGGTCTGGACCGTCCATCGCGACCGCGAGCACCCGTCCGTCCTCGATCTGCCGATGAGAAGCCGCTGATCGTGATCATGGCGCCGCAATGGCGAAGAGGGTGGCACCTGTGCCGGGGACGATCCACGGTCAGCGGCTGAGCAAGCCGGGTTGCAGCCCGAAGTGAGGCGCTGCGAGCAGAATGTGTCGGTCATTCGAGTAGATGTGCTCGTGGCCATGTCGCCGCGCGCAGGTCAGATGCAAGGCGTCGAGGCTTCGCAGGAAGACTCCGGCGGGCAGCCGGCGGGTCATCTCCTGTGCGGCGGTCACAAGGTCGTCTCCGGCGGGGAGCCAGGTCCAAAGGCCGTCTTCACAGTCAAGCTTGAATTGGGCGATCAGCGCCTCGTGACCACGCGGTGTCAGCACCCCTTCTCGCAGCTTGCGCGAGAACACGAGTTCTGTCTCGAGGCGTCCGATGACCAGGCTGGCGATGCCTGGTACATTTTCAACGAAAGAGCGGATTGTGTCGCTCTCTGGTTCCTGGAGATAGAACTTGGCGATGAAAGCTGCGTCAAAGTACAGCATTCAGAGCTCTAGCTGCCGTCGCGGTCCTCGCGAACCATCTGCGTGCTGTCCGTGCCGCCTTGGAGCGCACCGGCGTCGAGAAGCTCCTGATAGGCCGGTAGGACGCGTCGGCGCTTGAAGGGCTTGTCCGATGACCGGTACCCGGTCGGCTCGATGCGGGCGATCGGAGTGCCGCGATCCGTGACCACGATTCCTCCCAGCCGCACAGCCTCGCGAACGAGGGCCCCGGTATTTTCGTGCAGCTCACGGAGCGTCACCTGCTTCATGTGTCACAGTGTGTCACATCGCGCTTCGCGGGTCAAGAAACCGAACCGGGCACCGGAGCGGGCGGGAAAGCCTCCTGGCGCGAGGCGGGACGTACGCCAGCTATACGGGATTCAGGCGGCGGCGTACCGGCGCGCGCCGTCCGCCCCGAAGTCGGCTGCAGTGCCGCCGGAAGGCGCGCGCCGGCGACTAAATCGCGAATCATTAGCTCCGAGACGGTTTGTCTCAAGATCTGGCGGCAATCATTACCGCCGGATCCCGCACCATTGGCCTTCCGTCTGGCGCGGCAGCGAATCCGGCGGTGGAAGGCGGGATTCGAGGCCGATGGCGCAAGATCCGGCGGCTGTGGAGCACGCCGGATACCGAATGTCCAAAGAACGTTCAGCAACGTCTCGGGCTTCAAAACGGACATTCCACGATCCAAGCCGCTCCTCAGGAGATCCGGGGCGGATCGCCGGCGCCCGTCTTCCGATAGACCACGGCCCGATGGCCCGAACCCGGCTCCAGAACGCGGATAAGCCCTTCCTGGACGAGCTTCCGGAGGCTCAGGTAGAGCGCGGAGCGGTACGGCTAATAACCGATAGCCTGGTAGACGTCGCGGACCGTGAACGTTTCGGGAAAGAGCGGAAACGTTGCCCGGACGTCCGCGTTCACCTCGGGAGCGCTCCGCCGGGGAGCCGGCTCCTCGACCGGGAGAGGCTCCTGCCCGGAAGGCGGCACGGCAGCCGGCCCGCTGGAGGTAACCCCAACTGGATGAGCCACTTCGCCCTTCCCGCTCTGGAGAGACCAGTACAGATCCAGGGCCTTGAGCTGTGCCTGATATCCCGCCTCGACCATCTCCATCGCGCTCCGCCGCTGCTCCGCGAGGCGTGCCTTTGTACGTTCGTATTCGTCCTGGCTCATACTTTGTACATTAGAGCGGAAGGACGGATCGTTTCAAGGGGGGCTGGTCGCTCCTGGCGAAGAGGAGGGCACCTGGTTGGGGGGGGTGAGGCTACCCGGGCCGGAGTCTGGTAGAGTCGAGCCATGGACGAGCCACGGCTCCCCCTTGAGCCCGACCCGGTCATCGAGGCCTACAAGAAAGACGTCGACCGGACCCTTCTCCGGGAGAACCTCAAACTGACCGTCGAGGAGCGGCTGCGCAATCTGATGCGGCTCCAGCGGTTCGCCGAGGAGATGAGGCGAGCCGGACGGCAGGCCTTCCGTGGTTGACCTCGAGCAAATCCTGCCAGCTCTGAGCCGAGCCGGGGTCGAGCTCATCATCGTGGGCGGAGTGGCCGCGATCATCCATGGCTCGGCCCGTCTCACCCAGGATCTCGACATCGTCTATCACCGGGCTCCGGATAATATCCTCCGTCTGGCGAACGCGCTGAAGCCCTTCGCCCCGTACCTCCGTGGCGCGCCGCCAGGACTGCCCTTCCGATGGGATCCCGAAACCATCCAGAGGGGGCTCAATTTCACTCTCGTCACCACCGCCGGCCCCTTGGACGTCTTGGGAGAGATCGCGGGCGGGGGCACCTACGAGACTCTGCTCCCTCACAGCCGGAAGCTGTCCGTCTTTGGTATCGAGTGTTACTGCCTGAGCCTGGATCGCCTGATCCAGGCCAAGCGGGACGCCGGCCGTCCCAAGGACCTCGAAGCCATTGCTGAGCTCGAGGCGCTCCGCGAGGAGTGAGGCTGCGCTCGCGGGGGCGAGGTGCCACCCGATTCGCTGGGGCACCGAGGCCGCAATGTTGTTAGATTGCGCTTCACAGTATCAGACAACTACTCTTCAGCTTCTGAAGCACCACCGCTTTCAGCTTGATCTCTGCGGGCCGTCAGCCATCAAGCCCTGGGCGGCGGTCTGTGCACTGTCGCTGCGCACGGCTGCGGCGATGGATCGGGCACGGGCGGCCACGCCGGGTTGGAGGGTGTGCTGGAGAGCGCTCGTCAGCGAGGCGGTGGTCGGTGTGCCGGGGGCGTGCGCGGCTCCGAGGCCGAGGTGGTGGATGCGTTGGGCCCAGTAGTGCTGGTCGTAATGTTGCGGGATGACGACTTGGGGCGCGCCGGCTCGCGCGGCCGCGGTGGTGGTGCCCGCGCCGCCGTGTCTCCCCGCAGGGCCAGCACGGGTGGCGCGTGGTGGGGCGATGGCAGAACGTTCGGGCAGTAGGCGGCGAAGACGTACGGGATGCCCATCCTCTCCGCCACCGAGGGAGCGGCGATTTGGAGAGCCGTTGCTCCCACGATGACGTCGCAGCCCTGGGCCGCCGCCGCGATCGTCTCGAATTGCGTGGCGACCGTGCCTTCGATCATCTGACGCCGCTGCTCGGGCGTGGGCAGGGCCACCGAGGGGCTGGCTTTCCCGGTCGAACGCAGCTCGGGTCCGATGGGTATGACGGGCATCCCCAGGCTCTCGATCCAGTCGCGGAAGTCGGGCGGCACGCACAGGCGGACCTCCTGACCGAGCGCCTTCAACCGCGACGCCAGCGCCACCAACGGCTGGACGTCACCTCGCGATCCGATGGTGGACAGCAGCACGCGCATGAGAGCTCCTCCTGTTCAGACGACCGGGATTGTGAGCTGACAGGTGGGCCTTGCGGCAATCCCCCGTTTCCGTTGTACATTGGAGCTGGCCACGAGAGATATCAAAAATGGCGGAGATCCCGCCGCCGCGACGCACGATCCGGTCGCGGCCGGCGGGGATTCAGGACGGATGCTCCACGCGAGAGGGTGGATCTGTCCGTCCGGAGCGGTCTAGTCGTCGTCCTCCTCGCCGCCGACCACGAAGAGGTGGCCGTCGTTCTGGGTCAGGATTCTGCCTTCGCCGTCGATGGAGAGCGGCGTGTAGGCGGCGCCGAGGGCGAGGTCGAGGAAGAGGTGGTCGCGCAGCGCACCGTTCGGGCGGATGGCGTAGAGGTTGCCGTCCTCGCTGTTGACGAAGACGTTGCCCTTGCGGTCGACCGCCGGGGCGTTGACGCACCACTCGAAGCCGGCCGGGTGATCCGAGACACAGCTCACGTTGCCCTGGGCGTCATGGGAGCAGCTCTGGGTGTTGGTGCTCTGGAAGCGCCACTCCGGCTGCAGGTTGCTGTCGAGCCGGGTGATGAAGTAGGCCTCCGGGGAGGCCGGATTGGTGGCGTTGCGGTCCGTGGGGCAGAACGCCGGGGAGGAGCCGAAGGAGCAGTAGGCGCCCAAGCCGTTGTAGTGATTGTCTTTGGTGATGATGGAGTAGGTGCCGTCATGCGGGTAGACCGCCGGCGTATCGTCCCAGCCGAAGGGGTAGGAGGCCAGGAACTGCCCGCTGGAGCTGAACTTCATCAGATGGCCTTGCAGGTAGGGGTAGATGGTGAAGGCGCCGTACAGGACGCTGCCGTCCGGCAGCACCACCGGCACGGAGGTCGAGTCGTCGGCGACGAAGCCGCCGCCGGGCCGGTTCTGCCATGGATCGACGCCGGTGTGAGCGCCGGCTCGGCAGCCACCGGGCGTGCCATTGGGCGGCAGGGTGACGTTGCAGCCGTCGGTGAGCCGGTTGGCCAGCGAGGCGGTCCACTTCGGCGTCAGGTCGGGATTGACGGCGACGAGATACCCCTCGAAGAACCAGAGGTGTGCGACGGTGACGATGTAGATGGTGCCGTCCGGCGCGATGGCGGGAGCGGAATTCACGGGCACCCGCTGGGCGCCGCAGGTCACCGGGGCCGGCACGGCGTCCGGGCTCGGCGGCCATGGCAGGTCGGCGCGGCGGAAGATGCCGCGGCACTGGTCGTCGGCTTGGAGCACGCCGGGCGTCAACGAGGCGATGGTGGCGGTCCTGGCCGTATTGTCGGGCGAGACCTTCACCAGGTACGAGGCCGGCGGGTTCACGTCCCAGGGGCTGTCGTGGTCGAGCTTGAGGGCGTTGTAATAGACGTTGCCGGCGGCGTCCGCGGAGAGCGGGCCGACGACGTAGGTGTCCGGGTCGAGCGTGGAGCCGAAGGGATTGATGCGCGCCACCAGGTGGCCGTCAGACTTGGCGACCTTGTAGAGCGAGCCGCCGAAGCCCGGGACGTAGACGGAGTTGCCCACCAGGGCGGCGTGGAAGACGGGCTCCAGGATGGGGCCGGTCACGGAGAAAGAGATAGGCACGGGCTTCCAGTCGCTCTCGAAGCTCCATACCTCCGACAGATGGCCGTGCGTCCGGCGTAGCTTCTTTTCGTTCCAGGTCTGGGTGTCCCAGGTCAATACGCTCGTGAACACCCCCGACTTGAATTCCATGTAGACGTCGTCACCGTCGGTCAGCGGCACCTGATAGTGGACATGCAGGTCGCCATCCCCTCCAAACAAGGGCTCCGCTTTCTCCGCGGCCACGAACGGATCGTAGACGATGTCATCGAGCAACTTCCTGGCGTGCTGCCCCGGGACGTTCACCGTTCCCGTGTGCTGGGGGTTCCGGCCCCACTGCGGCCAATCCTGGGACCAGCCGGGCAGGCTGGCCAGCAAGAACACGGCGAACAACCCCAACGATCTCCGAATGGACAGGGGGCCTCTTTCCCAGGCTCTCTGGGCGAGGCGGAATGCGCTATTCATGACGATTTCCTTTTTTTGTCGTTTCAGTGAGAGGAGTACGACAGGAGAAAAACGTCGGCGTTGCGGCTTTCCCCTCACCCGGCGCGGAAAGATCGCGGGAGGATGGGGGTGAAATGAGGGATTCTGTAGGGGCGGCCACACAGGGCCGCCCCTACGAAAAACGTGTCATTTCTGTTTGTGGATGGCGACAGCAGGCACCCTCAGGGCGCCGCCGACTTCTTTCGGGAGCTCGCGTGGGTGTCCGCCCGGGTGTCCGCGACCGGCTCGGTCACCTCGAGCTGGCGATTGGCCGCGATCGGCCCGGCGAGGGTCTGCGTGCGGCCGGAGGGCCATTTCACCTCGATCTCATCGACCTTCTCCGCCTGGTCGAGCCCGAAGTAGAGCGGCAGGATGCTGTGCGAGAGGTAGCCGGAATTCCCGTCCATCACCTTGGTGAGCACCCGCCGGCCGACGTGGACCTTGACCATGGCGCCGAGGCCGTTGCGGTTCGACGCCGTCCCCGTCAAGCGGACCTTGAGCCAGTGGATCTTGTGCCGTTGCGCGAGATCGCTGATGAGCACCTGCGGCTCGGCGTTGAATTCGTTGGTCACGATGTCCAGGTCGCCGTCGCCGTCGAGGTCGAAGACCGCCGACGAGCGGCTGCCCAGGGTGCCGGTCACGGCGTAGCGCCCCGAGGTGCCTTTGCACTGGGGCAGGTCCTTATCCTCTCCCCCGCAGTCGAGGGTGAGCCAGACCTTGCGGGTGCGGCCGCCCCGGCGCGGCTCGACGCCGAGCAGGGAGGCGCTGTCCAGGAAGACCTCGCCCTGGTTGTTGAGCAGCACCGAGTTGACGCCGTAGCGGAAGGGGAAATTCATGCTGGCGGTGATCACGACGTCGTCCCAGCCGTCGGCGTTGAGGTCGTCGACGCTGACCCCCCAGGGCCAGAAATTCTCCAGGTTGAGCTCGTCCGACATCTCGGCGAACCGGCCGCCGCCGAGGTTCCGGTAGAAGGAATTGCCGAAGATGTTGTTGGCCGCCCCCTGATAGATCGGGAGATCCTCCGCGGGCGGGAACTTGAGCTTCTCGTCCTGGGGCGGGACGTCGTAGCTCACCATGTCCGAATGCATGTCGGTGACCAGGAGGTCCATGCGGCCGTCGTTGTCGAAGTCGAACAGCTTGATCCCCATGGCGCCCCAGGAGGTCTTGGGAAAGTATTTTGCCGTCTTCTCGACGAACGCCTTGCCGCCCTGGTTTTCCCAGTAGTGATTGTCTCCCTGCATGTTCAGGATGTAGAGATCGGGCCAGCCGTCCTCATTGAAGTCGCAGATCGAGGCGTCGCCGCTCCAGCCGCCGTCGCGCAGCCCCATCTTGGCCGAGACGTCGACGAAGCGGTTCCCCCCCTCGTTGTGGTAGAGGACGCTGTACTCGGTGCGCTCCGGGAACATGTGCCCCTTGAACGCATCCTCGTAGGCCACGTAATAGCCCCCCTTGCCCTTCACGTCGGTCGTGTACTTGCCCACGTTGACCAGCAGCAGGTCGAGCCGGCCGTCGCGGTCGTAATCGAAGAAGACCGCCGCCGAGGAGTGGCCGACATAGCCGAGTCCCGATTTCTGGGTGATGTCCTTGAAGTGACCCTTGCCGTCGTTCTCGAACAGGACGTTGCCGCCGCGTACGGTGGTAACGTAGAGGTCCTGATCGCCGTCGTTGTCTATGTCGGCGAAGGTGGCCGAGACGGAAATCTTGCCGGCCACCGCGACGCCGGCCTCCGCCGTGATGTTCCGGAATTTGCCGTTGCCCAGGTTCTTCCAGAGCTGATTGCCGCCGAGCTGGCTGACGAAGTAGATGTCGGGCAGGCCGTCGCCATCCACGTCCGCCACGGCGATGCCGTTGCCGTGGTCGTAGTGGGCCGCTTTATAGGCCTTGCCGGCGTCGTCCACGATCTGCTGGACGAAGGTGATCCCGCTCTCCAGCAGGCGGTCGGTGAAGCGGAAGTCGTGCTCGACCTTGAAGCGGGGCAGCGAGGCCCGCTCGGCCGCGCCGCGCGCCTCCAGGGTGTCGGCCCCGGCGTCGACCGGCGGCACGTTGATCACCGTCTCGCCGGAGGACGGAGCTGCGGGCGGCAGAGAGAGGGGCCTCCCGTGCTCGTGCGACGACTGAGAGCCCGCCAGGGGAAGCGCGAGCACAAGCAGAAATCCAAGAGAACGCAGAGATGTAGAAACCATGAAGAAGCCCCTCCGGACCGGAGGATAATTGAGGATTAGTGCCGTGAGAGTCGATGTAAGACCGATTTTTCAAAGTATTTACATCGGCTTAACAACTGTCACAGGGGAATGGCGGGAGGGAGCTGTTCGCGTCCTCGGCAGGTTGGCCCTCATTTGATTCCCTCACGGAGACCCGGCCCTCTTCTCCCAGCCTCCCCCCCGCCGTCCGGGAGAAGAGGGAGAAAGACCTTTTGGAAGAGCTGTTTGAGCCCTCTCTCTCCCGTCAGGTCGGGGGGAGGCTGGGAGAGAGAGGGTTGGGAGAGTGAGGGCTCGCCCCAACGGGGCGCCAACTTCTACGCCGGGAAGGGTGACGCCCCGTGCGCCCTCTCTTCCCACCGCGGAACGTCGACCCCCTTCACCAGGAGCCACAGCGCGAGCCCCAATTCCGCGGGGAAGGCGGGGAGCATGAGCCAGGGGAACAGCCACTCACCGGCGAACGCCGGGTCCAGCATCTGCGCCAGGCTGAAGAGGACGTAGCCCCAACCGCCGATCACGAGCAGGATGCCGAGGGTCCTGGGCAGGTAAACCGATCGGTAGATCAGATGACCGAACAGGACGCAGCAGAAACCGAAGAACAGCAGGCTGGCGCCGTAGCCGAGGCTGTGCACTCGCAGCGACATGTATGCCAGGGCGTGCAATTGCTGGGGATCGAAGGCTTTCAGATAGTCGGCACGGCCCAGCGCCACCAGGGCCGCGATCTCGAAGAGCTTGGCGACACCATAGATGCTGACGAACGCCACCCGGAAAAACGCTCCGAGCAGAGCCAGGCTCTGGCTCACCGGCTTGAGCAGCACGTACAGGATCATCGCCATCGCGAGGTCGCCCGCGCACGTGAGCATCTCGCCCGCCAGGCCGGCGCGGAACAGCGTCTCGGAGCCCAGGACTTTATCGGCGGTCGCGGCGGCGTCGCCCGACACGATGAGGCTGCCCCGGACGTAGGCCTCGGCGAAAAGGGCGATCACGATGATGATCAGGTAGATGAGCCCGCCGATTCGTGCGTACGTCTGCGGCGAGGCTTCGACGTCTCGGCGTGTCATGCCGCCTCCCGCTGTCCGATCGGCAATTCCTTGAGCAGCAGCAGGAAGCCCATGGTCACCTCGAACAGGAAGATGGGGATGAAATAGGCCATGTTCGTGAGATCGGGGAAGATGATGAACACGAACGAGCCTGCTCCCAGCAGCAGGGACCCGACGATTCCCAGGATCGCCAGGGCTTTCGGGATATAGCTCGACTTGAGCCACAGATAGCCGAACACCGTGGATCCCAATCCGAGAAAGACGAAGCTGACGTTCACCCCGAAGCCGTACGAGCTGACCGGTATCCTCGCCAGGGCCTGCAATTGATCGGTCGTAAAGGCTTGCAAATAGCCGGCGCCGCTCAGGAGACGCAGGACGTCGAAGCTGTTGAGCGTCGCGACGACGCCGATCACGGTTTCAATCGCCCGCAGGAAAAACGCGAAGAGGGCAAGGTTCTGATCGATCCGTTTGAGGATCACGTAGAGGGCAGTGGCCAGCGCCGCGTCGCTCACCATGACGAGGAGATAGCCGGCGATGCCGAGCCGGAAGAGCCGTTCGTGCGCCATGATGTTGCGGGCGGTCGCCGCGGCGTTGTCGGGGACGACGAGATGGCCGCGGGCATACAGCTCGACGAACATCGAGACCGCCATGGCAAACAGGTAACAGAATCCCACCACTCTGGCGGCTCTGCGTTGGGACTCGTCGACGCTGCTGATGGTCAACTTATCTCCTCCCATCGTCTCCTCCCAGCTCAAGCGACGGTCAGCACGGCCTGGCACCCGGGGCTTCTCGATCTGTCTACGCTCCTTCGCGCAATTTGTTACGCTGGTCGCATGAAGCGCGCGGCTGCCGAGATCGTCCCCCTGCTGGCGCTCGACCGCGCCGCGGCCAAACCGCTGTACCGCCAGCTCTATGAGGGCTTTCGCGAGGCCATCCTGGCGGGGCGCCTGGGCGCGGGGCAGCGGCTCCCTTCGACGCGCGGCCTGGCGGGCGAGCTCCAGATCTCGCGCCTGCCGGTGCTGACCGCCTTCGAGCAGCTCTTGGCGGAGGGGTATTTCGAGAGCCGCGCCGGCGCCGGCACCTTCGTGGCCCGCTCGCTGGCCAATCCGCGGCGGACCGCCGGCCGGACGTCCTCCTCGGGGCAGGAGACGCGCCCGGGGCCCCGGACCGTCGCCGCCAATCCGGGGCTGCCGCTCGGGAGGCGGGAGCCGTGGCTCGGTGGGTTGGGGGCGTTTCGCGTCAGCCAGATCGCCGTCGACCAGTTCCCGCTCCAGGTGTGGTCCGGTCTGGTGGCCCGCCACGGGCGGAACCCGCGCGCCAGCCAGATGCTCTATGGCGATCCCATGGGGGACCGCCGCTTCCGCGAGACGCTGGCCGCCTATCTGGGGACCTCCCGGGGCGTCCGCTGCACGCCCGAGCAGATCCTGGTGACGAGCGGCTCCCAGCAGGCCCTGGCGATCGCGGCGCGGATTCTGCTGGACCCCGGCGACGAGGTCTGGATGGAGGAGCCGGGCTATCAGGGAGCGCGCGACGCGCTGGCGATCGCCGGCGCCCGCCTGGTCCCCGTGCCGGTCGACGAGGAGGGCCTGGACGTGGCGGCCGGCGTCGACCGCGGCCCGCGGGCGCGGGCCGCCTACGTCACCCCGTCGCACCAATATCCGCTGGGAGCGACCCTGACGGCGTCGCGGCGGCTGCAGCTCCTCGACTGGGCGCGGCGGAGCGGCGCCTGGATCCTGGAGGACGACTACGACAGCGAGTACCGCTACGAGAGCCAGCCGATCGCGGCCCTCCAAGGGCTCGACCGCGACTCCCGCGTGGTCTACATCGGCACCTTCAGCAAGGTTTTGTTTCCGGCGCTGCGCGTGGGGTATCTCGTCGTCCCCGCCGACCTGGTCGAGCGCTTCGCCGCCCTGCGCGCGGCGATCGACGATTTTCCATCCACTTTATATCAGGCCGTGCTCACCGACTTCCTCGCCGAGGGGCACTTCGCCCGCCACCTGCGGCGGATGCGGCAGATCTACCGCGAGCGGCGGGGCGTCCTGGTGGAGGCGCTGCGGAGCGAGCTCGGGGCCCAGGTCCAGGTGCTCGGCGAGAGGGCGGGCATGCACCTGGCGGCGGTCCTGGGGGAGGGATCCCAGGACCGCCGCCTCGCCGAGCGGGCCGCCCAGGAGGGACTGTGGGCGATGCCGCTCTCCGCCTGCCATCTCGGCCAGCCCTCCCGCGCCGGCCTGGTCCTCGGCTACGGCGGCACCGGCGTCCCGGAGATCCTCGACGGCGTCCGCCGGCTGGGCCGGCTGCTGCGGGAGGGGTGAGCCTCTACTTCTCGACGCGCACCTGGGTGGTGATCCAGTTCGACTCCCAAGTCTTGCCGCCGTCGACCGAGAACGATTGCTCGAACCGCGCCGAATTCGGCGTGATGTCCGACCAGAGATAGCGGACCAGGATCGAACGGCCGTTGTAGATCTCCTGATCGTAGAACTCGCCGCGCCCGTTCTTGGCGTCGAAAGAGCCGATGGTCGGTATCCCCATAGTGCCGTCCTTGGCATTGGCCCAGTTGAGATTCCACTGATGCGACTGCGGGTTGTACAGCCGCAGGGTCAGCCCCTCGATATGGCCGGTCGGCCCGTCCGCCTCGAGCTGGTCGAGCTGGGCGCGGCCGTCCCAGACCGGGACGCAGACGCCGGTCGCCTCGAATTCGAGCCAGGTGGTGGAGCCGGTCAGCGGATGGTCGAGACGCGACAAGTGATACTTCCAGGAGCCGAGCAGGAAATCGAAGTCGTGCTGCCCGTCGCGCACAGCCGCGGGCGCTTGCGGAGCGGCCTTCGCCGTGCCGGCCGCCGTCTGCGCCGGAGCCGTCCCCGGACCGCAGAGGACGATCAGGCCCAGCGCGCAGACACCGATGCCAAGACTGCTATGTGCTCTCATCGCTACCTCCTCCTCGTGCGCCCCAGGCGGCGCATGACGTGCCCTCCGCGATACGGGAGGTATCGTGCCAAGAGGAGAAGGCGCCGTACATAGCCAATTGGGCCGCGGGATCGATGACCACTCTCCCTTGCCAGATGGATCGGCGACGGCCGCGGAAATAGGCTGCCACCCACCCCGCATAAGGGCGGCACCCGAGGAGAGCTGCCAGGAGGACGGGCCACATCCATCCGCCTGACAGTGCTTCACTTATCAAAGAGCAGCCGCCTTAGCTCTGTTCCCTCTACTTCTCTTGTCATTAAGGTGCGCCCACGGCGTACCAGGCGAAATGCTGGGACGGCCCGGCCGCGCCGGTCGCGTCGAAGTGCTGGAAGTTCCCTGCCAGCAGGATTGGGGGGATAGTCCGTTTCAGCGGAAACGCCTTACCTTCATAGACATCGAATGTGCCAGTCGTGGCGCTCAATGGCATGCTGGCATTACTGAAAGTGATCGTCTGAGATGTCTCGTCCCACAGAATGTTGATATGCTGGTCGAAACCGCCGCCCAACGACAGCGTCCCGTAGCCGAGGGCCCCCCCGCTGCCGTCCTCTCGACTGTGAGCGTGCCCTGCTGCTTCGTCGTCGGTCCGAAGACCACGATGTTCCTTACCTCCTTGTTTAGAATCCGTGCCCGGTTTCTGGAAGTCGATGTCGATGCCCGTCGCGGAAGTCACTCCTGGAGGCACGGACGCAGGAGGACCCCTTCGAACGTACCTTTCACATCGCTGCTGTTCGCCACGGAATAGAAACGGATGCGGTAGACACCGAAGACCTGGCTGTTCTTGAGCCTGGGATCCTCGCTGTTCTCGACCGAGCCGCAGAGCCGCCCCTCCATCACCAGGGTATCGTCGCACCTCTGGCAAGACGAGAAGGCTGGCTCCCGGTGGGTGCCGACGTTCGTCATACCCGAGATTCTGCCTACAACGGGCCGGACGCCCTCGCTCTGGCGGCGGAATTCCGGCCGGACGCCGCGCTGCTCGACATCGGACTGCCCGGGATGAACGGCTATGAGGTGGCGAAACGGCCGCGCGGGCTTCCGGGCTGGGAGGGCGTGATGCTCGTCGCCGTCACTGGCTACGGCCAGGACGAAGACCGCCGCCGCTCCCGCGAGGCGGGCTTCGACCATCACCTGACCAAACCGGTGGAGCCGGCGATGGTGCAGAGCCTGCTCGCCTCGGCTCCCATATCGCAATAGGCGGCGCTCCGGGCCGGGGGTCCGTAGGAGCGGACGGCCGAGGCGTGTCTGGCTGGGCTAGTCGGGCTACCCTTGGCTTGCCGGCTTGTATCCCATAAGCATCAGATGGGAAGTGCGAACGGATATGGATCTATGCGAGACATTCGATTGCTTTGACGGTATCTGAGCAGGAAGCGTAAGATAGATACCAAGCTAATCAAGCGGAGGTCAACCCGCGATCTCACCTCCAATCCGCCATGAGTCTCAAGAGGGAATGAATCATGCCTGCCGAAACGATCCAGAAAGTGCAAAGCTTTCTACAGCTCGGCGACGAGTTATTCAAGCAGGGTCGCTTCGCGGAGGCAGCTGAGGAATACAAACGAGCAACGGAGTTGGACCCCAGCAATGCCCCAGGGCATAATTACTGGGGAATGGCCCTCGCGTATCAAGGCAAGCCTGGCGAAGCCGTCGAACAGTACCGCCGAGCAACGGAGATCGACCCGAACCACGCTCAGGCTTTTCACGGCTGGGGCCACGCTCTCGCCAACCAGCAGAAATACGGCGAGGCCATCGAGAAGTATCGGCAGGCAGCGGAGCTAGATCCAGCCAACGCCGCGATCCACATCAACTGGGGGGCAGCCTTCGCGAATCAAGGCAAGCCTGACGAAGCCATCGAGCAGTACCGCCGTGCCGCAGAGCTCGATCCGAGGCACGCTCAGGCTTTTCACGGCTGGGGTTTCGTTCTCGCCAGCCAGAAGAGGTACGACGAGGCCATCGAGAAGTATCGGCAGGCAGCGGAATTAGAGCCTACTGATGCTGAGATCCACAAGAGCTGGGCGGTGGCTCTTGTTAGTCAAGGCAAGCCTGCCGAGGCCATCGAGCAATACCGTCGAGTCACGGAGCTTGATTCCATGTACGCCTTTGCCTATCACGGCTGGGGCCTCATTCTCGCGAGCCAAGGGAAGTACGACGAGGCCATCGAGAAGTATCGGCAGGCAGCGGAGCTAGATCCTGCAAACGCTGAGATCCACAAGAACTGGGGGGTGACCCTCGTTAGTCAAGGCAAGCCTGCCGAGGCTATAGAGCACTATCGGCGGACCACAGAGATTGACTCCAAGTATGCCTTGGCCTATCACGGCTGGGGCCTCGCTCTGGCCAGCCAGCTAAAGTACGACGAGGCCATCAAGAAGTACCGGCGGGCAGCGAAACTAGATCCTACGAACGCTGAGATCCACATTAACTGGGGGGTGACCCTAACGGAGCAGGGCAAGCCTGACGAAGCCGTCGAACAGTACCGCCGAGCAACGGAGATCGACCCGAAGCACGCTCAGGCTTTTCACGGCTGGGGCCTCGCTCTCGTCAACCAGCAGAAATACGGCGAGGCCATCGAGAAGTACCGGCAGGCAGAAGAATTAGCACCTGCCGATGCTAATATTCACATCAACTGGGGGGCAGCCCTCGTGAATCAAGGCAAGCCTGCCGAGGCCATCGAGCAGTACCGCCGTGCCAAAGAGCTCGATCCGAAGTCCGCTCAGGCCCACCACGGCTGGGGCGTCGCTCTCGCCAACCAGCAGAAATACGGCGAGGCCATCGAGCAATACCGGCAGGCAGAAGAATTAGCACCTGCCGAT
>DASXJP010000142.1:0-22484 GCA_036497345.1 Thermoanaerobaculia bacterium
CTCGGGTCAGGAACTGGATCAACGCCGACTGCTCCTGGAGCAACCGGCCGGTCCCGGAGTCCGCCGCGTTGAGGTGGAGGTCGAGCTTCGCCTTGGGGGGCAGCCCCATCTCGGTCCGTAGGGCGCGCACGCGGGTGACCACCTGGGTGAGGGCCTCCATGCCGGCCTCCGCCACGTCATCCTCCCACCCTTCCTCGCGCCGCGGATAGGGGGCGAGGCAGATCGTCTCGGAATGGATCGCCTCATGGCCCGGCAGCCGCTGCCAGAGCTCCTCGGTGAGGAACGGCATCACCGGATGCAGCAGCCGCAGGGCGCGGTCGAGCACGGTGAGCAGCACATCCCCCACCCGCGGCCGGGGGGCTTCTCCGGAAAGGGCGGGCTTGGACAGCTCGATATACCAGTCGCAGAAGTCCCCCCAGAAGAAATGATAGAGCCGGTTGCACGCCTCGTCGAAGCGGAAGGTCTCGAACCGCGCGTCCACCTCCGCGGCCACCCGCGAGAGGCGCGAGAGGATCCAGCGCTCGGGCGCCGCGAGCCCCTCCGGGTCGATCGTCTCCCGCACCCGCGCCTCGGCCGGGATACGCGACAGGGCGAAGCGGGTGGCGTTCCAGAGCTTGTTGCCGAAGGCGCGGTAGCCGGCGATCTGGTCCCGGTTGAGCGGGATGTCGCGGCCCGGGCTGTCGAGCGAGGCCAGGGTGAAGCGCAGGGCGTCGGCGCCGTATTCGGAGATCAGCTCCGTGGGGTCCATCACGTTCCCCTTGGTCTTCGACATCTTCTGCCCCTCGGCGTCGCGCACCAGGCCCGTCAGGTGGACCGCCCGGAAGGGGACGTCCCCCATGAAATGGAGACCGTCCATCACCATCCGCGCCACCCAGAAGAAGATGATGTCGAACGCCGTGACCAGCACGTCGGTGGGATAGAAGGTCCGCAGGTCCTGCGTGTCGTCCGGCCAGCCGAGGGTCGAGAACGGCCAGAGCCCGGAGGAGAACCAGGTGTCGAGCACGTCGGGGTCCTGGGTGAGCCGGTCGGTTCCCGCCTCGGCGATGGCCTCCTCCAGGCTGTGCGCCACGATGCAGCGGCCGTCCTCGGTGTACCAGGCCGGGATCTGGTGCCCCCACCAGAGCTGGCGCGAGATGCACCAGGGCTTGATGGTGGTCAGCCAGTGCTCCCAGGTCTTGTCCCACGAGTCGGGGATGAGCCGGACGCGGCCGTCGCGCACCACCGCCAGGGCCTGGTCGGCCATGCTCCGCACGTCGCAGAACCACTGGGTGGAGACGATCGGCTCGATGGGCTCGCCGCTGCGCTGGCTGTGCCCCACGTTGTGGGTGTGCGGCTCGATTTTGATCAGATATCCCTCGTCGCGCAGCCTCTCCACGATCTTCTCGCGGGCCTCGAAGCGGTCGAGCCCGGCGAAGCCGGGGCCGGCCTCGGCGGTCATCCGGCCGTCGAGGCCGATCACCGTGATCCCGGGCAGGTCGTGCCGCTTCCCCATCTCGAAGTCGTTGGGATCGTGGAACGGGGTGATCTTCACCAGCCCGGTGCCGAGCTCGCGGTCCACGGCCGTATCGGCCACGAACGGCAGGCGCCGGCCCACCAGCGGCAGGACCGCCGCCTTGCCATGGAGATGGGTGTAGCGCTCGTCCTCGGGGTGGAGCGCCACGGCGGTGTCGCCCACCATGGTCTCCGGCCGCGTGGTGGCCACCACGATCCGCTCGTCGCTCCCCTCGACCGCATAGGCCACGTAGTAGAGCTTCCCCTGCACGGTCTTGGCCTCCACCTCCAGATCGGAGACCGCCGTGCCGAGCTTGGGGGACCAATTCACCATGTACTCGCCGCGGGTGATCAGCCCCTCGCGGTAGAGGCGGACGAAGGCCTCGCGCACGGCGCGCGAGAGGCCGGCGTCGAGGGTGAAACGCTCGCGCGTCCAGTCGCAGGAGGCGCCCAGCAGATCGAGCTGCTCGCGGATGTTGCCGTGGTACTGCTCCGTCCACTGCCACATGCGGTCGAGGAAGAGCTCGCGCCCCAGCTCGCGGCGGCTGGTGCCCTCGGTGGCGAGCTGGCGCTCCACCATGAGCTGGGTGGCGATGCCGGCGTGGTCGGTGCCGGGCAGCCAGAGGGCGTTGAACCCCTGCATCCGCCGCCAGCGGGTGAGGAGGTCCTGGATGGAGGACTGGAGCGCGTGGCCGACGTGGAGCTTGCCCGTGACGTTGGGGGGCGGGATCATGATGCAGTACGAGGGCTTCGCCGAGGGGGCCTCGGCCTTGAAATACCCCTTCTCCGCCCAGCGCCGCTGCCAGACCTGCTCATAGCCGGCCGGGTCGAAGCGCTTGTCCATCTCCTCTTTGGAGATCGAATTGATCGCCGCTGTCTCCGTGCTGGTGCCGCTCACGGCCCACCTCCATCGTCGATTTCCTTGTCCATCAAACAGAAGGGAGCGGTGATGCCACCGCTCCCTGTCCGCCTCCGGCCCGGCCGAAGGCTGTGCTACTCGACCTGGGACTCCAGGTCGCGCAGCCGTTCGCGGATGATCATCTCCGCCATGTCCGGGATCACCTCCCAGGCCACGTCCCGCACCGTGCGGTCGCCCAGCAGCTCCACCAACCGGCGGGCGATGCGGTCCACGTCCTCGTCCGAGAGCCGTCCATTGCCGTGACCGGCGGGCGCCGGGGAGGGCTCGTAGGCGGGCTGGCCGGGAGCGGGCGGGTAGACCGGCTCCGGCTCAGGCACGTCCCAGACGGGCGCCGCGGCGGCGGCCGGCTCTTCCGCGGAGTGGAGCGGCTGCTCCATCCGCGGCGCGGGCTCGGGCTCCGGGGCCCAGTTGAACTCGTTGGCGACGGGCCCGGGCTCCTCGAGGATGTAGCGGTCCTGCGGCGCCTCGTCGAACGAGAGCTCGCTGGGCGCGCCGAAGACGTCCTCCCGGATGGCGAAGGACGGCTCGTTCTGCTCCAGGGAGAAGACCGGCTCCTCGGCCGCGGCCTGAAAGCCGGGATCGGGCTCCAGCGTGAACGATGGCTCGCGGTCGAACGGCTGCGGGGCCGCCGGCGCCGGAGGCGGCACGGTGAACGGCGAGGGGGAGGGCTCCGGCTCCAGCTCGAAGCTCCCCCAGGACGGCTCCTCCGCGAATTGCGGGATCGACTCCGTCCCCAATCCCGGGGACGTGTCGGCGCCGAAGGACGGCGCCGCGGGCTGGGACATCCAGTCCGGCACCGCGGGAGCGGCCGGAGCTGCGGCCGGCGGCGGGAGCTCCGCCTTCCAGTCCGCCAGCGGCAGGGGCGCGGGTGGGGCTTGCGCCGCCCAGTCCGCCACGCCGGTGGGCGTGGGACCGGCGGCGGGAGCGGCCGGCGCGGCGGCGGGCTTCGCGGCGAGCAGCTCCTCGACCCGCTGCAGCAGCTCCTGCGAGTCGAACGGCTTCTTGAGGTGCGAATCCGCCCCGGCGGCGCGGGCCTGGGCCTCGTCGAACGGCTCGAAGGTGCCCACCAGCAGCAGCACCGGCACGTCCGGACGCAGCTCCTTCGACCGCCGGCAGACCTCGTAGCCGTTGGCCCCCGGCATGTGTACGTCGGCGATCACGAACTCCGGCCTCATCTCCGGCAGGAGCTTCACCGCGTCGTCGCCGTTGCTGACGGCGCGGACCTCGTAGTCCTCGTCCATGAACGTCAGCTCGATGACCTTCTGGATGGTGACGCTGTCGTCCGCCAGCAGGATCCTTCTCTTCATGGCTCCTCCCTGAGCCTTTAACGTAGCACCGCGGCGCGGGTTTAGGAAGCCGCGACTGCGGCGAAACGCCCTTGCAGGTACTCGACGATCGCCTTCGTCGAGGTGCCGGGCAGAAAGATCTCGTCGATGCCGGCGCCCTTGAGCCCGGGGATGTCCTGCTCGGGGATGATCCCCCCGGCGAAGACCAGGATGTCCTCGGCCCCCTGCTCCCTGAGCAGCCGGGTCACCTCGGGCAGCAGCGCGTTGTGGGCCCCGGAGAGGATCGACAGCCCCACCGCGTCCACGTCCTCCTGGACCGCCGCCGCGGCGATCTGCTCCGGAGTCTGCCGCAGGCCGGTGTAGATCACCTCGTACCCGGCGTCGCGCAGCGCCCGCGCCACCACCTTGGCGCCGCGGTCGTGCCCGTCCAAGCCCGGCTTGGCGATCAGAATGCGCAGCCTTCTCTCACTCATGGGGCGGGATTGTAGCAGAGCCCTCCCCCCTGGCCCTCTTCCGCACGCGGGAGAGGGGAAGGAGTCACTTCAGGAAGTACCGGATCATGTCCGTCTGCGGCGGCTCGTAGCCGAGTTGGCGCAGCAGCGAGACCACCTGCCCGCGGTGATAGGTGTTGTGATTCACCATGTGGATCACCGGCTGCCAGAGCGGCCGGGTGTGGACCGGGCCCTCGGTATCCACCCAGGTGATCTCGGCCGCGAGCTGCTCCGGGGTGAGCGCGGCGAGGAAGGCCTCGATCCCGGACGCCGTCTCCTCCCAGCCGTGGATCCAGGAGGGGAGGTCCGGGAAGTCCGCCAGCTCCGGGCGGCGCTCGATGGGACTGCCGGAGAACCGGGAGAGCCAGAGCCGTTGCGAGCCCAACATGTGGACCATGGTGCCGAGCAGCGAGCCGAAGCTGATGCCGGCGTCCCGCGTCAGGTCCTCCGGGCTCACCTCGCGGACCGCCTTCAGCATCAGGCGGTCCGCCCAGAGCATGTAGAGGAGCAGCTCTCTCACTACGGTCGCGGAAGCCATCAGAAGACCGCCGGCTCTTCGTAGGTGCCGAAGACGTCGCGCAGGGCGTCGCTGATCTCCCCCACCGTGCAGTAGGCCTTCACGCAGTCGAGAATCAATGGCATGGTGTTCTCGCTGCCGGCCGCCCCCCGCTTCAGGGCGTCCAGCGTCCGCGCGACCGATCCGGGGTCCCGCTGATCCTTGACGCTGTTGAGGAAGCCGACCTGCTTCTCGGCGAGGTCGTCGCCGATGTAGAGGATGTCGATCGGCGGCTCGTCCGCGAGCTGGTAGGCGTTGACGCCCACGATCAGCTTCTCCTTCTCCTCGAAGGCCCGCTGATAGGCGAAGGCGGCGTCCATGATCTCCCGTTGCGGGAAGCCGGCCTCGATCGCCTCCACCATGCCGCCGAGATCGTCGATCCGCCGGAAATAATCGAAGGCGCCGTCCACCATCCGGCGGGTCATCTCCTCGACGAAATAGCTGCCGCCCAGCGGATCGACCGAGCTCACCACCCCCGACTCGTGGGCGAGGATCTGCTGCGTCCGCAGGGCGATGCGGGCGTTCTCCTCGGTCGGCAGGGCCAGCGTCTCGTCGAGCGAGTTGGTGTGCAGCGACTGCGTGCCGCCGAGCACCGCGGCCAGCGCCTGGATGGTGGTGCGCACCACGTTGTTGTACGGCTGCTGGGCGGTGAGCGAGCAGCCGGCCGTCTGGGTGTGGAAGCGGCACATCCAGGAGCGCGGGCTCTTGGCGCCATAGCGCTCGCGCATCACCGTGGCCCAGATCTGCCGGGCGGCGCGGAACTTCGCGATCTCCTCGAAGAAGTCGTTGTGGCTGTTGAAGAAGAAGGAGAGCCGCGGCGCGAACTCGTCGACGTCCAGCCCGGCGTCGATGCCGTACCGCACGTACTCCATGCCGTCGCGCAGTGTGAAGGCGAGCTCCTGGAGCGCCGTCGAGCCCGCCTCGCGGATGTGATAGCCGGAGATCGAGATCGTGTTCCAGCGCGGCACGTGCTGGCCCGCGAAGGCGAACTGGTCGGTGATCAGCCGCATCGAGGGGCGCGGCGGGTAGATGTACTCCTTCTGCGCGATGTACTCCTTGAGGATGTCGTTCTGGAGCGTGCCCGAGACCTGCCGCCGGATGTCCACCCCCTGCTTCTCGGCCACCGCCAGGTACATGGCGAAAAGGATCGGCGCCGTCGAATTGATGGTCATCGACGTGGTGACCTCGCCCAGAGGGATCCCCTCGAAGAGCACCTCCATGTCCGCCAGGGTGTCGACCGTGACGCCGCACTTCCCCACCTCGCCGAAGGACATCAGGTGGTCCGAGTCGTAGCCGTAGAGGGTGGGCAGGTGGAAGGCGACGGAGAGGCCGGTCTGCCCCTGCGAGAGCAGATACTTGAAGCGGGCGTTGGTGTCCGCCGCGGTGCCGAAGCCCGCGAACTGGCGCATCGTCCAGAGCTTGCCGCGATAGCCCGTCGGGTGGATGCCCCGGGTGTAAGGGTACTCGCCGGGAATGCCGATGGTCCGGATGGGATCGACGTCCGCCGTCTGCTCGGGGGTGACCAGATGGGGCACCTCCATGCCGGACACGGTGGTGAAGTCCTGCTTCCAGAACGGGACCTGGGCCTCCGCCTTGGCGCTGGCCTTCTCCCAGCGCTGCCGCGCCTCGGCCAGGGTCTCGAGAGCCTCTTCCTTATAGACCGAGTCGGCGGCAGGCTTCGCCTCGCTCGTCGTCCCCAAAAGGGTCGGTTCCTGGTCCTTCACGGCCATCGGGTGGCTCCTTTCAGCGGATGACAGACGGGGCCGGCGCCCCGCCGAACCCATGAAGTATACCCGAGGGGGGAAGGAGGCCGGGAACCCGCGCCGATCCCGGGAGGCGGCGGCTCGCCTTGGCCGGTTTCTCATACCTCTCTTAGTAGAGAAGAAGGTGCAGGGTTGCACCTTCGGGCGAGCCTGGGTACTTTCAATCCAACCTTATAGGAGATTAACGATGAGACAATCCATCCTGATTCCGATCTTCTCCAAGCGCCGTCTCTCTCTGTTCGCCCTCGCGGTCGTGATGACCGTCCTGGCCCTGGTCTCCAGGCCCCGGCCGGCTTTCGCGTCGGGCTGCCTGCCCTACTGCACCGACTGGGCCGCCCTGGGCGAGTGCTGCTTCTCGCGGACCACTGTCACGGAAAAGTATCACCGGCAGTGCACCGACGGGGTCGGCCACTACTGCGACGAGTACATGTGCTCGGGGCCCTGCTTTACCTAGACCTCGCGAGATCCGCGAGCGCCCAAGCTTCCTTCCATCCAGGCTCGCCCAAGCAGGGGCACCCTCGCCCGGGGGTGCCCTTTCTCGTGAAGGACCGCCGGGCGGGAGGAGAGGAGGGCGAGAGATCTTTGACACGAGGTTCGTGGTTTCCTAAGATCGTGCCATGAAGAACGTCACCGTAACTCTGGAAGAAGAGGTCGCTCGCTGGGTGCGAATTCGCGCCGCGGAGCAGAACCAGAGCGTCTCGCGGTACCTTGGGGACATGCTCCGGAAGCAGATGATCGAAGAGAAGACGTACGAAGAGGCCATGGACCGCTTCCTCTCGCGCAAGCCTTCCCTGATCTCTGACTCAGAGACCTACCCTGCTCGCGAGACGCTCTATGAACGCCCCCGCACGATCAGGACCTGAACGGTGTCCGCGTTCTGAATCCGTTCATCGCTCGCCCGAGCTCATCGTCATAGGCCACGCCCGCGAACGGCTCTCTGAGCGATGTCCACGCCTGCCTTCTGAGCCCGCCGCCGGTCAGGAAGCGCTCTCTCCGTCTCCCTGGGGTGGAGCCTGCCCCTCCTCCTGGGCACCGGTCTCCTTCTTGGCAGTCTTGCGTTGACGCTTCTCTTCCTGCTTCTTCTTCTTGGCCAGGTCCTTCTGGCGCTTCTCGTATTGATACTTGGGTCCGGCCAATTTGGCTCCTTTCAGGTCTGACGGGCTGCTCCGGTCGGATGGCGGACGAAAGCGCCGCCGGGCAGGATATCGTGAAGATCTCCTGGGCCCGACCCGGTGACGGCGCTCATCCTCCGGGCTAGGTCTGACAAAGTATAGCCGATGAGAGAGATCCCCGCGATTCCCTGGCAGCCGCGCTACACGCTGACACCGGCGATGGCCCGCCGTCTCATGGAGATCGAGGCGGCGCGGGCGGTCGTCGAGCAGATCCCCCTGCCGCCGGCTGTCGTGTCGGAGATGCGGAACCGGGCGCGGCTCCGCTCCACCCACTACTCCACCCGGATCGAGGGGAACCGGCTGACCCTGGCCGAGGCCGAGCGGGTCCTCGCCGGCCGCAAGGTCCCGCTCCACGGCCGCGAGAGGGATGTGGGCGAGGTCCGGAGCTACTGGAAGGCCCTGCT
Source organism: Thermoanaerobaculia bacterium (assembly GCA_036497345.1). Taxonomy (GTDB): domain Bacteria; phylum Acidobacteriota; class Thermoanaerobaculia; order Multivoradales; family UBA5704; genus DATARR01. The sequence continues at coordinate 8,083 of DASXJP010000142.1, forward strand.
CCGCGTCGAGGAGTGGGCGGCGCGCGGGGCCGAGCTCACCGAGGAGCTGATCCAGCGTATCCAAGCCCTGGTGGAAGGCCGGGCGCGTCCCAGCCGCTATCGCGACGGCCAGAACACGATCCGGGATTCCGCGGGGGCCCTGGTCTATCTGCCTCCTGAGGCCAAAGACGTTCCGGGCTTGATGGCGGGCCTGGTAGCCTGGATCCGGCAGGCCGAGAAGGAACAGATCCCGCCCCCTCTCATCGCCGGCCTGGCCCACTATCAATTCGTCACCACCCACCCCTACTACGACGGCAACGGCCGGACCGCCAGGCTCCTCGCGACCTTTCTCCTCCAGCGGGACGGGTACGGTCTGAACGGCCTCTACTCTCTGGAGGAAGAGCACGCTCGCGATGTGGTCGCCTATTACCACTCACTGACGACCCATCCCCACCACAACTATTACGAAGGACGGGATATGGCCGATCTGACGCTGTGGCTGGACTATTTCCTTGTAGGCCTGGCGGAGACCGTCAAGTCTACAAGGGACGAGACTGTCCGCCTCGGCGCCCCGCCCGGGCATCAATGCCCGGGCGGCAGCCCGCCTACACCAGCACCGGCCGCTCGCTCGCCGTCCGCGCGAACATCCCCGGCGTATAGGCGGTGATGCGGCCGGTGAAGGCGGAGGCGGCCACGGTCAGCGGCGAGGCGAGCCAGAGCTTGCCCGGGCCGGAGCGCCCCTTGTAGTTGCGGTTGATCGCCGAGACGGTGACCTCGTCCGCCGTCTCCGAGACCCCCGGGCCGCAGCCGATGCAGGCGCCGCAGCCGGGATGGATGAGCTGCACGCCCGCCCGCTCGAAGGTGTCGGCGAGGCCGTTCTCGCGCACGAACCTCTCCACCGCCTGCGAGCCGCACTGGATCATGAACCGCACGCCCGGAGCGATCTTGCGGCCGGCGTCCACCGCCTCCTTGACCACCTGGTGATAGAAGATCAGGTCGTCGATCTTCCCCGCCGTGCAGCTCCCGCCGTAGGCGATGTCGATCGGCACGTCGCCGATCTCGTCGATCCAGGCGCCGTTCGTGGGATCGGACGGGATGCCGCGGTCCGGATCCCCCGGATGGGCCACCATCGGCCGCAGCGCCGAGAGGTCGATCGCGTGGACGCCGCCGGCGTACTCGGCGTCCGGGTCGGGGGCCACGGCGCGCGCCTTCAGCCGCTCGACGTCGATCCCCGGCCGCCACTCGGCCAGCCAGCGCCAGGTCTCGTCGTCGGCGATCACGATCGCCGTCTTCGCCGCGCACTCGGTCGCCATGTTGGTCAGCGTGGCCCGCTCGTCCATCGACAGGGTGGCGATCCCGGGCCCGGTGAATTCCATTACCCGGTCGAGCGTCGCTTGCGGCCGGGCATAGTTGAGGAGGATGTAGAGCATCAGGTCCTTGGCCGTGACCCCCGGCTGGAGCTTGCCGGTGAGCTCGAAGCGGATCGACTCGGGGACCTCGACCTGGGTGAACCCCTGGTGGATCAGGTCGGCGTACTCGGTGGACCCCACCCCCCAGGCGAGGGCGTTGTTGACCCCGCCCATGCAGGTATGGCTGTCCGTGGCCTGGATGAATTCGCCCGGATCGATGAACTGCTCGCGGGCCACCTCGTGGCAGATGCCGGGGGAGATCCGGTCCTTGGCCGAGTAGTCGCGCACGCCGGTGTGGCGCTGGAATTCGCGCTGGAGCTCGCGCAGGGTCTCGATCTTGTCGACGAAGGCGCGCATCTTCGGCACCTCGTCGGCGTAGATCAGGTGGTCCTCGAAGACGGCGAATTTGCCGGGGTTCTTGATGACGTAATCCTTGCCGTATTCCTGCTCCAGGAAATGGTGCACCTGAGCGGTGGTGAACTCGTGGGAGTACCCGCCATCCACCGACACCACCACGGCGTCGCCCGGCTTGACGTAGCGGGGCCCCTCGTCCGCTCCCAGCATGTGGCGGGCGAGGATCTTCTCGGCCATGGTCATCGGGCGCGGGCCGGTGTCCGGCCTGGGCAGCTCGATCTCGCCGGCGGCGAGCGCCTTCGAGAACGGGAAGAGCCCCCCTTCGCGGATGACGATCTGGGTGATCGGGTCCCACCCCTGGCAGAATTCCTCCAGCGGGATCCCCTCTCCCGCCTGGAGGCGCTTCAGCTTCTCGTGGTCGGCCATCAGAACGCCCTGGCTGATGTTGTTGCGGGCGTGGATGGGGGCGAAGGAGGCGGCCACGGCGATGCGGATGCCGGACCACTTCTCCGCCTGCACGGCGGTCTCGCGGGAGCTCCCCACCCCCTTGCGGTATCCGGAGACGATGACCTCGAAGCTCCCGTTGATCAGGGCGTCGCGCTCGAACAGGCGCTTGCCGTCGACGATCAGGCCGGCGTAGGCGTCGCGGGCGATGTCCTCCGGCCGGTGGCTGAAGCAGACCCAGGCCGGGGTCATGGCGTCGGTATTGATGTCGTCGAGCAGGTCTTCGACCCGCAGGTCCTCCATCCGCAGGTCCAGCTCGCCCCGCAACTGACGGCGCACCAGGTCCGGATCCTTGGTGAGGAACAGGACCCGTTTGCCGGGGGTCAGCCGGATGATCTCGGGCGGCTTCATCGCGGAGCTCTCCTTTCCGGATTGGCGGCGCCGTCCACCGTGACAGCCGGGTGACGGCGCGATGCCATTCTATCCAACGCGGCAGGTATGGGGGGGATATTTCGGGGGGCTTCCGAATGGGAATAGAGACCTTCAGGCCCGTCTTGCCATGACGTTACAAGGATGGTAAGCTGAGATCTAGACTTGGAGGACGAAATCGTGCCAAGGCGAGTTACAACAGTCTCTCCTCAGATGTTGTGCTACGATGACTCCATGGCGGACGTCGTCTCTCCCGGTGCTGCGAGGAAGCAGGTCAGACCGCGGAAACCGCGGACGAAGAAGCACATCGTGGTGCCTGCCACCGCTGAGCAGATCTCGAAAGGGGTGGGAGTCACCAAGAAGGATGCGGCGCTTGTAAGGAAAGTGCTCCTGCGGTTGGGCTATATCAAGGAAGAGAGCCCCTCCAAGAGGCAGGTCAAGACTAAATCCCGGAAGGGTTGAACACCCTCCTCTCGTGCTCCCCTTCTCCTCCGCTCCCGAGTACACGGTCTTCCTCAATGTACCCTTCGACAAGGGCTATCGCCCTCTTTTCCTGGCGCTGCTTGCTGGGTTGGCGGCCTTGGGCCGCGAGCCTCATTGCGTTTTGGAAGTACCCAGTAGCGGACAGAACCGCTTGGACCGGATCTACAGCCTCATCGAAAGGTGCGGAGCCTCCATCCATGACCTGAGCAGGACCTCGTTGTCAGGAGCGCTGAGGGTCCCTCGCTTCAACATGCCCTTTGAGCTCGGACTTGCCTGCTCAATTGCCAGACGCCAGGAGCACAGCTTCTTTGTTCTCGAAGAACATCCTTTCCGGCTTCAGGCCAGTTTGAGCGATCTCAACGGTCACGACCCGCACATTCATGAAGGCACTCAGGATGGAATTTTCCAGTGCCTGCTGGACTGCTTTGGTGCTCAGGGTACTCGCCAACCAGCCTTTGCCACCCTACGATCACTGGTCCGGAGGCTCAGCCGGGCGGTTGCCGATCTGGAGCGGGAGCAGGGGGCTCAGCACCCCTTTCATCCTTACATTTTCCGCCAAGCCGTGGAGGCCTCGGTCGAGCTCGCCCGCGCCGAGGGCCTGATCGCCTGACCTCCCCCACCCGCCGTGATATAAGCCGCCGCATGGCGAGCGATCCTTCCGGCAACGTCTACGAGAAGGTCGTGGGAACGCCCCTGGGTGGCGCGGACGCCCTGCCGCCGCCTCGCGTCTCGGCCGCGGTGGTGCTCTGGCGGCGGGTCGAGGGGGGTGGTCCGGACGACGTCGAGGTCTACTGGGTGAAGCGGGCCGAGGCGCTCGCCTTCATGGGCGGATGGCACGCCTTCCCCGGCGGCGGGCTGTCGCGGTCGGACGCCGGGCTGCCGGTCTCCGGCGCGCCGCAGCTCGCGTCGGACGCCCCCCCGGCGGCGGGGCTGCCCGAGTCTCTTCGCGATCTCGACGAGCCGAGCCCGGACCTGCTGCCAGGGCTCGCCGCCTGCGCCCTGCGCGAGCTGTTCGAGGAGACGGGCATCCTGCTCTCCTCCCCCACCGTCGATCCCGAGGACACCGTCGAGCCCCGGCGGGCCCTGCTGGCCGGCGAGCGCAAGTTTCCGGACGTCCTCCAGACCCTCGGCGTGCAGCTCGAAGCCTCCCCCCTGGTCTACGCCGGCCGCTGGGTGACGCCGCCGTTCGCGCCCGTCCGCTTCGACAACCGCTTCTTCCTCCTGGAATGGCCGCCGGACGCGCCTTCCGAGCCCGCCGTCCATGAAGGAGAGCTCGAATACGGCTCCTGGATCCACCCCGCCGAGGCCCTGGAGGCGTGGCGGCGGGGCGACGTGCTGGCGGCCCCGCCCATCCTCCACATCCTGGAGGTGCTGCGCCAGGACGGCCCCCTCCGCGGCCTCGACCGCCTGCGCGATCCCGCCGAGACCAACCTCGGCCCTATCCGCCGCGTCGAGATGCGCCCCGGGGTGGTGATGTTCCCGCTCCTCACCCACACCCTGCCGCCGGCCGTCACCACGAACGCCTACCTGCTGGGGCTCCGCGACGCCGTGCTGGTGGACCCCGGCGCCGCGGATCCGCGCGAGCTCGACCGGCTGGAAGCCGCCCTGGCCGCCGCCCGCGAGCGGCTCGGCCGCCGGGTGACCGCCATCTGGCTCACCCACCACCATCCGGACCACGTCGGCGGCGTCGAGCGCCTGCGCGCCTCCCTGGGCGTTCCGGTCCTCGCGCACCCCCTCACCGCCGAGCGGCTCACCGGGCGGGGGATCAAGATCGACGGCGAGCTCCGGGACGGCGAGCGGGTGGCGATGGGAGACGATTTCTCCGTCCTCATCCTCCACACCCCCGGGCACGCCCGCGGCCATCTCTGCTTCCTGGAGGAGGGGCAGCGCTCGCTCCTCTGCGGCGACATGGTCTCGGGGGTGAGCATGATCGTGGTCGATCCCCCCGAGGGGGACATGGACGACTATCTCGGCTCGCTGGAGAAGCTGGCGGCCCTGCGGCCGGGCACCCTGTTCCCCGGCCACGGCCCGGCGATCAAGAACGGCGTCGCCAAGCTCCGCGAGTACATCGACCACCGGCTCTGGCGCGAGGGGCGCATCCTCGAGGCCTGGAAGGCGGGCAGACGCCGGCCGTCCGAGATGCTCCCCACGGTCTACGACGACGTCCCCCAGCAGGCCTGGCCGATCGCCGAGCGACAGATCCTCGCCCACCTCGACCGGCTGCGGAAGCAGGGGCGGCTCGGGTAGGTTGCGATCGATGAGGCCGGTTTCCTTGCGGACGGAACCGGTGTCCAAACCGTCATGAGAGGCCGCCGCTCCATCATCCTGCTCGCCCTCCTGGTCCTGGCCCCCGCCGCCGTCCTCGCGGAGCTCGCTTTCCAGGCGGGCCGTTCCGCGCCACAATCTGACCCCATAAAGACTGACCCCATAAAGACAGACCCCATGAAGATCCACGTCGATCCCGATCTCCAGGGCAAGCTCCAGGCGCTTGAGACGCGGCTCGAGGCGCTGCGCCGGGAGCGCCACGTGCCGGGCCTGTCGGTGGCGGTGGTCCAGGGGCAGGAGGTGGTCTACCTCAAGGGGCTCGGCACCGGGCCGGACGGCCGGACGGCGACTCCCGACACCGCGTACACCGTCCCCTCGCTGAACCGGCGCGCCGGCCAGACCTGGACCGTCCGCGACCTCGCGCACCTCGACGTCATGACCGGCCGGGGCGGGATCGCCGAGGGCCGGCCCTATCTCGCCTGGCGCTCCGAAGGCTCCGGAGACACCCGGCTCCAGTGGTCGTCCGTCTGCGAGCAGGACGGCTCGCTGCTCTACCTCAAGGCGCCCGGGAAGGGGCTGGCGCTGATCCTCCTGGCCAGCGGCCCGGTCGAGAAGGCCCCCTTCTCCCAAGCCTTTATCAAGACCTTCCTGGGGTAGAGCGGCCTCCCGGGAGGACGGCGTGTCCTTTCTCGTTTGGGAAAGTGGTAGAGGCGCTTTGCGGATGGAGCGCTGGGGTTTAAGATGTGCGCTCCCGGTCCGGCTCCATGTCTATCCCGCCTTGCTCGATGTCCCCGGGAAACTCGTCCAGGCACGAGAGGTGCATCAGTTGAGGGGTCTGAAGCGGCGGACGGATGTAGTGGTCCCCCCTCCTGATCACCCCCGTTCGTTGGAGAAGGCGATCCAGGCTTGGAGCAGCGGACTCCAGGCGGTGATCCCTTGAAGATCGTCAACTCTGGCAGGGATCGAACGCTTGAGCGTCGACCGCCATTAAGGAGAGCCGAGACCATGAGCCCGAGCAACAAACGTGTTCTCGTTGTCGCAACCGCCTTGCTGACGGCGCCGCTCCTTCCCGGGTGGGCGCAGGCGCCGGTCCATCCGCGACCGCAGCCGAAGAAGCCCGCCTCCAAGGGCGAGGTGATCGTCAAGAGCGACACCCCCGCCGATACGGACCCGCAGACCTCGCAGGGACAGCCGGCCACCACCCAGGACCAGGGGACGGCCGCACAGGGGCAGGGCACGGCCCAGGGGCAGAGCGGCCAGCCGGCCCCCCCTCAGGATCAGGGTCAGACCCAGGCCCAGGGGCAGGGCACGGCGCCCGGCCAGGCCGCCGCGCCGAAGGGGGGCGTCCCCCCGGAGCAGATCGGCCTCGCGTTCGCTCCGCCGCAGGGCTGGGCCCAGGGTGACCCCACGAAGTTCGCCGTGCCGGGCACCATCTGCTGCGTCTTTTCGCCAGACAACGCCTCGTCGATCGCCGTCTTCGTCCAGAATTCGGGCAAGCCGTACAACCCGCGCACGCTGCTCGAGCAGAGCGCGGAGGGGCTGCAGAAGAGCCTGGGCGCCGAGGTGCGGCAGAAGGACGTCGTCAACGTCGGCGGCATGCGGGGCTTCTCGCTGGTGGTGAGCGGCAAAGGGACCGGCGCCGGCATCGACGGCAAGGGGACGGTCATCACCGACCAGCACTGGGTGGCCGTGCCGCGCGACAAGGACGTGGTGATCATCCTGATGACCTCGGCCGACGACAAGTTCGCGGCCAACGAGGCGGCCTTCCAGACCATGCTGAGCTCGCTGAAGATCTCCGGCACCCAGACGCCGGACCAGCAGGCGGCGAAGTAGACCCTCACCCCACAAAGGGGGCTTTCGTAGGGGCGGCCCTGGGCGGGGGGCTGGGGACCGGTTTCCTGGGCGGCCACACAGGGCCGCCCCTACAGGATCTACTGCGAAGGCGGCGCTCCCGGGGCCAGGGGGTGCTGCCCCGGTTGGGGCGGCCGCGCCGGCTGGCCACCCTCCCCGTGCTCGTGCCCCTCGTTCTCCTGCCCCGGCGCGCCCAGCCCCGCCTGCTGCACCATCGCCTGGTACTGCTGCGGCGTGAGCTTCCCCATCTTACGGACGAAGGCCACGATGTCCCAGATCTCGTCGTCGGTATGGGTGACGCCGAACGAGGGCATGCCGGTCATCTTGATGCCGTTCTTGACCACCCAGAAGGTCTCTTCCGGCTCGTCCCGCCCGACGTCGGAGAGCTCGGGCGGATCGGGGTTCAGGCCCTGGCCGATCTCCGAGATGTTGACCCCCGGCGCGCCGTGGCAGGTGGTGCACATCTCGTGGTAGTGCGTGAGCCCGGTCTGGATCCGCTTCGGGTCCTCCAGGTTGGGCACCTGGACCTTGCCCTTGATCGCCGCGATCCCGCGATGCACCGAATGCCGCTGCGTGGTGACCAGGGCCCAGCGGATCAGCCCCTTGTCCGGAACACTGGCCGAGACGTCGTACAGTCCCGAGTACATGAAGGCGATGCCCCCGAGGGCGACGATCGCGAGCACCACCAGCACCGTCAGAACGGTTTTCATTTTGCCTTGTCTCCCATTAGAGTGATGCGGTGTCCGACCCGCGCGGCAGCGATCATGCCATGACGCCCTCTCCCTCGGCCAGCGACAACGCGGCGGGGGACCTCGCCCTGGTCCTCTCCGGCGGCGGCGCGCGGGGCGCCTACCAGACCGGGGTGATCCGCCGGCTCGCCCAGCGCTTCCCGGACCTGCGCTTCGCCATCATCACCGGCGTCTCCGCCGGCGCGATCAACGCCAGCTTCCTCGCCGCCCATCCCGGTCCGCTCGCCGAGGCCATGGGCGATCTCTGCGGGATCTGGTGCGGCCTCCAGGTGGAGAACATCTTCCGGGTGGACACCCCTTCGCTGGCGCGCCATTTCACCCGCTGGGCGACCCGCCTCGCCTCGGGCGGCTCCCCCGTGGCCCCGGCCGTGCGCGGCCTGGTGGACAGCGCGCCGCTCTACGACACGATCGCCGGCTCCTCCACCACCGTGGACGGCGAGCTCATCGGCATCGAGCGCAACCTGGAGCAGAAGCGCCTCAAGGCGCTGGCGCTGACCGCCCTCAACTACTCCAACGGCCAGACGGTGACCTGGGTGCAGGGGCGCGGCCTCCCGACCTGGAACCAGCCGCGGCACCGCAGCGTCCACGCCCGCATCACCGTCGATCACGTGATGGCCTCCGCCGCCCTCCCCCTCTTCTTCCCGGCCGTCCGCCTGGGGGACGCCTGGTACGGCGACGGCGGCGTGCGCCTCTCCACCCCGCTGGTGCCGGCGCTCCGCCTGGGAGCGACGCGCATCCTCGCCGTCTCCCCCCATTACCACCTCAGCTTCGAGGAGGCGGACCGCCCCAAGATCACCGGCTATCCGCCGCCGGCGCAGATCATAGGTCATCTCATGGACTCGATCTTCCTGGACGTGCTGGACGAGGACGTGCGGCGCCTGGAGGCCCTCAACAGGCTGCTCGCCAAGCTCCCGCCCGAGGAGCGCGGCAGCCTGCGCGACGTGGCGATCCGCGTCCTGCGCCCTTCCCGGGACCTCGGCGAGCTCGCCGCGGAATACGAGCCCCGCCTCCCCACCGGCTTCCGCTACCTGGTGCGCAGCCTGGGCACGCGGGAGACCGAAACCTCGGACCTCCTCAGCATGCTGATGTTCCAGCCGGACTATCTGCAGCGGCTGATCGAGCTCGGAGAGGAGGACGCGGAGGCGCGGCTGGAGGAGATCCGGGAGCTGGTGGAGGGGTGAGGGGGTCACGGACAACCAAGGACTGACACGGACCAACAAGGACAACGAGGACTTGGATGCGTTCCCGTCCTTGTTGGACTGTGTCAGTCCTTGTCCGTCCGTGTCCCCCCCTTACGCCACCGTCACCTCCGGGCACAAAAACACGTCCTGGATGCCGTGGAAGAGCTCGACTCCCTCTTTCATCGGCCGCTGGAAGGCCTTGCGGCCGGAGATCAGCCCGGAGCCGCCGGCCCGCTTGTTGATCACCGCCGTGCGCATCGCCTGGGCGAAGTCGTCCGCCCCCTTGGACTCGCCGCCGGAGTTGATCAGGCTCACCTTGCCGCTGTAGCAGTTCACCACCTGCCAGCGGTTCCAGTCGATCGGATGGTCGGTCACCAGCTCGCCGTAGACCTTGGGGCTGGTCTTGCCGAAATTGAGCGCGGTGTAGCCGCCGTTCACCGTCGCCTGCTTCTGCTTGACGATGTCGGCCTGCATGGTGACCGCCAGGTGGTTCGCCTGGCCCGTGAGGTCGGCCGAGGTGTGGTAGTCCACCCCGTCCTTCTTGAAGGCGTTGTTGCGGGTGTAGGCCCAGAGCACCGTCGCCAGCCCCAACTCGTGGGCCTGCTGGAAGGCCTCGGCGATCTCCACGATCTCGCGGTCGGCGTCGTCGCTGCCGAAGTAGACCGTGGCGCCGACCGCCGCGGCGCCCATGTTCCACGCCTCCTCGACGCTGCCGAAGAGGATCTGCTGGAACTTGTTGGGATAGGTCAGCAGCTCGTTGTGGTTGATCTTGGCGATGAACGGGATCTTGTGCGCGTGCTTGCGGGCCAGGATGCCGAGCACCCCCACCGTCGAGGCCACCGCGTTGCACCCGGCCTCGATCGCCAGACGGACGATGTTCTCGGGATCGAAATAGGCCGGATTGGGAGCGAACGAGGCCGCGGCCGAGTGCTCCACCCCCTGGTCGACCGGCAGGATGGAGAGGTAGCCGGTGTTGGCCAGCCGTCCCGTGCCGTAGAGGCGCTGGAGATTCACCAGCACCGGCGGCTTGCGGTCGGAGAGGGACCAGACCCGCTCGACGTGGTCGGGGCCGGGCAGGGTGATCTGCTCCTTGGGAATCCCCTTGCAGGTGAAGGAGAGGAGGTCGTCGGCGTCCTTGCCGAGGATCTCGACGATCTTGTCGATGCCGCTGCTCGTGCGTTCCATGATGGCCATAGAGGTGATTTCCCTCCGTCTGAATTCTCGATTGAGTACGGCGGGCGCCAAGGTGCCCCAGGGTATTGCCCCAGGGTATGGTATCGCGGTTGACCGCGATGAGCACACCGAAACGCTATCACCGCCTCCGCGCCGTCCTCGACCGCCGCCAGCCGGACCTCACCGTCCTGCTGGAGGACGTGCAGGTGCCGCGCAACCTCGCCGCCATCCTGCGGAGCTGCGACGCCGTGGGGGTCTTCGCGGCGCACGCCGTCTGGCCGGGAGGCCGGCTCAAGATCTCCCGCCCCGCCTCCGGAGGCAACCGCAAGTGGCTCCCCGTCCACAAGCACCGGACGCTCGCCGCCGCCCTGGCCGTCCTCAAGGATCAGGGAATGCGCATTCTCGCCGCCCACCCCACCTCGGACGCCACTCCCTTCCGCGAGGTGGACTACACCCTCCCCACCTGCCTCCTCCTGGGCAACGAGGACTACGGCGTGACCCCCGAGGCCCTCGCCGCCGCGGACGGCGTGGTCCAGATCCCCATGGAAGGCATGGGCACCTCCCTCAACGTCTCCGTGGCCGCCGCCCTCCTCCTCTTCGAGGCCCAGCGCCAGCGCCGCGCCGCCGGCCTCTACGACGCCCCCCGGCTCGACCCCGAGACCTACGCGCGCACCCTCTTCGAATGGACCTGGCCGGAGATCGCCGCCCAGTGCCGGAAACGGGGGGTGGGGTACCCGGCGCTGGGAGAGGAAGGGGAGATTCTGGGGGCGGTGCCGAGATAAAGGTGTCGATTTCGGCAGGTCTGCCCATGGAGGCCTCACCCCCTGGCCCCTCTCCACTGCGTGGAGAGGGGGAACCTGGCTGAGACGATCTTGCCGAATTTAGAAGATTTCGATCTCTGGGCCCTCCCTCTCCACGAAGTGGAGAGGGACCGAGGGTGAGGCTTCGGAGGGCAGGCGCGACCGAGGGCAAAGGCGCATGGAGGGACGAAAATCGCCCCCCTGATATACTCCACCCTGAAACCATGCGCCGCACTCACAACCTCCCCCGTCCCCTGGCCCTGGCGCTCATCGCCCTGGGGCTCATCGGCCCGCTGGCGCCGCTGGCCTCGTCCGCGCCCAAAATCGGGGAAAAAGCGGGCGAGCAGACCGGCGAGGTGTGGCTGGTGCGGGTCAAGTCGGCGATCCACCCGGTCTCGGCGGAGCTGATCGAGGACGCCATCCAGGAGGCGGACCGCCAGAACGCGGCGGCTCTGATCATCGAGCTCGACACACCCGGCGGCCTGCTCTCCTCCACCCGCGACATCACCACCGCCATCCTGGGATCGCGCACGCCGGTGGTGGTCTACGTGGCCCCGAGCGGCGCCCGGGCCGGCTCGGCCGGGTTCTTCATCCTGATGTCCGCCGACGTCGCCGCCATGGCCCCCGGCACCAACGCGGGCGCCGCCCACCCGGTCGACGGCGAGGGCGGGGACATCCAGGGGACGATGGCCAAGAAGGTGGAGGAGGACTCGGCGGCCAACATCCGCTCGCTCGCCGTGCGCAACGGCCGCAATTCCGAGCTCGCCCAGGAGGCCGTGCTCAAGAGCCGCTCCTTCACCGCCGGCGAGGCGCTCCAGAGCAAGCTGATCGATCTCATCGCGCCGGACGTGCCCGCCCTGGTGCGCGCCCTCGACGGCCGGGTGATCCATCGCGGCGCCGTCCAGGTGACCCTGCGCACGAACGGCGCGCGGTTGAGGACCTTCGAGATCTCGCCGCTGCGGGCGTTCCTGGGCGTGCTCGCCGATCCCAACATCACCTACCTCCTGCTCGGCATCGGCTGGCTGGGCCTGTTCTTCGAGCTGATGCACCCCGGCGCCGTGCTCCCCGGAGTGGTGGGGGCGATCTGCCTCATCCTCTCCTTCTACGGGCTCTCCGTGCTGCCGGTCAACTACGCCGGGCTGGCCCTGATCCTGCTCGCGGTGGTCTTCTTCATCCTGGAGATCAAGGTCACCAGCTACGGCATGCTGGGGGTGGCGGGCGTGCTCTGCCTGGTCCTCGGCTCCCTAATGCTGTTCAAGACCTCGGAGTCCGCGCTGCGGGTCAGCGTGGAATTGATCGCCATGGTGGCGACATTCTCCCTCCTGGTGGTCGGCTTCCTGGCCTACATGGCCCTGCGGGCCCAGAGGACGCCGGTCCGCGCGGGGATCGAGGCCATGATCCACGAGATCGGCATCGCCCGCTCGCCGCTCACTCCCCGCGGCAAAGTGTTTGTCCAGGGGGAGATCTGGGACGCGATCTCCGACGAGCCGGTCGCCGCGGGCGAGCCGGTCGAGGTGGTCGCGGTGCGCAATCTCACCCTGGGGGTCCGCCGCCGCCAGGATGCAATCATCTGAGCTTCGGGAAAGGGGAGGGTCTCCATGCCATCCATCGGATTCGGAGTCATCGCCATCATCTTCATCGCGGTCTTCCTGTTCTTGAAATGGGTGAATGTGCTCAAGGAGTACGAGCGCGCCGTCACCTTCTGGCTCGGCCGCCTGTCGCCAAACCCCAAAGGTCCCGGCCTCGTCCTCATCTTCTGGCCGGTCGAGACGATGATCAAAGTCTCGCTGCAGACCGTGGTGCTCGACGTGCCGCCACAGGACATCATCACCCGGGACAACGTCTCGGTGAAGGTGAACGCCATCGTCTACTTCCGCGTGGTCGATCCCGGCCGGGCCATCGTGGCGGTGCAGAACTACCTCTACGCCACCAGCCAGCTCGCCCAGACGACGCTGCGCTCCGTGCTCGGCCAGGTCGACCTCGACGACCTGCTGACCGAGCGCGACAAGCTCAACGCCAAGCTCCAGGAGACCATCGACCAGCACACCGACCCCTGGGGGATCAAGGTCTCGATGGTGGAGGTCAAGAACGTCGACCTGCCGCCGGACATGCAGCGCGCGATGGCGAAGCAGGCCGAGGCCGAGCGCGAGAAGCGCGCCAAGATCATCCACGCCGCCGGCGAGCTCGAGGCTTCAGTGAAGCTGGCCGAGGCGGCGAACATCATTTCCGCGAACGCGACCACCTTGCAGCTCCGGTATCTGCAGACGCTCACGGAGATCTCGGCCGAGAAGAACTCGACCATCATCTTCCCCTTCCCGGTCGAGTTCATGAGGGCCTTCATGGGGGACAAGAAGTAACGTATGTGGGAGCGTGAACGTGTCTGAGCCGCATGAGCCGAGCTATTACGAGATCGCCCTGACCAACCGTCAGGTGGTCGTCGCTTTCGTGATCCTGTTGACCTGTCTCCTGGCCGCCTTCGTCTCCGGCGTCTGGATCGGCCGCGAGAGCACCGCCCGCGCCACGCAGGAGGCGATGGTGCGCGCGACGCCCCCCGCGCCACAGGAGGGCAAGAGCCTGGAGGAGCTCGACTTCTTCGATTCCCGGGGCAAGAAGGGGAAGGGCGGTAAGCACCAGGAGGCGACCTCGGGCGGCACCCTGGTCGACGACATGAGCGGCAAGAAGACCACGGCTCCGGCCCCCGCCGCGCCGGTCCATGAGGAGCCCGCGCCCGCCGCCCCCGAGCGGAGTCAAGCCGCCCAGGAGGCCGCCGCGCCCGCCCCCGTCCTGCCCGATCCGGCCGAGGAGCGGCGCAACCGCCGCAAGGCGCGCAACGCCGCGGCGGAGGAGGCCGCGGGCTCTCCGGCTCCGGCCCCCGCGACCCCCGAGCCCGCGCCAACCCCGGCCAAGACGCCCAAAGCGGCCAAGAACGCCGCCGCGACGCCCGCCATCCCCAAGGGGGCCTACGTGATCCAGGTCTTCTCCTCGCCCGACCAGACGCAGGCGGAGCGCATCCGCGGCAGGCTGGTGAGCGGCGGCCAGAAGGCCTACCTCTCCCCCATCGACCGCGGCGGGCGCACCATGTACCGCGTGCGCATCGGCCCGTTCAAGACGCGCGCCGACGCCCAGGGGGTGGCCGACAAGGTGCGCAAGGGGTACAAGCTGGATACGTGGGTGACGGAGTAGAAGGATTTTCACCCCGAGCCATCCTGTTGTAGGGGCGGCCCTATGTGGCCGCCCTGGGCAGGGGCGATGTCCGGGACTGAGACGTTCCCCCACCCAGGGCGG
>DASXJP010000143.1:0-6931 GCA_036497345.1 Thermoanaerobaculia bacterium
GCCAGCCGCTCGTCGATTCCGGGGATCTCCATCAGGGCGCGGTGCGTCTCGGCCACGTCGCTGCCCGGATCGAGCCGTAATGTCCCCTCGGCCGCCGCGCGGGCGAAGGCCAAGAGGGCCTCCGCGCGCCGCTTCGCCACACCGAGCTCGACGAGTCGCGACGCTCCCGCCTCGGCCAGACGTCCGGCGTCCGGTGCCAGCCGGTTGAGCGCCGGATGCCCCGTATCGACCGGCTCGCCCAGCTCCGCCGCCACCCGGCCGGCGAGCTCGCTCGTACTGAGCAGAATACGAAGGCCGACCTCGAAGCCGTCGAGCGCTCCCGGCAGTCGTATGCCGCGCCTCTGGAGGGCCAGGCCTCCCCGCTCGAGGTGCGCGTCTACCATCGCGGGCTGGGCGTCGAGGTCGAAGAGTTGCCGGAGCCGCGCCAGCAGAGGCATGAGCACGGGGAGGAGAGAGGATGAGATATCGATTTTCAGATGGGCCTCCGCGGGGGAATCCTCCACGAAGACCACGCCGGTGCGCCCGTCGAGCCGCACCGTGCGGCCGTAGCGGCGGCCTTCCACGATCTCGGCTCCCGGCGTCGCGTTGTCCGCCAGGAAGGCGATGAGCACGTCCCAGGCCAGCGGCGGCCGGTAGGCGAGGGTCATGTGCAGGAGATCGCTCGCCGCGCGGCGGCCCTCTTTCCGCAGCGGCCGCCGCAGGGCGCTGGGGCACATCCCATACCGCTCGTGGAAGACGAAATTGAAACGGCGCAGGCTTTCGAAGCCGCTGGCGAAGGCGATGTCGGTCACCGAGAGCGCGGTCTCGGCGAGGAGGCGCTTGGCGAGTAGCAGGCGGTGCGTCTGCGCCAGCTCGACGGGCGAGACGCCGAGCTCCCGCCGCAGGGCGCGCCGAAGGTGCCTCTCGCTCACTCCCAGCTCCGCGGCCAGGTCCGCCACGCTCCTGCCGTTCAGCGCGCCGGCGCCGATGCGGTAGGCGGCCGCTTGCGCGAGACGGGACACGGCGTGGATCATCGTCCGTCCCGGGGCCAGCTCCGGATGGCAGCGCAGGCAGGGGCGGAACCCCGAGCTCTCGGCGGCGGCCGCGGAATTGAAGAACCGCCGGTGGTCGGGCATCGCCCGCCGCGACGGACAGGTCGGCCGGCAGTAGATGCCGGTGGTGACGATCCCCACGAAGAAGAGGCCGTCGAAGCGCGCGTCGCGGGCGTCGAGCGCGCGCTGGCAGACGTGGGCGGGGAGCGAGGGGGCAAGTCCGGCCGGCTCAAGCATGCCCTCAATGTACACCTTTTGACGGTCCGGATCTCGCCGGATTCGGACACGTAATTTGATCGATTCAGCGTCCGAAAAAGGCGAGCAATCCGGCGCGCGGGTCCCTAAGGTGGTGGCTGGACGCTCGCGCTGTCGTTGAGCGTCCAACAACCCCAAGGGAGGTAGATATGAAAGACCTGATCCCACGCTTCGCAGTCCTCGGCGCCATCCTGTTGGCCGGCGCCGCCCATGGCGTTGAGTACCGCGTCACCAATCTCCCCTCGCTCGGCGGCACGGTGAGCCGGGCCAACAGCGTCAACGACCGGGGCTGGGTGACGGGCTATTCCAACCTGGCGGGAAATCAGAGCCGGCACGCCGCCCTGTGGCTGGGCGGCTCGATCTTCGATCTCGGCACGCTGGGAGGCCCCAACAGCAGCGTGGCGTGGCCGGTCAAGAACAACCGGGGCCTCATCACCGGGATCTCCCAGACGGCGGCTCCCGATCCCCTGGGAGAGAGCTGGAGCTGCGCCGCGTTCTTCCCCGGCGCCACCGGCACCGGCCACATCTGTCTCGGCTTCGCGTGGGAAGGGGGCGTGATGCGGGCGCTCCCCACGCTGGGAGGCAACAACGGCTTCGCCACCGGCTCGAACAACCGGGGGCAGATCGCCGGCTGGGCGGAGAATACGGTGCACGATCCGACGTGCGTGCCGCCGCAGGTCCTGCAATTCCGGGCCGTGGTCTGGGGGTCGGGAAGAAACCAGATCCGGGAGCTGCCGCCGCTCCCCGGCGACACCTCCGGCGCCGCCACCGCGCTCAACGACCGTGGCCAGGTGGTGGGCATCTCGGGCACCTGCGATCAGGCGGTCGGGCGGTTCACCGCCGCGCACGCCGTGCTCTGGGAAAGCGGCCGGGTGATGGACATCGGCAATCTCGGAGGAGACTCCTGGAACACGCCGATGGCGATCAACGAGCGGGGGGACGTGGTCGGGTTCGCCAGCCAGCCCGGAGACGACCCGGACAACCCCAACCTGCGCGCGTTCCTCTGGACCCGCCGCGGCGGCATCCAGAATCTCGGCACCCTGCCGGGGGACGTGTACAGCGAGGCCCACGGCATCAACGAACAGCGCCAGGTGGTGGGTATCTCCTGCGACGCCGCGGGCGCCTGCCGCGCCTTCCTGTGGCAGAACGGCGTGATGCGGGACCTCAACGCGCTCGTCGCGCCCGGCTATCCCGGCGTCCTCACCAACGGCCAGGACATCAATGATCTCGGAGCGATCACGGGCCGGGCGTTCGACCCCGCGTCCGGCACCAACCCGGCGTTCGTGGCGACGCCAGCGCCATGATTTGAAGGCGATCGGGAGCTCGGCTCAATCCAGAAACCTATACATTACATAGGCATCCACGTAGCCGAGCTCCCGGTGCCGGAACGCCTTGGGGAGCGTGCCCACGATCGCGAAGCCGAGCTTCTTCCAGAGCGCCACCGCCGCCTCGTTGGTGCTCACCACGAAGTTGAATTGCATCGCCAGGAAGCCGGCCGCGCGGGCCTCCTGGAGGCAGTGCAGTCCCATCTCCCGCCCCACGCCCCGGCCGCCGAATCCCGGATCGACCATGAACGACGCGTTGGCCACGTGGGACCCCAGGTCGCGCTGGTTCGGGACGATCTTGTACATGCCGACGATGCGCCCCGCGTCCTCGGCGACGTAGGAGCGGGCGCCGGGCCCAAGCCAGTATTCGAAGGCGTCCTCGCGAGGGGTTGCGGGATCGAAGACGTAGGTCGCCCCCGTGGCGACCACGGCCCGGAAGATGGCCCATATCGATTCGAAGTCGGCTTCCATGGCGCGCCGGATGTCCATGATGGGCGGGATTCTATCCTTCGGAGTTAGAATAGAAGGCATGGAACGTGCTCCCTACTTCGCGGAAACAGCCGTCGGCGCGGTGACGCTGGTCGCCTTCCAGCTCCTCTCTCTGCCCCTCCTGATCGGCGGGCTGGCTCTGTTGGGAATCGTGCACCTCGCGCGCAGGTCACGCAGGGCCAAGACCGGATAGAGCCGGCGTCAGATCTGCCCTTCCCATTCGGCACGGAACGCGGCGCGGATCGCCTCCACCATTTCCGCCGGCAGCGGCCCTTTCGCAATCTGCTCGACGTTCCGCCGCAGGTGCTCCAGCCGGCTGGTGCCCACGATCGCGCAGTGGACGCCGTCCTGCCAGGCGGCGAAGCGGAGGCTGAGCTCGGTCCAATCGTACGGGCCGGGATCGAGGCCGAGGGCGCGCCAGCGGTCCCAGTAGAGCGCCACGTCCGTGGCGGCCGGGCGCTCGGCGAAGCGCCAGGGCGCGTTGGCGGCGGGGCGCTTGGCGATCACTCCCAGGCCGCGCTCTCGCGCCGCCGGCAGCGCCCGTTCGATCGCCCGCTGATCGACCAGGTTGACCGACGTCTCGATGCTGCCGAAGGCCCCGGAGGCGATCGCCCATTCGAGCGGCGCGTTGTCACCGGAGTAGGCGGCGACCCGCACCTTCCCCGCCGCCACCGTGGCCTGCAGCGCGGCCACCACCTCGCCGCGCTCCAGCACGTCGAGCGGGCAGGAGTGGAGGTGAATGATATCGATATGGTCGGTGTGCAGCCGGCCGAGAGCGGCGTCCACCCCGGCCGCGATCACCGGGCCCGTCCAGTCGTCGTAGCCGGGGATGCCGTAGCCGACCTTGGTCGAGAGGACGAATTCGTCGCGGCGGCCGGCGACATGGCGGCCGATGCGCTCCTCGGAGAGGCCGTAGGAGCGCGCCGTGTCGATCAGGGTGACGCCGAGGTCGAGGGCGCCGTGGAGCAGGCGGCCGACCTCCGCCTCGTCGAGAGACGGATCGCCCACGTGTCCGGCGCCGAAGCCGAGGACGGGGACGGTGAGGCCGGTGCTGCCGAAGGGGCGGCGATCCATGTTATCCATTTCCTCCCTCCACCTCCGCCACCCGCCCGTCACCGTAGACTTTCCCCCTGTAGGTCCGCCCCTCTTCGAAACCTTTCCAGACCTGCTCGTTCGGCGCCTTCCAGGTGGCGGCCTGGCCCTTGGCGTTGCGGAAGAGGACCTCGTAGAGCTCCGTGCGCTTCCCCTCGCGCTCCTTGGCGCCGAGCCGGGGATCGGGCCAGACGGCGGCGTGGTCCCGGCCCTCGGCTTTGGCGTCGCGGTCGGGCATCCATTTCTCGATCTCGTAGCGGACGCGCTGGCGGTAGACGGGCTGGTCGCGGTAGACCGGCTCCTGATAGGTCTCCTCGTGGGAACGGCTCTCGTAGACGGGACGGTCCTCGTAGACGTCCTCGAAGTAGCCGTTGCCGAGGTTGCGGGTGCCGGTCTTGACCCGGTGCGTGCCCGTCTGCACCCGCTCGCTGACGGTGCGGGTGCGGGTCCGGGTGCCGATCTGGAGGTGATCGACGTGATGGACCTCGCGGCTGCTCCCCAGGACGCGGGCGCCGCTCGGGACCTGCCCTTCCCAGGCCTGCTCGGTGACCGGCCGGAGCTCCTCGACGGCGATCGTCCGCGTCCAGTGGAAGCCGGTGACGGTGAGCGTCGTCGGCTTCGGCCGGCCGAGAAAGACGAAGAGCGCGGCGAGCGCGATCAGCCCCAGGCAGCCGAGGCCGAGCCTCTTCCCCCAGCCCCCTTTCTTCGGCGGAGCCGCCGCCAGGGCCTCCGGGGTCGCGCCGTCCCGCTGCTCGGCGACCGGGCGCGTTTTCGCTCCATCCCGCGGGGCGCCGCAGCCGGAGCAGTAGGCGTTGGTGGCGGGGTTGTCCCCCTGGCAATAGGGGCAGATCCAGTCCGGGCCGGCCGCGGCCCGCTTCAGCGCCTCGGCCTCGGTGACCTCGGGCGCGTCCTCCGGCAGATAAAACTGCACCTCGGGGCCGCGCGGCGAGCCGCAGCCGCCGCAGAACTTGTCGGGTCCGCGGTTCCCCTTCCGGCCGCAGACGGGGCAGTCCCAAGCACCTTCACGAATGGCCACGTGGATCTCCTCGCGTCGGATTTCCTCGCATCGACGGGGGATCGTATCGCGGTTCGCGGCGCCTGGAGCGGCTTAAGCCCCCGTCGACAGCCACCAGCCGCGGCCCGCGACCCAGCACGTGGAATCGGGCGGTGTGGCGCGATGCAGCGATCGCACGCCCGCCAGGTTCCCCCGCTGGAACGCCTCGGTCAGCCGTTGCGCCGTCTCGTCGTCGCGGGCGCCGGCGCAGGGGATGAACATGGCCGGGCAGACGAAGCGCGCGGCGAACCGGTCGTCGTCCGCGCGGCTCACCAGGAGCATCGCCCCGGGTCCCGCCGCCGAGGTCAGCGGGAAGAGCAGGCGTCCCCCGGGGCGCAGCGCGTCGAGCCAGACGTCCGGAGGAGCCGTCGCTCCGGCGTTGACGTAGAGGACGTCGCACGCGGGCAGCGGGCCTGCCGTCCCCGAGCGGGGGTGGACGGTGACGTTGGGATGGTCCGCGAGGATCTCCGTTGCCCGCGCGGCGAGCTCCGGGTGGATCTCATAGGCGTGGACCGCGCCGGCCGGACCGGTGAGCCGGGCCAGCAGGGCGGTGTAGTAGCCGGTGCCCGCTCCGACGTGGACGGCCGTCTCGCCCGGCTTCACGGCGAGCGCCGCCAGACAGGCGGCGTGCAGGGTCGGCTGGCCGTTGTTGATCTGCTCTTCCCGCTTGAGAGCGATCGGGACGTCCTGGTAGAGGAACGCCGGATCGTCGTTGGGCGTCTGGATGTAGCCCGCGCGGGTGAAGACGTGCCAGGGCCCCTCGCCCACGAAGCGCTCCCTGGGAGTGGCGGCGAACGCCTCCTGGATCCGCGTCTCCGTGGGCGGGACGCCGGCGCTCGCCGATACCAGCTGCGCGAAGAAGGACCGGTGGGCTGCCAGCCGGTCCGTGGCGGTCACGGCGCTCATCTCGTCTCTCCTCTCTCCTCGTCCTGAATGGTATCGCTGATGCCCGCCCGGGGATTCATCCCCGGGCGGGTTATCCTTCCCTCATGTCCTCCCACGCCACCCACACCGTCTTCAACCAGCCGCCGCCGCTGGAGGACGTCAATCTCTTCACCTCCGACCACGTTTTGACCGAGGCCCTGCGGCGCGAGGGGGCGGAGTGGGCCGAGGAGAGGGCGCGCGCGTTCGGGGAGATCGTGGGACGGCGGGAGACGATCCTCTGGGGATTCCAGGCTAACGAGCACCCGCCGGTCCTGCGCACGCACGACCGCAACGGCAACCGGATCGACGAGGTGGAATTCCATCCCGCCTGGCATGCCCTGATGGGCCTCGGCGTGGAGCATGGGCTGCACGCCCTCCCCTGGCGCGAGCCGCGGCCGGGAGCGCACGTGGCGCGGGCGGCGCTGTTCATGCTGCTGGCGGAGGTGGAGGCCGGAGTGGGTTGTCCGCTCTCGATGACCTATTCGGTGGTGCCGGCCCTGCGCCTCCAGCCGGACGTCGCGGCGGAATGGGAGCCGCGCGTCACCTCGACCGTCTACGATCCGCGCCTCGTGCCGGCTGCGGGGAAGGGGGGCGCGCTCTGCGGCATGGCGATGACCGAGAAGCAGGGAGGCTCGGACGTGCGCGCCAACACCACCGCGGCCCGGCCGGTGGCGGACGGCTACGAGATCACCGGCCACAAGTGGTTCTGCTCGGCGCCGATGTGCGACGCCTTCCTGGTGCTGGCGCAAGCGTCCGGGGGG
>DASXJP010000144.1:0-46055 GCA_036497345.1 Thermoanaerobaculia bacterium
GCCTTCAGCGACGGCGTCTTCGCCATCGCCATCACCCTGCTGATCCTGGAGATCCGGGTGCCGGAGCCCGAGGCGCTCCAGGCGTCCGGCACCGGACGCGATGAAAAGGGCTTTTCAAGCGCCATTCCCTACTCTTCGAGCCTCATTCCCCCGCTCTCGCGCGGCACGGTGAGCTCTTCGCGCCGCGTTTCCTCGGGATCGAGAGGCGCGAAGAGCTCTTCACGTCTCGTTCCCCCGGCTTCGCGTCACGCGAAGAGTAGGGAATGAAGCATTCCCCGGACGAAACGCCGTCCGAAGAGAAGGGAATGTCACGCGATGACCTCTTCGTGCGATGTGCATGAGACTTCGCGTGGCATTTCCTCGGGGGAACGTCGCATGAAGAGCGGAGAATGAGGCATTCCCCGCTCTTCGAACCCCGTTGTCTCAGGAGAACGAGCTGTGATCTCCAGGGAATGAGCCTTGAAGAGCGCTTTGGACATCTTCAAAAGCTCTTGGCTTCCCGGGAGAGAGGGACTTGACAGCACGCTCCCGAGCCGCTATTATATGTACATCACCACTGTTTGTCCAGGATCTGCCCGACGAGAGGCCTCCGCCCGTTGGCGAGGTGCGCTCACGGTATACTCGCCAGGCTCGCCAATGGGCCGACTTCTGAGAGAGGTGACCACTGATGGACGATTGGGGAAAGGCTCCGGTCTTCGGAGTACGTATAGGAGGCGAGGCCTGGGGTGTTCGGCCCAGCGCCTATGGGGTCGTCGAGGACGACCACGGCCGGCTCGCCGTGGTGCGCACGCCGGAGGGTGTTTTTCTTCCGGGTGGCGGTCAGGAGGCCGGGGAGGCGCCGGAAAGGGCGATCGAGCGGGAAGCCATGGAGGAGTGCGGGCTCGGCATCCGGCTCGGCCCCTGGACGACCCGGGCGGTCCAGTTCATTTATTCGAAGCAGGAGAGGGCTCACTTCGAAAAGCTGAGCACCTTCATCGCCGCCGTGGTCGAGGGCCCCGCGGGGATTCCCACGGAAAAGGATCACGAGCTCGTCTGGGCCGATCCGGAGACGGCGGCGCAGCTCCTGTCGCACGAGAGCCACCGCTGGGCGGTCAGGCAGTGGAGAAGGCGCTGAGGCCGGATCCCGTCATCGTCTGGCACGGTCCTGACCTTAGGGGGTAGAGACGTCCCAGTCCGTTTCAGCATGACACTTGCAGGCCTTCAACGTCGGGACGTCTCTTCGATTTTGCCATATGAGCACACAACCCACCCTGGACGACCTCTGGAATTCCGCGCTCCCCGCCACCCGGACCTTCGATCCGGCCGCGCTCGCGCACCTCCCCGAGCCGGCCCGGCGCTACCTCACGCACGCCATCGCTCCGGGAACGCCCCTCGCGTCCGCGGTGCGGTTGAAGATGCACGGCGAGATCAAGCTGAAGGGTCCGCGGCGGGCCGTGTGGAGGCGGAGTCCATATGGCTGCCGTCCGTCCTCTGCGGAGAGGAGGTGGCGTGGACGGCGGCCGGTCCCTCGCACCCCCATGCCCGGGTTACGTTGAAGGGTGAGACGACGGAGGTTGAATTCACCGTCGATGAAAACGGACGGCTGCGGTCGCTCAAGATGCCGCGGTGGGGGAATCCGGAAGGCGGGGAGTTTCACGCCACGGACTTCGGCGGGATCGTCGAGGAGGAGCGGACCTTCGGTGGTTTCACCATTCCTTCAAAGTTGAGAGTCGGGTGGTATTTCGGCTCGGACCGCTTCGAGACGGAGGGGGAGTTTTTCCGCTGCACCCTCGATGAGGCGGAGTACCGATAAGAGTCCTTTCATCCAAAAAGCCCGGTCTGTCGTAATGAAACAGCGGACCGACCGGCGATACGGGCTTTGGGCCCCGCCGATGAAAGGAGACAAACATGAAACGGTATCCGCTGATTCTCGCTTGTGCTTTGCTGGCGCTCTGCGCCACTCGGGTCTTCGCGCAGGTGGACTGCACGAAGGTCAACCAGGAGGAGATCCTGCACTGCGACGTCCCCAACGATTCGACCATCCTCGGGCTCAGCCTGCAGAGGGGGGGCATTTATAATTGCTATCGCGAGCCCAGGATCGTGATCACCCGATCGAACAACGCCAAGGAGGTGTATCCGATCACCTCCAGCCAGTGGCAATACAAGACAGGAAATACAGGCATCACGACGACGTTCTCGGGGGGCATCCCAAGCGTCGCGGTGACCTTCACAATGGATTCAACAACGGCGTTCAGCCCGCTGGCGGGATCGATCAACCTCGGAGGGAAGACGGTCACCTTCCGGACCTGCGGAAATCAACGCACCTCGGCCTACTACTGGACCCAGAACAGCCAGAACCGGCTGGAAGCCTTCAGTTGCCCGGTCACGAGGATGCCCAGGCAGTGCCCGGGGGTCGGATACAACCCGTAGGGCTGTAACGTCCCGCCTCCTGCCTCGCCTAACTGGGGCAGGAGGATTGATCCCATGCGTCGAATTACGTCTTTTCTTTTCGTGTTTCTCGTTGCTGCTGTGGCGATGGCGGCGCCTTTGACCGTCGTCACCGTCGCGGCGCCGGCGATCAATTGCAAGTTCGACCCGTCCTGCAAGATCACGGTGACCGATACGGTCGCCAACTTCACCCTGCCGGGCACCACGGGCAACGCGTTCCTGCAGTCGCGGACGTGGCCCAAGGGCAAGCCCGGCACGGTGGGAGCGGGGAAGTATGCCTATGAGTACCGGCTGGATCTCACGCAGCTCACCGGGCTCACGGCGCAGGGCTGCGTGACGCAGCTCAAGATCACCTTCGGCCCGGTCGTGTCGTTGAATTACAACGGCGTCGGCGGCACCGAGCAGGTGTTCGTCACCACCGTGGGGGGGCTGGGATCGGTGGCGCCGTCGTCGGTGGACAAGACGGGGAACGTGGTCACGTTCAACTTCGCCACGCCGGTCTGCTCGGGCTCGTCGCCCGGGCACGGCCAGACGTCCTACTTCTTCGGGCTGTCCTCCAACAAGCCGGCGCACGCGGTGACGGCGACTGTGGCCGCCACCACGGGAGGCCCGCTCTCGTTGAACGCGCGGGCGCCGCAGCCATAGAGCGCTATTCCACCTGCGAGTCGTGATCGGCCCAGACGAGGCCGGACATCACTTTCGGCAGGAACCGGGTCGATTTCGCGGGCAGCATCTGGCCGCCCGCGATCGCCCCGGCGAAGGCCGCGGGTTGCATCGGCGGCAGCCAGATCCCCGTGCCGAGCTCGCCGGACGCCACCTGATCCCAGAGGACGGCGGGGTCCGAGCGGTAGATGACGGTGCCGTTCGTCGAGGCCTCCGGCGGCAGGCCCAGCGCGGCGAGGATGGTCTCCTGGAAGATCTCGACCGGCAGCTTGGGCGCATCGGGCTCGGGAACGGCGGTGGGGTCGAGGAGCCAGATCTCGCAAGGGCCGCCGTGGAACCAGACGCCGATCGCCGGCTGCGGCGCGGCGGCCACCGCGCGCGCGAAATTCCAGCCGCCGGAGCCCTTGAACGGCTCGGTGGAATGCGGCACTCCCGCCAGCCGGGAAAGATTGAGGGGGTCCTTGAAGGCCCGGTGGATGGGATCGATGGTCAGGGCCGGGGAGTCGAGGCTGGTGATCACCGCCAGCTTGGCGGCGGCCGCGGTGTCGGGCTTCGCGTGGTGGCTCTGGGCGAAGCGCTGGCCGACCTTGTAGCGGTGGTGGCCGTCGGCGATGGCGGCCGGCACGTCGAGCGTCTGGCGGTAGAGGGCGATGCGCGCCGGGTCGTCGATCCGGTAGATGACGTGGAAGTGGCCGTCGGCGTCGCGGTGGCGCACGAGCGGCGTGGCGCCCTGGAGGTCCTCGCGGAGCAGGGCGTCGAGCTTGCCGCCGTCCTCGGAGACGATGAGGGCGGGCTCGAGGTCGGCGCGGGTGGCCTCCAGCAGGGCGGTGCGGTCGGCGATCGCCTTCTCCAGGGTCTGCTCGTGGGGGCGGATCACCGCCGGGTCCTCGTAGCGGACGAGGCCGAGGAGCCCGAGCCGCTTGCCGCCGTTCGGCAGCTCGATGACGTAGGGGTAGACCGCCGGCCGCGGATCGCGCTGGATGACGCCGTCGTGCAGCCAGCGGTGGTGGAGGGCCGCGGCGAAGCGGTAGGGGTCTCCCCCCTCGGGCGCCACGGGCCGGGTGAGGTGGACGAATTGATAGGGGGACTGGAGGTGGAACCGGTCCCGTTGATCGTCGTTGATCTGGTCGTACGGCGGCGCCGCCAGCTCTCCGGCGTCGCCCGCCTTCGGCGTGTAGTGGAGCCCTTCGAAAGCATAGAGTCGCATGCAGTCTCCCTCCTCGAGTCCGGGCTCATTGTATCCGTTGGGGCGGGCCAGAAGCACCGCGGGCCAGGCCGAGCTGCGGCGCAGCCCAGCCTGGCCCGCGGGAGCGCGTCGGGGTCCTTCTCAGGGCAGATGTCGTTCTCGGGGACTCCTTCGTCCGCTGGGATCGCTCCTGCTCCTGGCCGCCCGTTCCTGTTGCTCCGGCTGCTGGCAGAGCACGCCGACCACCGTGCCGGTCCCGGGGTGCCCCGGGTCCGGCTGGTAGCCCGGATTGGTCTTGACGATCACGATCGAGGTGACGTTGCCTGAGATCGTGGGTCCTGACTTCTTGACCGAGCTGGCCACGAGCACCGCCATGAAAGCGGGCAGCGGCGCGTCGGGCGGGGGAGGGCTGTTGCCGGGACGGGTGGACCACGACCCGCCGCACCGCGGGGGTTTGTTGCTCAAGGTCTGGGCGAAGCCCTTGAAGCTGTTTGGCGCGCTGCCGCCGCTCAAGGCGTTGACCTTGGCCCACTGGGCGCCCCAGAAGGTCACCGCCCCGCTGGCGCTCCGGTCCCCGACCACGAACGAGCCTTCGGCGAGGAAGGCAAAGATGATCGTCGGCTTGCTGTCCGAGGACGGCAGGTAGAAAGCGTCGCCGGCGAATTCGGCCTTGACCGTCCCCGGCCCGAGCGGCTGCGCCACCGTGGCGAGGGTACAGCTCGCGGCGCCGGCGGCGTCGGTGGTGCCGTTGCAGGTCTGGGCGCTGGCGCCGGTGCCGAGGGTGAAGTCGACCCGGCGGCCGGCGATCGGCACGGTCCCGTCTTCCAGCAGGATGCCCGAGAGCATCGCGGGCTGCCCGTTGGCGAGCAGTGTGGGACCCGTATAGGTGAGCGTCGTCTCCTCGCGGGTGACGATGAACGGGACCGTCACACTGCTGGGCAGGAAGCCGGCGTTGCCGGCGAAGCTGGCGGTCAGCGGATAGGTGCCCGCCGGCTGGTTCGGCGTGATGATGCAATTCGCCAATCCGGTCGCGTCGGTGGTGCCCGAGCAGGGCGGGTCGCCGGTGAGCGTGAACGTCACGACGGCCCCGGGGATCGGCGCGTTGGTGTCGCTCCGGGTCAGGATCGCCGACACCGTGGCCGGATCGTGGTAGTCGCTGGTGGTGGCGCCGTTGTAGGTGAGCTTCGTGGGCGCCTTGTTCCACACGATCGTCGAGGGATCCGACCGGGGGGTGCCGGGAGGCAGGGTGGTGGTCGCGGTGGCTACGACGGAATCGGTGCCCGCGCTGTTGCCGGTATACGTGAAGGTGGTGGTGCTCTCACAGGCCACGGAGCCGGTGCCCGTCTGCGGGTTGGCGCCGGTGATCGTGAACGTCACGGTGACGCTCGGGTCGAGGCACTGGATGAGCTCCGCCGTGAGCGTCTCGGTCGCGCCGACGGTCTTGCTGTCCGTAGCCGGCGTGAGGAACAGGCGGGGTACATTCGTGATCTCACCGAACACTGCCAACCCGTTCAACTGCCGGCCGGCTACGAGACCGGCGTTGAATTTTTTGAGCACAGCGCCGGTTGCGATGTCGATCTTGTAGATGTTCCCACTATCTACGCCGGCGGTCCAGAAGGAGGTCCGATCGGCGTCGAGGTTGAGCGCGAACAAGGTGGAGGTTTCACCCATCGGCTTGGGGTAGGTCCGGATCACGGTACCGGCGCCGTCCAGCAGAAAAACCTTCTGACTGGTGGCGACCAGGACCTCCCGTTTGGGCCGGATGCGCAGCGCGAAGGCTTCATCGTCCGGTTGCGTGCCACCGATCGGCAGCGTGGCAAAATCGGCGAGCTGCGTGTTGGTGCAGACGTTGAACCGTTTGATGAGCTTCCCTTCCGAGGTGTAGAAGAGCGTGCACTGGTCTACAGACAGGTCGATCCAGTCGGTGCCCAGGCGCTCGGTTGCCGGGCTGAAGCTGGTAAGCGGTGCTCCACTCGCGTTGAGCTTGAGCACCTGCTTCCCAGAGGCATGGCCGACATAGAAGCTACCGGCCGCATCGATCACCACCGACTCCGGGCTGGCGCTGAAGCCGCTTCCGAAGGTGCCGATCAGAACGCCGGTGTTGTTGAACTTGCTCATCGAGTTGACAAAAATATTCGTGGTGTAGAGATTGCCCGCAGCGTCGAAAGTCATGCCGGTTTCTGGGACGAAACCGGCTCTGGTATCGAGCGTATCGAGCAGAGTCCCATCCGGGCTGAAGTGCTTGATCTTCCCGTCGCCGACACCCGCGAAGACGTCGCCGACCTTGAAGGGCACGCCGTCTGCCTCGGCGGGCAGGGTGCCGAGCCCGAAGAAACAGAGGAACGCCACCAGGAGCGTCCCGAGTCGGAGCGGTACTGATGGATAGTGGCTCATGATTATGATCCTTTCTGGACGTGATTGGTTTACCTCCGATCGCAGGTAAGGCAGGTCCGGTGCCAGACCGGCCCGGCCGCCCGGAGCCGCGGTCTAAACCACGGCCAGCACAGGGTTTCTCGGGATGTTGGGCGGGCTGAAGAAGAGCGGAGAGGAAAGGCGATCGTATCCGCTTGGATAGCCAGGCTATCGGTTCGGAGAGGGTGAGATGGGGGATTGTATCGTCTCGGGCCTTGGCGTAGGCTCGCGCCACCATGCGTCCGATCCAAGGGAAGACCGCGATCCTGCTGGCGGCCGTGGCGTTCGCCGCCATGGGATGCCACCGGGACGCCAAACACCAGATCACCATCGGTCTCTCGCTCGACACCCTCCGCGAGGAGCGCTGGCAGCGCGACCGGGACCTGTTCGTGCAGCGTTGCGGCGAGCTCGGCGCCCGGGTGCTGGTGCAGGCGGCCAACAACGACGAGGCGGTGCAGAGCTCCCAGGCCGAGAACCTCCTCACCCAGGGGGTGGACGTGCTGGTGGTGGCGCCGCACAACAGCGAGACCGCGGCCACGATCGTCGAGGCGGCGCACCGGGCGCACGTGCCGGTGATCGCCTACGACCGCCTGATCCGCGGCTCGGACGTCGATCTCTATCTCTCCTTCGACAACGAGCGGGTGGGCGAGCTGCAGGCCGAGTACGTGGTGAAGCGGGCGCCGAAGGGGCGCTACGTGGTGATCGGCGGCTCGCCGGCGGACAACAACGCCATCCTCTATCACCAGGGGCAGATGAAGGTGCTGCAGCCCTACGTGGACCGGCACGAGATCGAGATCGTCACCGACCAGTACGCCGCCGACTGGCAGCCGGTGGAGGCGCTGAAGATCCTGGAGAACGCCCTGACCCGCCAGGGCAACCGGATCGACGCGGTGGTGGCGGCGAACGACGGCCTGGCGGGCGGGGCGATCCAGGCGCTGGACGAGCAGCGGCTGGCGGGGAAGGTCGTGGTCACCGGCCAGGACGCCGAGCTGACCGCCTGCCAGCGCATCGTCGCCGGCTCCCAGAGCATGACGGTCTACAAGCCGCTCCGGGGGCTGGCCACCAGGGCGGCGGAGATCGCCGTGGCGATGGCGAAGAAGCAGCCGTACGAGAAGCCGCCGCGGCGGCTCAATAATGGTTTCAAAGACGTGCCGAGCTTCCTGCTGGAGCCGGTCGCCGTGGACCGGAGCAACCTGGATTCCACGGTGATCGCGGACGGCTTCCATACCCGCGAGCAGGTGTACGGCCCGGGAAAATAGCCCGAGAATCAATCAAAAAATCATGCCGCTCCTCGAGCTGCGGGGGATCACCAAGGACTTCCCGGGCGCCCGCGCCCTGGACGGTGTCTCTTTCGATCTCGAGCCCGGCGAGGTCCACGCCCTGTGCGGAGAGAACGGCGCCGGCAAGAGCACGCTGATCAAGGTGCTCTGCGGCGTCCATCCGGCGGGGAGCTACGGCGGCGAGGTGCGGCTGCGGGGGGAGGCGGCCCGCTTCCGGGCCCTGGCCGACAGCGAGGCGAGCGGCATCGCGCTGATCGCCCAGGAGCTCGCCCTCGTCCCCGGGCTCTCCGTGGCCGAGAACCTCCTGCTCGGCCGCGAGCCGCGCCGCTGGGGTCTGATCCGCTGGGCCGAGACGCGGGAAGCGGCCCGCCGGGCGCTCGATCGCGTGGGGCTCGATATCCCTGTTGAGACCCCGGTGCGGGAGCTGGGCATCGGCCAGCAACAGCTGGTGGAGATCGCCCGGGCGCTGATGAAGGAGGCCGCGATCCTGGTGCTCGACGAGCCCACCGCGGCGCTCCCCGAGGACGACGCCCAGAGGCTCCTCGGCCTGCTCGGCGACCTGCGGCGGAAGGGGGTGGCCGCCATCTACGTCAGTCACCGGCTGGACGAGGTCTTCGCCGTGGCCGACCGCGTCACGGTGCTGCGCGACGGCCGCTCGGTGGGCACGGCGCGGCGGGGGGAGACGACGCCGGAGCGGGTGGTCTCCCTGATGGTCGGCCGCGAGCTCCGCCAGGCCTTTCCGCGCCTCGAGAGCCGGCCCGGCGAGGTGCTGCTGCGCCTCCAGGGCTGGGCGGTCGCCGATCCGCAGAATCCGGGCCGCCGGGTGGTGGACGGCGTCTCCCTGGAGCTGCGGGCCGGCGAGGTTTTGGGGATAGCCGGGCTGATGGGCGCCGGCCGCACGGCCCTCCTCGCCTCGCTGTTCGGGGCCGCGCGGAGCCCCGTCCAGGGGACGGTTCAGGTGGGAGAGGAGCCGCCGCGCGGGCCGTTCCGTCATCCGCGGGAGGCCATCGCGGCCGGCCTCGCGCTGGTGGGCGAGGACCGCAAGCGGTATGGCCTCTTCGCCCGCGCCTCGGTGCTGGACAACCTGACGCTCGCCTCGCTCCGTGGTTTCCGGCGGCGCGGATTATTGCGCGGGTTATTGGACGAGGGGGCGCGGCGGGCGGCGGCGTCCGGCCAGGCCGCGACCCTGCGGCTGAAGGCGGCGAGCCTCGACGCGCCGGCGGAGCGGCTCTCCGGCGGCAATCAGCAGAAGGCGATCCTCGGCCGCTGGCTGCTGCGCCGGCCGCGCGTCCTGCTGCTCGACGAGCCGACGCGGGGGATCGACGTGGGGGCCAAGAGCGAGATCTACGAGCTGATCGGCCGCCTGGTCGCCGGCGGGCTCGGCGTCGTCCTGGTCTCCTCCGAGCTCCCCGAGCTCCTGGGCCTCGCGCACCGCGTGCTGGTGCTGCGGCGGGGGCGGCCCATGGGATGGTTTGCAGGGGAGGCGGCCACGCCGGAGCGGGTGATGGGCGCGGCCACTCAAGGGTGAGATGCTGAAACGTCTGACCATCGACTGGGCCATCGACTGGCGCGCGCTCACCATGTTGGGAGCGCTGCTCGCCATCTGGGTGGTCTTCTCGGTGGCCACGGACGGCACCTTCCTGCTGCCGCGCAATCTTTCTCTCCTCGCCCGCCAGATGGCGGTGACCTCGATCCTGGCGGTGGGCATGGTGCTGGTGATCGTCGCCGGCCAGATCGACCTCTCGGTGGGGGCGTTGGCCGGGCTCACCGGCGCGCTGGCGGCCCTCGCCTACGCGCGGCTCGGCTGGCCGCTCGCCCTCGCCATCCTGCTGGCGCTCGCCGTGGGAGCGGCGCTGGGCGCTCTCGAGGGGAGCCTGGTCGCCTGGCTGCGCATCCCGCCGTTCATCGTCACCCTGGGCGGCATGCTGGTCTTCCAGGGGGCGCTGCTCGGGGTCACCGGCGGCGTCTCGACCTCGCCGCCGCGGCCGTTCCTCTTCCTCGGGCAGGCCTATCTGCCGCCGAAGGCGGGCTGGCTGGTGGCCGGAGCCGTGGCCGTTGCCCTGGCGCTCGGCGCCGCGCGCTCCCAGGGGCGCCAACGGCTGGAGCGCCTGGGGCTTGCCGTCCTCGCGCTCGGCTTTGTGGCGTTGATGAGCTCTTACGCGGGCGTGCCGGTGCCGGTGCTGATCGTGCTGGCCCTGGCGGCCGTGCTGTCCACCGTCGCCCGTCACACCCCGTTCGGGCGCCACCTCTACGCGATCGGCGGCAACCGCGAGGCGGCCTTCTACGCCGGCATCGCCATCGAGGGGCACCTGGTCGGCGTCTTCACCCTGATGGGCCTGCTGTCCGGGGCCGCCGGAGTGGTTCTCACGGCGCGCGTGGGGGCCGCGACCCCGAACGCCGGCCAGCTCATGGAGCTCGACGCCATCGCCGCGGCGGTGATCGGCGGCACCTCTCTGCTCGGCGGCCAGGGGACCGTCTGGGGGGCGCTCCTGGGGGCCCTGGTCATGGCCTCGCTCGACAACGGCATGAGCCTGCTCAACACCGAGGCCTTCTGGCAGCCCATCCTCAAGGGCGCCATCCTCGTCGCCGCGGTGGCGGTGGACATGGCCGGGCGGCGGGGGCGGTGAGGGGGCTCCCCCTCAAATCTCCCCCCACAACCACCGCGCCACCGCCATCCGCCGCAGCGTATACCGCACCTCCCGCTGGTAGCCGCGGCTCCTGGCGCCGGGGTGCCAGCTCTTCGGGCGGGGGAGGGCGACGGAGAGCTCGGCGCCCTGGCGGTCGGTGAGGCTCGCCGCCGAGCGGTGGTAGTAGTGGCGGGCGGCCGCCTCGGCGCCGTAGATCCCCTCGCCGAATTCGGCCACGTTCAGGTAGATCTCCAGGATCCGCCGCTTCGGGAGGTCGGCCTCGAGCTGCTTGGTGAGGATCGCCTCCTTCACCTTGCGCAACGGGTTGTAGGAGCCCGAGAGCCAGAGGTTCTTGGCCACCTGCTGAGTGATCGTCGAGGCGCCGCGCGGCAGCGACTTCTTGGTCCAGGCGTCCTGCAGCGAGGCCTTGATCTCCGCCTCGTCGAAGCCGTTGTGGGAGAAGAAGCGCATGTCCTCGTTGACCAGGACCGCCCGCTTCAGGCTGGGCGAGATCCGCGAGTAGGGGACCCAGGCCCACTCGACCTTCTTCTTCGGCCCGAAGATCCCCCACCCCCGGTATTTCTCGATGAAGGCGGTGGTCTTCGGGTGGGCGTGGGCGAGGTCGGCGACGTCCGGCCAGGTGACCGCCTCCCAGACGAGGTAGACGGCGAGCAGGCCGAGAAGCCAGAGGAAGATCCGCTTACGGCGCCGGGGAGGCGGCGCCCCGTAGGAAAGCTCGGTCATGGGGGTTGCAATCCTATCAGGGGAGGCCCGGGAGAGGGTGGCTCGGAGCTTGCTATGCTTTTACGGCATCTGTCACCCGCTTACCGGGCCTCCCGGGAGCTGCCGTTCACGGTGGACCGCCTGCTCCACCGCTACCGCGCTCCGATAGGCCCTCCGGAGATGTAGTGGTAAACTGCTATACATCGAAAAATGAGGTCGCCGGCGAAGCGCTTCCGCAGCACCTCGAAAAGGAGAACAGGATGGAAAGATTCTTCGCTCCCAGGCGTCAGGCGGGACGGCTCGCGC
The DNA here is from genome assembly GCA_036497345.1 of Thermoanaerobaculia bacterium. Taxonomy (GTDB): domain Bacteria; phylum Acidobacteriota; class Thermoanaerobaculia; order Multivoradales; family UBA5704; genus DATARR01. The sequence continues at coordinate 11,625 of DASXJP010000144.1, forward strand.
TGGCGATCGGCCTCGGCGCCCTGCTGACGTCGGGCGCCACCGGCTGGGCCGCCGCGTCGCCGGCCGCCGACGAGACGTTCGGCATCCGGGCGCCGCAGTCGCTTCCCAAGGCCGTGAAGGCCGTTCGCCCCACCCCCTCGGAGAGGATGGGCGTCAATCTGGGCACGCTGCCGGAGGTCCGGCTGGGGGCCTTGGACAAGAACGCGTTGCTCAAGGAGGACGCCGTCAACGAGCGGCTGCGGGTGAAGGCCCTGCGCTTCAGCGTCGGCCGTGCCGTCCGGCTCTCCGCGCCGGACGGCAACTGGTACGACCTCGCGGGCGGCGCCCGCCTGTGGGCGGCCGAGATCGTCTCGCCCGACGCCCTCGGCCTGCGCCTCCACTTCAAGAGCCTCCGGCTGCCCGCCGGCGCCGAGCTCGCCCTCTACGCGCCGGACAACGCGGTCCAGGGCGCGGCCCGGAACGGCTTCCCGCAGTTCGATCCCGAGCGGAAGGTGGAATTCCATGAGGCCTCCCCGGCCGTCGCCGGCGATCTCTGGAGCCGCACGTTCGCCGGCGAGCGGGTCCGCGTCGAGTACCTGGCGCCCGCCGGGGCCTCCCGGGAGCTGCCGTTCCAGATCGACAGCCTGCAGCACGCCTACATCGATCCAGTGGACAAGATGGCGCGCAGCCTGGTGCGCGAGAAGGCGGCCGGCTCCTGCGAGAACGACGTGACCTGCCATCCCGAGTGGGCCGACGTGGCCCGCGGGGTCTCCCTGGTGGAGTTCGTCGAGGACGGCGGCGGCTTCCTCTGCTCCGGCCAGCTCCTCAACACCGTCGCCCAGGACTTCACCCCCTACTACCTGACCGCCAATCACTGCATCAGCACGCCGGGCGGGGCGTCGTCCGCCGAGTTTTTCTGGCTCTACCAGACCTCGACCTGCAACGGCAATCCGCCGTCGGTCAACAGCGTGCCGACCTCGGGCGGCGCGAGCCTGGTCTCCACCAGCCCCAGCTCCGACTACACGCTGCTGCTGATCGTCGGCGGGCTGCCGGACAGCCTCTACTGGGAAGGCTGGACGGGCAATACCGTGCCGGACGGCACGGACAGCACGGCGATCCACCATCCGGCGGGGGACTACAAGCGGATCAGCTTCGGCTTCAAGGAGCTGAGCCAGATCTGCAACCAGGACGCGGGGACGAACGCCATCAAGCTAGTGCGCATCCACTGGACCGGCGGCGTCACCGAGGGGGGCTCCTCGGGCTCGGGCATTTTCACGGACGATACCCAGCAGCTCTACGGCCAGCTCTTCTTCGGCCCCTCGGCCTGCGGCGTCGGCCCGTCGGACCTCTACGACTGCTACGGCGCGTTCACCAACACCTACTCGAAGATCAAGAAGCTCCTGGCCGCCGGCTCGGACGACAGCTCCGAGCAGAACGACACCTGCTCCAAGGCGCGCGTCGTCAGGGCGGGCACCCTGGGCAACCGCATCGTCAAGGTCACCGATCCCGACTGGTACCGGATCAGCGTGCCGGCCCACAAGACGGTCACCGTGACCGTCAATTTCGACAACGGCAACGGCGACGTCGACCTCGCGGGTTACGCGAATTGCGCGAGCGATCCCGTCACCTCCTCGGAGGGGCAGGACAACTCCGAGACGATCTCGCTGACCAACGACGGCAGCCGGCCGGCGAACGCCTACTGGCAGGTCTTCCTCAGCTCGTCGACGCGGAACACCTACAGCATGTCGGTGTCGATCCACAACTGATCACATTGGAACCAGCCCCTCTTCGCGCCGGGCACGGAACCCCCGAGCCCGGCGCTTTCCTCTCTCCGTGCCGCCGATCTCCGTCCCCCTGCGAGCTCCCGAGCTGGCGCCCGGCATCTGGGTGCAGGGGCCGGAGGTGTCCATTCGCGCCAGCCGCGGTAGGGTGGTACTGATCGATTTTTGGGAATCGACCTGCGTCAACTGCCTGCGCACGCTGCCGTATCTGAAAGCCTGGCACGAGCGCTACGGGGGGCGGGGTCTCGCGATGGTGGGCGTGCACACACCGGAATTCGAGATGTCCGCCGATCCGGCGCTGGTGGCCGCGGCCGTGCGGGACTTAGGGGTCTCCTGGTCCGTGCTGCTCGACGCGGACCGCGCCACCTGGACCCGCTTCGCCAACAAATACTGGCCGGCGCTCTACCTGATCGACGCCCGCGGCTATCTGCGCTACGAGCGCTTCGGCGAGGGGTCCTACGGCGAGACGGAGGAATGGCTCCAGAAGCTCCTGCGGGAGGCGGGGGATACGGCGCCGCTGCCGGAGATCCTGGCGCCGGTGCGCGCCGAGGACCGGCCCGGGGCCGTCTGCCACCCCGCCACCCGCGAGACCCACCTCGGCTTCCACCGCGGCCGGCTCCTCGCGGCCGAGGGGTACCGGCCAGGGGAAGAGGTGCGCCACAGGGGAGGCCATCCGGGGGGACAACCCCCACCGCCGGGGACGTTCGGCGCGCGCGGGCTCTGGCTCCACGAGGCCGAATACCTGGAGTCGCGCGAGCCGGGCGCCGGGCTCGATCTGGTCTGCGACGCCGCGGGAGTCAACCTGGTGCTGGCGCCCGCGGCCGAGCTCGAGATCGAGATGGACGGCGCGCCGGTCCCGCCGGCGGAGCGCGGGGCGGACGTGGTGGAGCGCGCGGGCCGCACCTTCGCCGTCTGGGAACGGGCGCGCATGGTGCGCCTCGTCGATTCGCGCGTCTTCCGCCGGCGGCGGCTGGCGCTGCGGTTTCCCCGCGTGGGGACGCGGGCGTACGCGTTCAGCTTCGCCACGTGCGCCCTCACCACCCCGGCCCTCTCCTCACCGGGAGAAGAAGGAGAAAACCTTTCGGTGTGATCAGGAAAGGCAGGCGCTCTCCCGCAAGATTTTCCTCACGTCCCGGGCGACCGTCCAGAGCGGATCGATCACATCCAGGGGACCCGGTGGCCGGGCGGCGAGGAGGTCCTGGAGGAGATGAAGCTCGGTGCAGCCGAACAGAAATCCCCGGACGTCATAACGCGCCGCCAGGCTGTCGATCCAACGCAGGCATTCCTCGCCGGAGGAGCCGGCCTTGAGATGATGATAAATCCACTCGTGCAACGTGCGCTGGTCTTCCTCTCCGGGGAAGACCACCCAGGGCTCGATCTGGCTCCAGCGCTCGTGGGACTCGAAGATCCTGGCGGTCCGCGTGCCCGTGGTGGCGAGGAGGAGGCGGCGGCGAGGCGCGGCGAGGATCTCGTCCACCATCAGGTCGAGGAGAGAGATCACCTTGCGCCGGAGAGGCTCGGGAATGCTGGGAAGGACGTGGTGAATGGTGACGCAGGCGATGACGATGCGGTCCGCGCCCTGAGCGAGGAGGGATCGCAGGGCCGGCTCGAGCCGCTCGACGAGGACGCCGGTGGAGCCGGCGAGGATCGCCTCCGTGCGATCGGGAAACGTCGGATCGGACAGCAGGACGCAGGAAGGGGTCTCCTGCTCGGGCTCCACGAGGTTCAGCCGGTAGAGAGCTCCCAGGAACGCCGCGGAAGCCAGAGGACCCATCCCTCCCAGGATGCCGAGCCTGCCTGGCCTATGAGGGGTTTCGCCGGTCAGGGAGAGGTCTCCTTCCATCGAGCTGCCATGAGACTTGCCGCAAGGATACACCCGGCCTCGGCAAGTCTCAAGAGATTATTTACGAATACTCTTCGGCAGCATTCGGGAGCTGATCCGGAGAGGCAGAGGTGAGGGCTCGGGTATACTCGGACCTCGACCATGAGCCGGCTCACACCCCTGCTGACCCTGGCGTTCCTGCTGCCCGCGATGGCGGCGGCCGATCCCGTCGTCTACAAGGTGGACGCCGACCACAGCGGCGTCAACTTCAAGATCCGCCATTTCGTCTCCAACGTCTCGGGCCGCTTCCGGGACTTCGCCGGCGTCATCCGGTACGACAAGCAGAATCCGGCGGCGAGCAGCGTCGAATTCACGGTCAAGACGGCGTCGATCGACACCGCCAGCAACGACCGGGACGAGGACCTGCGATCCAAGAATTTTTTCGAGGTCGCGAAATATCCGACCCTGACCTTCACCAGCACCCGGGTGGTCGCCAAGGACGCGGACACCCTGGAGGTCACGGGCAACCTCACCCTGCACGGCGTCACCCGGGAGATCACCTTTCCGGTGGAGATCCTGGGGACGGTCAGCGTCCCCGGCGGCGAGAAGGCGGGCTTCGCGGCCGCCTTCACCGTCAACCGCAAGGAGTTCGGGCTCAACTGGAACAACATCCTCGACTCCGGCCCCGTGCTGGGCGACGAGGTGCGGGTGAGCATCGAGGTGGAGGCGAGCCGGGTGGGGGTGGGGAAGTAGGCCCCAACCGGGCGGTCCAAGATGTGTGTAATGGTATGGCATTGATGCCCGGACGGGCCGGTTTCACAGGTGTGCCAGATAAACACACTAGAATTGGAGCGTGTCTTCAATTCATGGCATGCTTGGTAGATCAGCCAAACGGTCGTCCGGATCCAGACAGGCGGAGAATTTTGATCTCCTGATCTGGAAGACTGCCGAGGGCTACCGGGCGCGGGTCCGGGACCCGGAGAGCGGGAGAGAGGCGAGCTCGGATTTCGTCCGTCCCTTCTCGACGAACGACGTCCACGGCCTCCGGGCCGGCGGGGCTCACCGCGATCTGAAGAGCCCTCCTTCAGAGGTCAGCGCCCTCGCCCACGAAATCGGCAAATCCCTCTTCCAAACGGTTTTCTCTCGCGAGGTCCTGGCTCTCTGGCGTCTGCGGCTCCATGAAGCGGAGCGCACGCGCAGGAGCCTCCGGCTCCGCCTGCGTCTGGATTCCCCGGATCTCTGGGACTGGCCCTGGGAGTTGCTCTACGACGAGGAGGTCCTGGGATTCCTGGCCTCTCTGCCCGCGACGCCCGTCGTGCGCTATATCGAGATGCCGGAGCCCGTCCGGCCTCTGCGGGTGAGACCGCCGATCCGGGTGCTCGCGATCTCCGCCTGCCCGGCAGGGCTCAGCAATCTTTCCATTCAGGAAGAGCTCTCCGGCTTGGGAGGCGCCCTCGAAAAATTGCGGGAGGCGGAGCGGGTAGAGCTCGACCGGCTGGAAGACGCGACCCTGGAGACCCTGCGCCACAAGCTCCAGGAGCGGACCTATCACGTTCTTCATTTCATCGGCCATGGCACATTCGACCCTGATCGGGGCGGCGGGATGTTGTTGCTCCAGGACGACGACGGCAAAGCCGATCCGGTCGGCGCGGAGGAGCTGAACGTCCTGCTGAAGGCCCATCCGGAGATCCGTCTCGTGGTCCTGAACGTCTGCCAGGGAGCGCGCGGGGGAGACTCCGATCCATTCGCGGGTCTGACGCAGAGTCTCGTTCGAGGGCGCGTTCCAGCGGTCGTGGCGATGCGATCGGCGGTGTCGGACCGGGCCGCGATCGATTTCTCGCGATCCTTTTACACCTCGCTCTCCCGCCGGGAGCCGGTCGATCTCGCGGTCTCTCGCGGTCGGCATGCGATGTTCCGCCAGGATTCCACGGAATGGTCGAGCCCCGTCCTGGCCATGCGCTCCCCGGACGGACAGCTTTTCGCGCTCTTCTGGTGGGAGGTCCTGGCGGATCGCGCGCTGGAGCTCGGGCACACCTGGAGACGCTGGCTGGTCGCCTTTCTCCTGCTGGTGATTCTGATCGTGGCGCTCAGGCCGCTGGTGAGGCGCTGGCTCGATCCGAACCTGATCTCTGCTTTCTTCAATCCTCCGGAGTGCCCTTCGCCTCCCGGTCTGTCGATCGCTTTCGTGAGGATCGATCCCGGCCCACCTTTGCGGCCCTACTGCATCGGCCGCTTCGAGGTCACGCAACGGATCTGGAAGGACGTCATGGGAAATGTTCATACGCGGCGCCGTGGGAACGCTCTGCCGGCGATGCGGGTCTCGTGGGACGATACAGCACGTTTTTTCGCGGCATTGAAACGGCGGGAGCCCCGAGGCGAGCTCCGGCTTCCCACGGGAGCGGAGTGGGAGCAGGCGGCGAGGGCTGGGAAGGCGGAGCCGCCCCTGGCGTCCGCCGAGACCGCGAACTGCGCCAACACGGAGGCCAATGACGGCTACGAGGGAGCGGCGCCGGTCGGTTCCTACACCCCGACTGCGCTGGGGCTCTACGACATTCTGGGCAACGCCACGGAATGGGTGAGCGAAGACGATGGGTCAGGAAGAAGAATCCGGCGCGGGGGCGGCTTCAAGAATGCTCTGAGGAATTGCTCCCTCACGTTTGCGGGCCGCTCGAAGCCGGACACCCGGCTCGAGGACGCGGGCTTCCGGATCGTCCGGGAGATCGTTGAAAAACAAGGACCCAAAGGACGCCAAGGACCTCAATGACGCGGTGGCCCTGCCGTCCTTGAGGTCCGTGCTGTCCGTGGCCGTCTCTACTTCCCCTTCCGCTCCAACTCCGCCAGCGACCTCTTCCGCACCGCCTCGAACTCGTCGCCGGGGTTCCAGGTGGGCATCTTCGGGGTGTTGGCCACCACGAGACCGGTGTAGAAGCCGAGTTGGGCGTCCTCGATCATGCCGCCGTAATTCCACTTCGGATCGAATTCGTCGCTCGGCTGGTGGTAGCGGTTCTTCGTGTAGTCATCGGCCTGCTCTTTCCCCCAGCCTGGCGGACGGCCGATGAAGTCGGTGCCCGCCGAGGGGTGGATCGCCGGGACGCCCACTTTGGCGAAGCTGAACTGGTCGGAACGGTAGAAGAAGCCGCGGTCGGGGAGCTGATCCCCCGTCAGCCGGCGTCCCTGGCGGGCGGCGATGGCCTGCTCGACGGCGTCGAGAGACGACTTGCCGAGGGCCACCTCGCTCACGTCGCGGGTGCGGCCGAGGACGTTGGCGCTGTCGAAGTTGATGTTCGCCGCGATCCGGCCGGCCGGCACCGGAGGGTGGGCCGCCAGGTAGGCCGAGCCGAGGAGCCCCTGCTCCTCGCCGGCCACGAAGGCGATCACGATCGATCGGCGCGGGCGCTGGGGCAGCGCGGCGTAGGCCCTGGCGATCGCCATCACCGTGGCGCAGCCGGAAGCGTTGTCCACCGCGCCGTTGTAGATCTTGTCGCCGTTCTTGTCCGGCTGGCCGATCCCGAAGTGGTCGTGGTGGGCGGTGTAGATCACCACCTCGTCCTTGAGCCTGGGATCGCTCCCCGGCAGGAGGCCGAGGACGTTGGCGGTGCGGGTCTTGGTGACCTCGTTGTTGAAGGTGAGCGAGGTGGTGATGCCGAGGGGCACGGGCTTGAAGTCGCGGCCGCGGGCCTGCTGGATCAGCTTCGCGAGGTCCTTGCCCGCCGCTTGGAAGAGCTTGCGGGTGGCGTCCTCGGTGGTCCAGGCGCGCACCTGGACGCGGGGCTCGCCGGCGGCGGGGATCTCGAACTGCGTGCCGCTCCAGGAGGTCTGCACCACCTGCCAGGGGTAGCCGGCCGACGGGGTGGTGTGGATGATGATCGCCCCCGCCGCGCCCTGGCGCGCCGCGCTCTCGTACTTGTAGGTCCAGCGGCCGTAGTAGAGCCGGCGCTCCCCCGCGAAGAGCTTGGGATCCCAGTCGGGATCGTTGTTCATCATCACCAGGACCTTGCCCTTGAGGCTCATCCCCTTGAAGTCGTCCCACTGGTACTCGGGGGCCTGGATGCCGTAGCCCACGAACACGAGCTCGGCGTCCTTGAAGCTGGAGGCCGGCGCCTGGACGCCGCTGAAGGCGATGAAATCGTCCCACCACTTGAGGTCGACCGTCTGGCCGCCGGCCTTGAAGGACCAGGTCTTCGGTGGCTCGGCCTTGACGCCGACGAGGTCGAACCGCTGCTGGTAGCCGCCCCCCGGCGCCCCTGGCTGGTAGCCGAGGAATTCGAGCATCGAGGCGAGATAGAGCTGCGCGGTCTCGTCGCCGCGGCTGGCCGGTCCCCGGCCTTCCAGCAGGTCGTCGGAGAGGAAGCGCAGCGGGGCCTCGAGGCTGGCGCGGTCGATCGCCTGCGCCGCCTTCTCGGCCCCTGGCGGGAGCTGGACCGCCGTTGCCGGGGCCGCGCCCTTGGGCGCGCCGGTCAGCACCGTGGGCAGGGCCAGCGCCACGGCCGCCGCCAGGACGATCCCCAGAGTCCCCATCCAGGCCTGTTTTTGCGTGCTTTCCATACGAGATAAAACCTCCATAGGCTCAAAGACCGCCGGTGGGGGACTGTAGCACTGTGGTCTCCGGAGCGGGCTGCCCCGTCTTGCCCCCCGCCTCCCGCCCACGCTATGGTTGCCGGGGTGGTACGCGAATGTTGCGCACGACGGTACGAGACTGCCTTTACCTGAATTGGGCCTTTCCGGCCACGGCCCTGCCGCCGCCGCCGGCGCCGCTGCGTTATCAGCGCCATATGTGGCAGGGGCGGGACTACGTCTTCGCCTCGGCGCTGCTGTTCCATCAGGACGCCCTCCACTTCACGGCCCTGCCGTCGCTCAAATTCGGCTACCCCCAGCTCAACGTCCGCCTCTACGTGCTGGACGATGAGGGGGTCCCCTCCGCCCTGTTCCGCCGCATGCTGATGCCCGGCTGGGTGGCGCCCGGGGTGCGGCTGATCACCCACCAGCCGGCGGCGCGGGCCCGGCTCCGCTTCCCGCACCCCTCGCGCAACGGCGGCGGCCCCTGGCGGTGGAGCGCCGAGCGCAAGGGGCGGCTGGAGGTGCGGGCCTGGCCGGACTCCCCGGCGGTCGGCGAGGGGCCGCGCCTCGGCTCGTGGGAGGACTCGGTGCGCTACTTCCAGGAGCGGCCGCGCGGCTACGCCCTCGCCTCGGGCGAGCTGCAGCGGATCTCCACCGCCGATCATCCCGCCGTCACGACCTGGCCGATGCGGGCGGAGGTGGAGGGGGACGGCCTGCTGCCGCGCCTGCTCGACCTCGCGCCGGGGACCTGCCTGCCCGGGCTCCACTCGGCCTGGCTCTGCCCGGAGATCCCGATCGTCTTCGAGCTCGGGTTCGTGCTGCGGGTGCCGGCCGCTCCCGCCGCCATGCCCCATCCGGCGGCCGGACGCGTGGTGAGCTTCTTCCGCGGCACTGACGGCGAGCGCCCCCCGTCCGAGCGGCGCCGGGCCTCGTGCTAGCATCCCGCCGCATGAATCCGACCCCCCCTTCCGAACGCCGGCCGCAACGCGTCGCCGTGCTGCCCGGGGACGGCTCCGGCAAGGACGTGACCGCCGAGGCGGTCAAGGTCCTCGAGGCCGCCGCCGGCACCTGGAGCCTGCCGCTGGAGCTGGTTCATTTTGATTGGGACGCCGACCGCTATTTGAAGACGGGCGAGACGGTCCCGCCGGGCGCCTTCGACGACTTCCGCGACAACTACTCGGCGATCCTGATCGGCGCCTTCGGCGACCCCAGAGTGACGGACAACAAGCACGCCGCCGACATCCTCCTCGGCACCCGCTTCCAGCTCGACCTCTACATCAACCTCCGCCCGGTGAGGCTCTACGACGCCCGGGTCTGCCCGCTGAAAGGTCGTACGGAGAAGGACATCGACCTCGTGGTCTTCCGCGAGAACACCGAGGGGGCCTACGTCAACGTGGGCGGCAACTTCAAGAAGGGGTGGGCGGACGAGGTGGCGGTGCAGGAGGAGATCCACACCCGCAAGGGGGTCGAGCGGATCATCCGCGCCGCCTTCGACTACGCGGTGGCCCACGGGCGCCGCGAGGTGATGATGAGCGACAAGTCGAACGTGATGCTCTACGGGCACGGTCTCTGGCGGCGGGTGTTCGCCGAGGTGGCGAAGGAGTATCCCCAGATCCAGACCCGGACCATGTTCGTCGACGCGCTGTGCATGGAGATGGTGCTGCGGCCCGAGGGGCTGGACGTGATCGTGACCAACAACATGTTCGGCGACATCATCACGGACCTCGGCGCCGCGCTCCAGGGAGGGCTGGGGGTGGCGGCCTCGGCCAATCTGCATCCCGGCCAGACCTCGATGTTCGAGCCGGTCCACGGCTCGGCGCCGGCGCTGGCCGGCACCGGCAAGGCCAATCCCGTGGGCGCGGTGCTCTCGGCCGGGATGATGCTCGACTATCTCGGCCACCAGGAGGCCGCCCAGGCGATCGAGGCGGCGGTCGCCCGCTCGATGCGCGAGGGGCAGACCACCCCCGACCTCGGCGGCTCGCTCACCACCTCGCAGGTGGGGGATCTGCTGGCGCGGGCGGTGGAGAAGGGCCCTTCCTGATATCGTTCCCCCGCCCATGGGAGGACGACGAATCCGCAACCGGCCCTCGAAGCTCCTGCTCCGCAATCTCCCGTTCCCGGCGCTGATCGCCCTGCGCTATCTGCGCAGCACGCGGCGGGACGCCTTCGCCAGCTTCCTGTCGGCGGTGGCGGCGATCGGCCTGGCGCTGGGGGTGGCGGCGATGATCCTGTCGCTGGCGGTGATCTCGGGGTTCCAGAGCGCGCTGCGCGGCGAGCTGCTGGGCCGCACGCCCCAGATCGAGGCCGAGCTGCCGCCCGGCGCCGACGCCGAGGCCGCGCGGGCGGCGGCGGCGCGGGTGCCCGGCGTGATCTCGGTGCAGATCCAGGTGCGGGGGGGCGGCTGGCTGGTCGACCGGGGGAAGGTGCAGGCGGTGGAGCTGGTGGGGTTCGACGGCCGGGTGCCGCGGACCTTCCCGGGCGCGGAAGGGCGGCCGGAGGGGCTCTACGTGCCCGGCACGCTGGCCACGCGCTGGGGGCTCACGCCCGGCGCGGTCCTGGACGTCGTCTCCCCCCGCCCGACGCTCACGCCGCTGGGGCCGCAGCCGCGCCTGCGCAGCCTGCCGGTGGCCGGCACCTATACTGGCGCCCGCACCCAGGAGGAGCGGGAGCCGGTCGCGCTGCCGCGCGCCGTGGCCGAGTCGCTGCTGGGCACGGCCGACCGCCGGCTGGACGTGGAGGCGGGGGATCTCGACGCCGCCATCGACGTGGCCGGCCGCCTGCCCTCCGCGCTGCCATCGGGGACCAAGGTGCGCACCTGGAAGGAGCTCAACCGTCCGCTCCTCTTCGCCCTGCGGCTGGAGAAGCTGGTGATGTTCGTGGCCGTGTCGCTGATCGTCCTGGTGGCCTCGCTCGCCCTGGTGGCGGACCTGGCGCTGATCATCTCCAGCAAGCGGCCGGAGATCGGCATGCTCGGCACCCTGGGGGCGACCCCGGCGGCGCTGCGCCAGGCGTTCGTGATGCTCGGCGGTCTGGTGGCCGGCTCCGGCGTGCTGGTGGGGACGGCGCTGGGGGTGGGGAGCGCCTGGGTGATGGACCACTACCGCCTGCTGCGGGTGCCGGGGCGGGTCTACTTCCTGGACTACGTGCCGTTCCTGGTGCAGCCGGGGGATCTGATCGTGGTGCTGCTCCTCACTTTCGCCCTGGCCCTCGCCTCGTCGCTCTACGCGGCGCAACGGGCGGCGGCGCTGGATCCCATCGAGGCGTTGAAGCGATGAGCGTCGCCGTCCGTGCCACCCGGCTCAGCAAGACCTACCAGGACGGCGTCCGGCGGGTGGAGGTGCTGAAGGGGATCGACCTCGCGGTGAGGCCGGGAGAGATGGTGGCCATCGTGGGCCCCTCCGGGTCGGGGAAGTCGACGCTGCTCCACCTGCTGGGCGCGCTCGACCGGCCGGACGCGGGGGTGGTCGAGATCGGCGGACGACCGTTGGCGGGGCTCTCGGGGGCGCGGCTGGCCGGATTCCGCAACCGCATGATTGGCTTCGTCTTCCAGTTCCACCAGCTCTTGCCCGACTTCACGGCGCTGGAGAACGTCATGCTGCCGGGGCGGATCGCGGGCCGCGAGCCGCCGCAGGTGCTGGCGCGGGCCCGCGGCCTCCTGGTGGAGGTGGGGCTCATCGAACGGCTCGACCATTTCCCGAGCGAGCTCTCGGGGGGCGAGCGCCAGCGGGTGGCCCTCTGCCGGGCGCTGGCCCTGGAGCCGCCGCTGCTGCTGGCCGACGAGCCCACGGGGAACCTCGATCCGGAGAGCGGCGAGACGGTTTTCGAGCTGCTGCTCGCCCTCCAGGCCCGTCACGGCACCACCGGCATCCTGGTGACCCACAACCCCGAGATCGCCCGGCGCTGTACCCGCACCCTGCGACTGGATGGGGGAGTGCTACACCCGTACTGAAAACCCGACACCGGCCCTCTCTTCCGCCGGCGGGAGAGGGACGGGCGGGGGCCGGGAATTTTGCTTGGCGCCCGACAGCTTGACGGGGTTATAAACCGGGTTCCGGTGAGGTGACGGCGTGCTAGAATCCGGTGGCAGAAATAGACGCACTGCCGCTCTTTGAGTACCTCAAGGTCGAGGTCCGCCTGCAGCGCGCGAAGCGTCAGGAGAGGTCGAACCAATGTTTGAGAAGTACAATGAAAAGGCCCGCCGAGCTCTGTTCTTCGCCCGTTATGAGGCCAGCAAGCTGGGGAGCCGGGTGATCGAATCCGAGCACATCCTCCTCGGCATCCTGCGCGAGGGGGAGGAGACGGTCAACGAGATCTTCCGCCGCTTCCAGGTGAAGACGGAGGACATCCGCCGGGAGATCGAAGGCGAGCGGGTCTTCGTCGAGCGGATCTCCTCGACCGCCGAGCTGCCTCTTTCCGAAGAATCGAAAAAGATCCTGGCATACGCCTCGCACGAGGCGGAGAGCATGCTCCACGCGACGGTCGGCTCCGAGCACCTGTTGATCGGCATCCTGCGAGTGGAGGGGTGCACCGCGATGCGCATCCTGGCCCAGCACGGGTTCGACGTCTACACGGTGCGCGAGGAGGTGCTCGCGATCGCCAAGGAACGGGAGGCTTCGCAGCAGAAGAAGGAGCTCCCCTTTCTCTCGGAATACGGACGAGACCTGACCGCGCTCGCCGCCGAGCAATCTTTCGACCCCCTGATCGGGCGCGAGGAGGAGGTCGACCGCATCGTCCAGATCCTCTCCCGCCGCACCAAGAACAACCCCATCCTGCTCGGCGAGCCGGGGGTGGGCAAGACCGCCATCGTCGAGGGTCTCGCCCAGCGCATCATCGAGGGGCGGGTGCCGATCTTCCTGGCCAACAAGCGGATCATGGCCCTCGACCTCTCCCTGATCGTGGCCGGCACCAAGTACCGCGGCCAGTTCGAGGAGCGCCTGAAGGGGATCCTGAAGGAGCTCAAGGAGAGCAAGGAGCTCATCGTCTTTATTGATGAAATTCATTCGCTGATCGGCGCCGGCTCGGCCGAGGGCTCGCTCGACGCGGCGAACATCCTGAAGCCGGCGCTGTCGCGGGGGGAGATCTCCTGCATCGGCGCGACGACGCTCAAGGAATATCGCAAGTACATCGAGAAGGACCGTTCGCTGCTGCGCCGCTTCCAGGCGATCCAGGTCAATCCGCCGACGCCGGAGCAGACGCAGGAGATCCTCGAGGGGGTCAAGGACCGCTACGAGTCGTTCCACAAGGTGCGCTACCGCCCGGAGGCGCTGCGCACGGCGATCTACCAGTCGAGCCGGTACATCCCGGACCGCCACCTGCCGGACAAGGCGATCGACGTCATCGATGAGGCGGGCGCCCGGGTCAAGCTCCGCCGGGTGCGCGACACGCAGAACCTGCGGCGCCTGGAGCAGGAGATCCGCCAGGTGGTCAAGGAGATGAAGGTCGCCATTTCCGATAAGGACTTCGAGCGCGCCGTCTACCTGCGCGAGCGGGAGATCGAGCTGCGCGAGGACTTCGAGCGGATGAGTGTGGCGACCGACGAGACCGGCGTGCTGGAGGTGACCCGGCACGACATCGAGGAGGTGATCTCCTCGTGGACGGGCATTCCGGTGGCCGCTCTGCAGAGCGAGGAGGCCGAGCGGCTGCTCAAGATGGAGGACATCCTCAAGTGCCGCGTGGTAGGCCAGGACCGCTCCATCAACGCCATCAGCCGGGCCATCCGCCGCTCGCGGCTGGGGGTCTCGAACCCGCAGCGGCCGGTGGGGTCGTTCATCTTCCTCGGCCCCTCGGGGGTGGGCAAGACCGAGGTGGCCCGCCAGCTCTCGGAGTTCCTGTTCGGCAGCCAGCGGGCGATGATCCGCTTCGACATGAGCGAGTACATGGAGAAGCACGCGGTGTCGAAGCTGATCGGCTCGCCGCCGGGCTACGTGGGGCACGAGGAGGGGGGGCAGCTCACCGAGCGGGTGCGCCGCCAGCCCTACTCGCTGATCCTGTTCGACGAGATCGAGAAGGCGCACCCGGACGTGGCCAACCTGCTGCTCCAGATCCTGGAGGACGGGCAGCTCACGGACGCCTACGGCAACATGGTCGACTTCCGCAACACGCTGGTGCTGATGACCTCGAACATCGGCAGCAAGCTGGTGCTGCGGGGCGGGCGGATGGGCTTCGGGGAGGGCAGCGAGGAGGCGAGCTTTCAGCGCATCGAGGAGGAGATCCTCGCCGAGCTCAGGCGCACCTTCAGCCCCGAGTTCATCAACCGCATCGACGAGGTGATCGTCTTCAACCCGCTCGGGGAGCGGGAATTGCGGTCGGTCGTGGACATTCTGCTCGACGATGTGAACAATACGCTGTCCGAGCGGGGTCTGCACCTGGAGGTCTCGGACCCCGCCAAGGAGTGGCTGCTGGCCAGGGCCGGCGTCGAGCCCTCGACGGGGGCGCGGCCGTTGCGCCGGACGATCCAGCGCCACATCCAGGACTCGGTCTCGGAGATCCTCATCAACCAGCACGGCGAGCCGGTCGAGCGTATCGAGGTGGACCTGGAAGGGGATAAGCTGACGTTCCATGTCGGCGCCCAGGAGATCGTCATACCCGGTCGCTGAGCCGCCGTCCGGCGGTCTCCCGGCGACGAGCGAGGGCCTAAGAGAGGGCGATTACACTCCGGCGGCCTTGTGCCGCCGGGGTCATGAAAGGATGAGATTGATGCCTGATGTCATCGTGGGCCGGCGCAGGCCGCGCCGTTGGAGGGCCGTGCGCCGCCTGATGGCGGCGTCGCTGCTTTCCCTGCTGTTCTCCGGCGGCGTCCGCGCCGCCCGTGCCCAGGCGCTCCCGCAGCCGACGGCGAACGGCCGCACCATCGAGTCCATCGAATTCAAGGGGCTCAAGGCGCTCTCCGAGGACACGCTGCGCTACTACCTCGGCCTCGAGCCGGGCCAGCCGCTCAACGAGGAGACCCTCAACCAGAACATCAAGAAGCTCTGGGAGCGCAACCTGGTCGACGACGTCCAGGTGGAGAGCGTCCCCACGGCGGCCGGCGTCCGCCTGGTGATCACCGTGGCGGAGCGGCCGATCCTGCGCTCGATCGACTACGAGGGTCTGAAGCGGATCTCGAAGACCGATCTCCAGGACAAGCTGACCACCCAGCGCATCCGCGTGCACGAGGGGGAGCCGCTGTCGCTCGGCGAGCTGCAGCGGGTCAAGGCGCTGATCGAGGAGATGTACGGCGAGAAGGGGTACCGCTTCGCCACCGCGCAGTACGCCGTCACCGAGGTCGCCCCCAACGAGAAGAAGGTGGTGTTCACGGTCGACGAGGGGGACCGCGTCCGCATCTCGGACATCGAGTTCGAGGGCAACACGGTGTTCAGCGACGCCCGGCTGCGCCTGGCGATGAAGAACACCAAGGAGAGCGCCTTCATCTCCCGCATCAGCAAGAAGGACCTCTACGATCCGGCCAAGCTCCAGGAGGACCTCGACAAGGTCCGCGAGCTCTACCGCAGCGTCGGCTACAAGAACGTGGTGATCGGCGATCCCAAGATCGACGTCCGCGCGGTCAACACCAAGCCGAACGCTCCCGCCGACCAGAAGCGCCGGATGTTCGTCACCATCCCGCTGGAGGAGGGGGAGCGCTGGAAGTTCGGCAATATCTCGATCGAGGGCAACCAGATCTACAAGGAGACCATCCTGCTGCGGGCCTTCGAGAACAAGGCGCACGGCTGGCTGCGCTCCAAGGTGATCGACGACGCGGTCAAGGACATCAGCGACGCCTATCACAACACGGGCTACATCTTCGCCAGCGTCCAATCGGAGCTGATCGAGCGCCCGGACCGGGTGGCCGACGTGGTCATCCACATCAACGAGGGGGAGCAGTTCACGGTCGGCCGCATCGAGTTCCAGGGCAACGACCGCACCAAGGACAAGGTGCTGCGCCGGGAGCTGCGGGTCTACGAGGGCGGGCTGGTCAACATCACGGCGATCCGCAACAGCGTCACCAAGGTGAACCAGCTCGGCTACTTCAAGCTCAGCGAGGAGAACCCGGTCGACATCGACACCGACAGCGAGAAGAAGAAGGTCAACCTGCTGTTCAAGGGTCAGGAGTCGGACCGCACCGAGCTGCAGTTCGGCGGCGGCTGGAGCGAGCTCGACGGCTTCTTCGGCCAGTTCGGCGTCAGCACCAAGAACTTCCTGGGTCGCGGCGAGCAGGTGGGCGTCCAGGTGCAGACGGGCAAGCTGCGCGACTACTACGACCTCTCCTACTCGGTCCCCTGGTTCATGGACAAGCCGCAGAGCGTCGGCGTGCGGGCCTACAAAGAGAACTACGACTACACGCTCGACGCCAACAACGACCGCTACCTCCGCAACAGCACGGGCGCGGTGTTCACCTACGGCCGGAACTTCCGCCTGTTCCAGTCGGCGAGCATCAGCTACAACCTGTCGAAGTACGACGACGAGACGCAGACCGTGGTCCCTCCGCTGCTGCCTGGCGAGCCGCCGCCGCCGACCGATCAGCCGCAGCCGGGCTCGACGGTCATCGCCAAGTACAAGATCCACAACTCGTCGCTGCGGCCGGCCTGGGTCTTCGACAGCCGGGACAATCCCTTCGAGCCGACCGTGGGCCAGAAGCTCTCGCTCGCCATGGAGTGGGCGGGCGGCGTGCTGGGCGGCGACAACGACTTCCTGCGCCCGGAGATCGGCTACAGCATCTTCCGGCCGGTCGCCAGCTACCCGACGAAGATGATCCTCGCCTTCAACGCCGAGGGGGGGCTGATCCACGCGACCAACAACCAGCCGATCAACGTCCTGGAGCGCTACTTCCTGGGCGGCGAGAACAGCATCCGGGGCCACCGCTACCGCTCGATCTTCCTGCGCGACAAGAACGGCCAGCCCCTGCGCGACCAGAACGAGGTGATCCTGGGCGGCGAGAGCTTCGCCCAGTTCAATTTGGAGTACCATTTCGTGCTCGGGGGGCCGTTCCGGGTGCTGCTGTTCGCCGATGCCGGCAACGTCTTCGGCGAGGGTCAGAACTTCAACCTGTCGAACCTGCGCAAGACGGCGGGCGTGGAGCTGCGGATCACCCTGCCGGTGTTCGGCGCGCCGTTGCGGTTCATCTACGCCAAGAACCTCGACCCGCTGCCCCAGGACAGCTTCGAGAGCTTCCAGTTCAGTATCGGCACCAGCTTCTAAAAGCCAACGAAGGAGAAGAGACCCATGCCGTTTTCCATCCACGTTCTGTCCCGGGCCGCCGCGGCCGGCCTGCTCGGGCTCGCGCTCGCGGGGCTGCCGGCCACGGCCCAGGCGGCGGCCCCGGCCGCCGCCGCTCCGGCGGCCGCCGGTCCCATAAAGATCGCGGTGATCGACACCGAGAAGATCCTGCTGTCATCCAACGCCGGCAAGAAGGCCGTGGCCGACCTCAAGAAGCTCCAGGACCAGCGGGAGAAGGAGCTCGGCGCCAGGGCCCAGGAGCTCAAGGACCTGCAGGGCAAGATCAACGACGGCCGCCTCTCGCTCGCCCAGGACAAGCTCGCCGACCTCTCCAAGCAGTACGAGGAGAAGGAGATCTCCCTGCGCCGCGCGCAGGACGACGCCACCCGCGAGCTGACCAAGAAGCGCGATGAGATGCTTGCCGCCATCGACGACCGGGTGATGCCGGTGATCAATCAGGTCGGCAAGGAGCTCGGCTACACGCTGATCTTCCGCAAGTTCGAGAGCGGCCTGATCTACGCCGACGAAGCGGTGGACATCACCAACGTCGTCATCCAGCGGATCGACGCCGCCGCGCAGGGCAAGTAAGCGCGTGGGCTACCGCCTCGCCGAGCTGGCCGCGCGGGTCGGCGGCCGGGTCGAGGGGGACCCGGAGCGCATCGTCGAGGCGATCCATCCGCTGGAATCCGCCGGTCCCCGCGACCTCTCGTTCCTGAAGGATCCCCGCTACCGTGGCCAGGCGGCGGCGAGCGGCGCCGGCGCCCTGCTCGTCGGGCCGTCCCTCGTGGACGCCGTCCCCGGGCGGGATCTGCTGGTGGCCGACGACCCCTCCTGGGCCCTGGCGCGGCTGCTCGCCGTCATCCACCCGGAGGAGCGGCGCCCGCCGGGGGTCCACCCCACGGCCGTCCTGGAGCCCGGCGCCACGGTCGACCGGCAAGCCCACGTCGGCCCCTACGCCGTGATCGGCGCCGGGAGCCGGGTCGAGGCCGGGGCGGCCGTGCTGGCGTTCGTGGCCGTCGGCCGCGGCTGCGTGGTGGGCGAGGGGGCGGTGCTCCACCCCCACGCCGTGCTCTACGACCGCACCGAGGTGGGGGCGAGGAGCATCGTCCACGCCGGCGCGGTGCTGGGGGCGGACGGCTTCGGCTACGCCACGCACCAGGGGGCGCACCACAAGGTGCCGCAGGTGGGACGGGTGGTGCTGGAGGAGGACGTCGAGGTGGGAGCGGGCTCCACGATCGACCGCGCCATGCTGGGCGAGACCCGGATCGGGGCGGGGACCAAGATCGACAATCTGGTCCAGGTCGGGCACAACGTGGTCACCGGCCGGCACTGTATCCTTTGCGGCCAGGCAGGGATCGCGGGGAGCGCCCGGTTGGGGAATTACGTCGTGCTGGCCGGCCAGAGCGGCGTCGCCGGGCACATCGAGCTGGGGGACGGCGCGCAGGTGGCCGCCAAGTCGGCGGCGCTCGCCTCGGTCGAGCCCCGGACCCAGGTCGCCGGCATCCCCGCGGTCGAGATGCGGAAATGGCGGCGCCAGGCCGCCCTGCTGTCGCGCCTGGAGGAGATCGTCCGGCGCCTGCGGGCGGTCGAGAAGAAGGTGGGAGAGGAGAGCTGATTTGAGCGAGCAGGCTAACAACTGGGACATCGAGTGGATCCTCTCGGTGCTCCCGCACCGCTATCCGATCCTGCTGGTCGACCGGGTGCTGGAGATGGAGCCCGGCAAGCGGATCGTGGCGGTCAAGAACGTCACCATCAACGAGCCGGTCTTCCTCGGCCACTTCCCCGGCCGGCCGGTGATGCCCGGGGTGTTCCTCATCGAGGGGATGGCCCAGGCGGGCGGTCTTCTGCTGTTGCATGATGTTCCCGACCGGCAGAGCAAGCTGCTCCTCTTCGCCGCCATCGAGGAGGCGAAGTTCCGCCGTCCCGTGGTCCCCGGCGACCAGATCCGCTACGAGATCGAGGTCCTGCGGCTGCGGAGCACCTACTGCAAGCTGGCGGGCAAGGCCCTGGTGGACGGCCAGCTCGCCGCCGAGGCCGTCCTCTCCTCGGCCATGGTGAGCCGCTGATGGGGGCCGGCATCCATCCGCTGGCGTTCGTCGACCCCTCCGCCAGGCTGGGGGACGGGGTGACGGTCGGCCCTTTCGCGGTGATCGGCGCGGACGTCGAGATCGGCGACGGCACCGAGGTCGGGGGCGGCGCGCGCGTCCAGGGCCCCACCAAGATCGGCCGCGAGAACCGGATCTACCCCCAGGCCGCCATCGGCTTCGATCCCCAGGACCTCAAGTTCCAGGGCGAGGAGGTGCGGCTGGAGGTCGGCGACCGCAACCAGTTCCGCGAATTCTGCACCGTCCATCGCGGCACCTCCAAGGGGGGCGGCGTCACCCGGGTGGGGAGCGACGGGCTGTTCATGGCCTACACCCACATCGCCCACGACTGCCAGGTGGGGAGCCGGGTCATCTTCGCCAACAACGCCACCCTGGCCGGGCACGTCGACGTCCACGACGACGTCAACATCAGCGCCTTCTCCTCCGTGCACCAGTTCTGCCGCGTGGGCCGGCACGCCTACGTGGGCGGCTATACCGTGGCCACCCTGGACGCCCTCCCCTTCGTCAAGACGGTGGGGCAGAAGCCGGCCTGCTACGGCCTGAACTCGATCGGCCTCAAGCGCAAGGGGGTCCCGGCGGAGACGATCCGCAAGCTGGAGGCCGCCTATCGCATCCTGGTCCGCTCGCGCCTGCCCACGCCCAAGGCGGTGGAGCAGATCCGCGCCGAGCTGGCCGGCGACCCGGACGTCGACTACCTGATCTCCTTTATCGAGAGCTCCCAGCGAGGGATCATCAAGTCGCCGCCGCGCGGCGGCTCCCGGGGCGGCGGAGAGCCTGAATAATCTCATGGCTAACGCCCCTCCCCCCACCCTGCGCATCGGCGTCTTCGGCACCGGCTCCATGGGGCGCAACCACGTCCGCCTGCTGTCGTCGCTCCCGGGCGCCGAGCTGGTGGGGATCTACGATCCCAACCCGGAGGCGGCCGAGGCGGCGGCGCGGGACCACGGCGCCCGCGTCTTCCCGCGTCTGGAGGAGCTCACCCGGGAGATCGAGGCCGCGGTGGTGGCCGCGCCCACGGTGGCGCACGTGGACATGGGCTGCGAGCTGCTGGGCCGCGGCCTCCACGTGCTGATCGAGAAGCCCCTGGCGGCCAGCCTGGAGGAGGCGGACCGGCTGCTGTCCAGCGCGGACGGACGGGTGCTGGCCGTGGGGCACGTCGAATTCTTCAATCCGGCGGTGCAGGCCCTGCTGGCGGCGGGCTCGGGGCCGCGCTTCGTCGAGGTGCAGCGGTTGGGGGTCTTCTCCCCGCGCAGCCTGGACGTCGACGTGGTGCTCGACCTGATGATCCACGATCTCCAGATCCTGCACGCCCTCGATCCCAGCCCGGTGGCCGAGGTCCGCGCCACGGGGATCGCGGTGCTCTCGCGGCGCATCGACATCGCCAACGTGCGGGTGGAGCTGGAGTCAGGAGCGGTGGCCAACCTCACCGCCTCGCGGGTCTCCTCGGAGAGGGCGCGCAAGCTGCGGGTCTTCCTGCCCAACCGCTACTACTCGCTCGACTACCAGGCGCAGGAGATCAAGGGCTACCGCCTGGAGGAGGAGGGGGAGAAGCGCCGCATCCTGCCGGACGACCTGGCGGTGGAGCGCGCCGAGCCGCTGAAGCGGGAGCTGGAGGCCTTCCTCGCCGCCTGCCGCGGGGAGCCCACGCCGCGGGTCACCGGCGAGCAGGGCCGCCAAGCCCTGGCGACAGCGCTGGCGGTGGTGGAGGCGATCCGGTAAGACCGGGTATGATGGTCTAGGAAGACGGGGCTGATCGTGACCAAGCTGAGCGTTGCCGAAGCCAAGGAGCAGTTCTCCGATCTCGTAGGGCGAGTCGTCCAGGATGGAGAGACGATCCTGATCATGCGTGAGGGAAAACCCGTCGCGAAGCTCGTGCCGGCAGCGTTGGAGCCCACCCCCAAACACCCCGGGCAGGTGAAGGGCTGGCTCGACGAAGATGACCCGTTCTTCGCTGCCATCGATGAGATCGTCGAGTCCCGATTTCAGCACCAGCCGCGCTCGATTCAGAGATCCCGCCGAGGCAAAGAGTCCTCTTGAGAGGTTACCTTCTCGACACCAATGTGCTGTCCGAGCTGCTGAAAAAGCGGCCTTCTCCAGCGGTATTGGAGCGGATCAACGCTCTTCCCCGCGAGAGCCTCTCGACATCCTCTATCTGCATTACCGAGCTTCGTCACGGCGCTGCCCGACATCCTCAAGGGGGCGCTCTCTGGGACCGGATCACGAGTGAGGTTCTTTCTAACTTCCGGATTCTTCCGCTAGACCAGGTAGAGGCGGAGCGTGCCGGAGATCTGCTCGCGATCCTCGAATCACGAGGGAAGACTATCGGAGTCGAGGACGTGTTGATCGGCGCGACGGCGCTTGTACATGAACTCGTCGTGGCTACCCGCAATCGCAAACACTTTGACAGGATTGAAGGCCTGACCCTCGAGAGTTGGTGGGAGATCTAGAGGCCCGCCTCTGGTCCGCCAGGTGCTCGCTCCAGGGCATCCCGGCTGGTAGACTCTCCCGCCGGTTTCGACCTGTTCCAGAAAGAGGAAGGAGTCTCCTGATGAGCGACATCCGAATCGGTGTGATCGGCGGCAGCGGCCTGTATGGGATGGAGGGGATGACGGTCCGCGAGGAGCGCCGGATCCAGACGCCGTTCGGCGACCCCTCGGACGCCTACGTCATCGGCGAGCTGGACGGCCGCCTGGTGGCCTTCCTGCCGCGCCACGGCCGCGGGCACCGCCTGCTCCCCACCGAGCTCAACTACCGCGCCAACCTCTACGGCTTCAAGGTGCTGGGCGTCGAGGAGATCGTCTCGGTCTCCGCCGTGGGCTCGCTGAAGATCGAGTACAAGCCGACCGACATCGTGGTTCCCGACCAGTTCTACGACCGTACCCGGCACCGGCCGGACACCTTCTTCGGCAACGGCCTGGTGGCCCACGTCTCGATGGCGAAGCCCATCTGCCCGCGGCTGATCGGCCTCGCGGCGGACGCCGCGCGCGCCGCCGGGGCCACCGTCCACCAGGGGGGCACCTACATCTGCATGGAGGGGCCGCAGTTCTCCACCCGCGCCGAGTCCGAGCACTACCGGAGCATGGGGGCGGACATCATCGGCATGACCAACCTCCAGGAGGCCAAGCTGGCCCGCGAGGCCGAGATCTGCTACGTCTCCCTCTCCATGGTCACCGACTACGACTGCTGGCACGAGGAGGAGGAGGCGGTCTCCGGCATCTCGGTGATGGAGGTGATCGGGCAGAACGTCAAGATGTCCCAGGAGGTGGTGCGCCAGATGCTGAAGCGCATCGGCGAGCCGTGCTCCCGCGACTGCCTCTGTGCCGAGGCCCTCAAGTTTTCGCTGATCACCGAGCGCTCCATGATCCCGGCCGAGACCCTCAAGGCCCTGGCGCCGATCGTGGGAAGGTACATCCCGGCCGAATGAAGCGCATCCTGATCACCAACGACGACGGCATCTTCTCGCAGGGGATCCGCCGGCTGGCGACCGCCCTGGGCGAGATCGCCGAGGTGTTCGTGGTCGCGCCCGACCGCGAGCAGAGCGCCATGGGCCACGCCCTCACCCTGTCGCGGCCGTTGCGCATGCAGAAGATCGAGGAGCGCTGGTACGCCGTGGACGGCACGCCGACCGACTGCGTCAACCTGGGGGTGCTGGCCCTGCTGAAGGACCATCCGCCCGACCTGGTCTGCTCGGGGATCAACTTCGGCCTCAACCTGGGGGACGACGTCACCTACTCGGGCACGGTGAGCGCGACCTTCGAGGGGACGCTGCTCGGCATCCCCTCGGTCGCCTTCAGCCAGGAGGTGGGGGAGGGGTTCTCCTTCGACGCCGCGGCGGCGTTCGCGCGGCGGCTGGTCGAGATCCTGGAAGGGGAGGCGCTGCCGCGCGACCTGCTGCTCAACGTCAACGTGCCGGCGGGGCCGATCCAGGGGGTGAGCTTCACCCGGCTGGGCCGCCGGGTCTACAAGCAGTCGGTGGTGGAGAACCGGGACCCGCGGGGGCGCAAGTACTACTGGATCGCCGGCACGCCGCAGTGGGACCGGGCGAGCGGCACCGACTGGGAGGCGGTCTCCTCGGGGCGGATCTCGGTGACGCCGCTGCACCTCGACCTCACCTACTATCCCGGGCTGGAGAGGTTCTCCTCCCTCTGGGACAAGCTCTCGGCGCTCGCCTTCCCGGCCGGCGCCGCCGTCCCCTCGGAATGAGTGACTTCGCCGTCCAGCGCGAGCGGATGGTCCGCGATCTGATCGCCGCCCGCGGGGTGCGCGACGAGCGGGTGCTGGCGGCGATGCGCAAGATCCCGCGCCACCTGTTCGTCAAGGACCACCTGCGCAACCAGGCCTACGGCGACCACGCGCTGCCGATCGGCTCGGGGCAGACCATCTCGCAGCCGTACATCGTGGCGCGCATGAGCGAGCTGCTGGAGGTGGGGCCTGAGCATTCGGTGCTGGAGATCGGCACCGGCTCGGGGTATCAGACGGCGGTGCTGGCCCTGCTGGCGCGCCGGGTCTACAGTCTCGAACGGGTGCCGGAGCTGGCGCAGGCGGCCATCCCGCGCATGCGGCAGCTCGGCTTCGACAACGTCAAGGTGCAGGTGTTCGACGGCACCGTGGGCTGGAGCGAGTGGGCCCCCTACGACCGCATCCTGGTCACCGCCGGCGCCCCCAAGGTGCCCGAGCCGCTGCTCGACCAGCTCGCGCCGGGGGGGACCCTGCTGGTCCCGGAAGGGCAGCTCAACCTCCAGAAGCTGGTGATCTACCGCAAGTCGCAGCGCGGCGAGATCCGGCGCAAGGAGGGGGAGGGCGTCGCCTTCGTGCCCCTGCTGGGGCGGCATGGGTGGAAGCCGCAGAAATGAGCGACCCGCGCGCCCATCGCATCTGGGTCACCGGCCGGGTGCAGGGGGTGGGGTTCCGCTGGGCCACCCGGCAGGCGGCGCGCGAGATCGGCGGCCTCGCCGGGCGGGTGCGCAACCTGCCGGACGGCCGCGTGGAGGTCGAGGCGGCGGGGGAGCCGGAGCGCATCGAGGCCCTGCGCGCCTGGCTGCGCCAGGGGCCCGCGGGGGCCCGGGTGACCGGCCTCACGGAGCAGGAGATCACCCCCGTCCCGGATTGGGACGGGTTCGTCATCGATCGTTAGAGGAGAGGACCATGGACGATCTGAAGGCCCACATCCGCGAGATCCCCGATTTCCCGAAGCCGGGGATCCTGTTCTACGACATCACGACCCTGTTGCAGCACCCGCTGGCGCTGCGCATGACGGTCGACCGCTTCGTCTGGCTGTTCGCCCAGCGGCGGATCCAGAAGGTGGTCGGCATCGAGTCGCGCGGCTTCATGTTCGGCCCCATCGTGGCCTACGACCTGAACGCCGGCTTCGTGCCTGTGCGCAAGCCCGGGAAGCTGCCGGCCGACAAGGTGCGCGAGACCTACGAGCTCGAGTACGGCAACGACACCCTGGAGATGCACCGGGACGCCATCCAGCCCGGCGAGCACGTGCTGATCGTGGACGACGTGGTCGCCACCGGCGGCACCGCCGCGGCCACGGCGCGGATGGTGGAGTCGCTGGGCGGCGTGGTGGCGGGCTTCGGCTTCATCATCGAGCTGACCTTCCTGGACGCGCGTAAGAAGCTCGCCGGCTATGAGGTGGCCTCGTTGATCCAGTACTAAGGGAAATACTGAGGGACCGGAGGGGGTATAATCCCCCTCGCCTGCGGCTGTAGCTCAGGTGGAAAGAGCAGGAGTTTCCTAAACTCTTGGTCGGGGGTTCGAGTCCTCCCAGCCGCACCACCCCCTCGGAAATAGTTGGGAGAGCTTTTCTGATGAACCAGCGTCTGACCCGCAAAGACATGAAGCGCGACGAATTCACCGCCGTCGTCGGCCGGGGCGTCGAATACGCCGAGACCCACGTGCGGACCCTCGTCTACGCGGTGGGAGGCGCCCTCCTCCTCATCGCGCTGGCGGTCGGTTTCTACTACTACCGCAGCGGCCAGAAGGAGAAGGCCAATCTCGCCCTGGCCAACGCGATGAAGATCTATCACGCTTCCGTCACGGCGACCGGCGCCAAGCCGGACGACCCCGACGAGCCGAGCTTCCCCACGGACGCCGCCCGCCGCGCCCGCGCCAAGCAGCTGCTCGCCAAGGTCCATCAGGACTACGGCTCGACGGACGCCGGAGACGTGGCCGGCCTCTACCTCGCCCAGATCGCCGCCGACGAGGGGCGCCTCGACGAGGCCCGCAAGCTCTGGAGCGACTACGCCGACGGCCACAAGGGGACGATGCTGGGGGCCGAGGCGCGGCTCAACCTGCTCAATCTCGACCGCAAGCAGGGCAAGGGGGAGGCGGTGGTCAAGGAGCTGCGGTCGATGCTGGAGAAGGGGGACTCACCCCTGCCGCAGGACCTGATCCTGCGCGAGCTGGGCGCCACCCTGGAGGATCTCCACCGGCCGCAGGAGGCAATCCAGTCCTACCAGCGGATCATCGACGAGTTCCCGCAGTCCACCTTCCGCGCGGAGGCCCAGCAGAAGATCACCGCGCTCGATCCGACCCGCGCTCCCGCGGTCGGCGGCATGCCGGGCGGCCTGCCCCCCGGCTTCCCAGGCTGATCCGGCTGATCCCCTTTCTGGGCAAGCGATGGCTCTCCCCTATCGCATCCTGGAGCGCAAGCGCGCCGGGATGCGGCTCGACCCTGAAGAGATCAGGTCGGTCGCGCGCGGCGCCGCCGACGGCTCCTGGAGCGAAGGCCAGCTCGCGGCCTTCCTGATGGCCGCCGCCATCCGCGGCCTGGACGGCGAGGAGACCCGCGCGCTGACCCTCGGCATGCGCGACTCGGGGGAGGTCTGGGACCTCCGCTCCGAGATCCCCCGGCTCTGCGACAAGCACTCCACGGGTGGCGTCGGCGACAAGGTCTCGCTGGTGATCGCGCCGCTGCTGGCGAGCTGCGGCCTCCCCGTGTTCATGCTCGCCGGCCGCGGCCTCGGCCATACCGGCGGCACCATCGACAAGCTGGAGAGCGTCCCGGGGATGGATCTCGGGCTCGACCGCGCCCGCTGTCTCGACCTCCTGGGCCGCTGCCGGATGGCGATCGGCGGCGCCACGGCCGCCATCGCCCCGGCGGACCGCCGGCTCTACGCCCTGCGCGACGTCACCGCCACGGTCGACTCGATCCCGCTGATCATCGCCAGCATCCTCTCGAAGAAGCTCGCCACCGGCCCGGCCGCCGTGGTCTTCGACGTCAAGACCGGCAACGGCGCCTTCCTCCCGGAGCTCGACCGCACCCTGGAGCTGGCGCGGGGCCTGGTCGAGACCGCGCGCGCCCTCGGCACGTCCGCCTCCTGCCTGGTGACCGACATGAGCCAGCCGCTGGGCCGCTGGGCGGGCCACGCCGCCGAGGTCCGCGAGTCGCTCGACGCCCTGGCCGGTGAGGGGCCGGAGGATCTGATGGCGGTCACCTACGCCCTGGCGGCGGAGGTCGCCCTCCTGGCCGGCCACCCGCTGGAGCGGCGGGAGATGGAATCGGCGATCGCCTCCGGCCGCGCCCGCGAAGCCTTCGAGCGCTGGGCCGCCCTCCAGGGGGCCGATCCCGCCTGGCTGCGCGCCCCGCGTTTCGAGCTGGCGCCGGTCGTCCGCCCGCTGCTCGCGCGGCGGAGCGGGACGCTCGCCGCCGTGGACGTGCGCCAGCTCGGGCTCCTCCTGGTGGAGGCCGGCGGCGGCAGGGCCCACCCGGGCGACGCGATCGACCACGGGATCTCCCTGGATACCCGGGTCCGCCTGGGCCAGGAGGTGGCGGCGGGGGAGGAGCTGGCCCGGGTCTATCTGCGGCGGGAGAACGAGCGCCTGGTGGAGGCCTTCGCGGCCTGCTACACGGTGGGGGAGCGGGGGGAGGCGCCGCCGCTGGTGGCGGCGAGGGTGGGGTAGCGGAGGGAAGAACACGGACGAGCACGGACGGGCACCGACAGGCACGGACGACGAAAGCTTCTGTCCTTGTTCGTCCGTGTCGGTCCGTGCTCGTCCGTGTCCGTGCCAACCCTGCGATATCATCCCCGGCCATGAAGGCCGCCATCCTCGCCGTGGGCTCGGAGCTGCTGGGCACCGACCGGCTGGACACCAACTCGCTCGCGCTGACGGCGCTCCTCGACCGCTATGGCGCCGAGCTGGGAGCCAAGTCGGTGATCGGCGATTCGGAAGGTGAGATCGCGGCCGAGCTGCGGAGCCTGCTCCCCCGGGTCGATCTGATCTTGATCACCGGCGGCCTCGGGCCCACGGCCGACGACGTCACCCGCGAGGCGGTCGCCGCCGCGCTCGGCCGCGGGCTCCATCTTGATGAGAAGGTCCTCGCCTCCCTGGAGCGCCGCTTCCAGTCGCTGGGCTGGAAGATGCCCGAGGTCAACCGCCGCCAGGCGTGGGTGGTGGACGGCGCGGAGGTGCTCCCCAACCGCCGCGGCACGGCGCCGGGGATGCGCGTCGAGAGCGATGGCCGCACCCTGTTCCTCTTCCCCGGCGTGCCCACCGAGCTCGAAGGGCTGATGGAGTCCGCCCTGGAGCCCTGGCTGGCGGAACGGTCGGGCGGCGTCGCCCGCGAGACCGCCGTGCTCAAGATCGCCGGCCTCCCCGAGTCGGTGGTGGAGGAGCGCATCGCGCCGGCCTACGGGGAATTCGGCCGCGAGGCGATCACCATCCTGGCCAGCGCCGGCGAAATCCGGCTCCAGGCCACCGCCGCCGGCCCCGAGCCCGAGCGCCGCGCCCGCCTGCGGGCCATGGTCGACCGCCTCTCCGAGCTGGCGGGGGACGCCGTCTACACCACCCGCGAGGAGGACACCCTGGAGAGCGTGGTCGGCGATCTCCTGCGCGCCTCCCGGACCACCCTCACCGCCGCCGAGTCGTGCACCGGCGGGCTCTTCTCGCAGCGGATCACGGCCATCGCCGGCAGCAGCGACTACTTCCTGGGCGCCGCCATCACCTACAGCAACGAGCTCAAGACCCAGCTGGTGGGCGTGCCGGCCGGGATGATCGCCGAGCACGGCGCTGTCTCCGAGCCGGTGGCCCGAGCCATGGCCGAAGGGGTGCGCCGGACCTTGAGGAGCGACTGGGGGGTGGGGATCACCGGCGTCGCCGGTCCCGGCGGCGGCAGCGAGACCAAGCCGGTGGGCACCGTCCATCTCGCGGTGGCGGGACCGCGCGACGGCGAGGTGGAGCACCGCCACGTCCGCCTGCCGGGGGACCGCGACCGGGTGCGCCGCTTCGCCACCCAGATCGTCCTGGAGATGCTGCGCCGCCGCCTGATCGCCGAAGGGAGCGGCCGCGCATGAGGCTGTTCGTCGCCCTGGAGATCCCCGAGCCCCCGCGGCGCGAGGTACGTCGCCGGGTGGACGCCGTGCGCGACCGGCTCCCCCGGGCCCGCTGGGTCGATCTCGACAATCCCCATCTCACCCTGCTCTTCCTGGGCGAGACGGCCGAGGGGGATGTCCCCGCCCTCGCCGCCGGGCTGCGCGAGGCGTTCGCCCGCTGCCCGCCGCTCGACCTGCGCCTGGTGAGCGGCGGCACCTTCCCGCCGGGGCGGCCCGCCCGCGTGGCCTGGATCGGCGTCGAGGCTCCGGACGCCCTGGTGACCCTCCAGGAGGACGTCACCCGGGCCGCGGTCGACACCCTGGGCTTCACGCCGGAGGAGCGGGCCTATCATCCGCACGTCACCCTGGCCCGCTGCCCGGACCCCTGGCGGCGGGAGGCGAGCGACAAATTCAAGACCGCCCTCACCGGACCGGTGGGGCCGCCGTTCGTGGCGGACCACGGCGTCCTCTTCGAGAGCAAGCTGTCGCCCAAGGGGGCGCGCTACCGCGCCGTGGAGACCTTTCCCCTGCTTGGGGAGATCACCGGCGGCGAGGCCGCGCAATGAGCCCGGCCGCCGCCATCGCGCTGGTGGCGGGGGCCTACCTGCTCGGCTCGGTCTCGTTCAGCGTGGTGGTCGTCAAGGTCATGCGGGGGCTGGACGTCCGCACTGTGGGGAGCGGCAACGCCGGAGCCACCAACGTCATGCGCGCCGCCGGCAGGAAGGCGGGCGCGGCCGTGCTGGCGCTCGACGTGATCAAGGGGATGACGGCGGTGGCGGTCCCCCGGGCCCTGGACGCGCCGCTGGCCGTGGTGGGGAGCGCGGCGGTGGCGGTGGTGCTCGGCCACGTCTTCCCGGTCTTCTTCGGCTTCCGCGGCGGCAAGGGGGTGGCCACCTCCGCGGGCGCCCTGGGGACGCTGGCGCCGGCCGCCATGGCCGCCGGCCTCGCCGTCTTCCTCCTGGTGGTGCTCTGGAAGCGCTACGTCTCCCTGGGATCGATGGTCACGGCCGTGCTCTTCCCGCTCCTGGTGGGCCTCGGCGCCCGGCTGGGTTGGCCGGAGTATGGCGGCCCGTGGCTGGTCCTCGCCTCGTCGGCGATCGCGCTGCTGATCCTGCTCAAGCACCGGAACAACCTCAGACGGCTGCGCGAGGGGACCGAGCCCCGTCTGGGGGATCGGCGGTCCCGGCCCGCCAGGGAGCTGCGATGACCCATTGCAACGGTCCGAGACGGATCGGAATCCTCGGCGCGGGCTCCTTCGGCACCGCGCTCGGCGTCCATTTCGCGGGCGCGGGCGGCCATCCGGTGCGGCTCTGGGCGCGCGACCCCGAGCTGGTGGAGCGCATGCGGCGGGAGAGAGCGAACGCCCGTTACCTCCCCGGCGTCGACCTTCCACCCGGCCTCGAGCCCACCGCGGACGCGGCCACGTTGGCGGACTGCGAATTCGTCGTCGTCGCCGCGCCGTCCCATGGCTTCCGGGCGGTCCTGCGCCAGTTTCTGGCGGTCCACCCCGAAGGGCCTCTCCATTTCATCTCGGCCACCAAGGGGATCGAGCCCGAAACCCTGGCGCGGATGGGCCAGGTGGCCGCCGAGGAGGGGGCGGCCGTCGGCCGCGAGGTCCGCTACTCCGTGCTCTCCGGGCCCACCTTCGCCGCCGAGCTGGCCCGCAACGTGCCGAGCGCCGCCGTGATCGCCTCCGCGGACGCCCGCTTCGCCACCGAGGTCCGCGAATGCCTGGCGACTCCGCTCCTACGGCTCTACTCCTCGTCCGACGTGGTGGGGGTCGAGCTCGGCGGCGCGACCAAGAACGTGATCGCCATCGCCGCCGGCACCCTCTCCGGCCTCGGCCTGGGGCAGAACACCCTGGCGGCCCTGATCACCCGCGGGCTGCACGAGATCACCCGCCTGGGGGTCGCCTTCGGCGGCCAGCCGCGCACCTTCGCCGGCCTCGCCGGCCTGGGCGACCTGGTGCTCACCTGCACCGGCGGCCTGTCGCGCAACCGCAAGATCGGCCTCGACCTCGCCGCCGGCCGCAGCCTGGCGGAGATCAAGGAGGAGACCCACATGGTGGCCGAGGGGGTGCGCAACTCGATCGCCATCGCCAGCCTCGCCGGCCAGCGCGGGGTCGAGATGCCGATCACCGAGCAGATGGTGGCCGTGCTCTATCAGGGGAAGGACCCCCGCCACGCCGTCGAAGAGCTGATGACGCGCGAGCTGAAGTCGGAGACCGAGCTGTGAGCGAAAATCCAAAATCCCATCAATCCATCCTGATCCTCGACTTTGGCAGCCAATTCACCCAGCTCATCGCCCGCCGGGTGCGCGAGAACCGGGTCTACTGCGAGGTCCATCCGTTCGATCTGCCCGTCGAGGAGATCCGCCGCCGCGGCCCTATCGGGATCATCCTCTCGGGCGGCCCGCAGAGCGTCTACGAGGAGGGGGCGCCCAGCGCTTCGCCCGAGCTGTTCGCGCTCGGCGCGCCGGTGCTGGGGATCTGCTACGGCATGCAGGTGATGGCCCACGAGCTGGGCGGCGGCGTCGAGGGCTCTTCCCACCGCGAGTACGGCCGCGCCGAGGTGTCGATCGTCGAGCCCGGGCGCCTGTTCGAGGGGCTCTCCACCTGCGAGACCGTATGGATGAGCCACGGCGACCGCATCCATGATCTCCCTCCCGGCTTCCGGCGGACCGCCACCACCGGGAACGCGCCGGTGGTCGGCTTCGAGGACACCGAGCGCGGGCTCTACGGCATCCAGTTCCACCCCGAGGTCTCGCACACCGTCTCCGGCGGCGAGATCCTGCGCAACTTCCTGTTCGGGATCTGCGGCGCCCGCGGCGACTGGCGGATGGCCTCCTACCTCGACGAGGCGGTGGCCACCATCCGGGAGCGGGTGGGGGAGGGGAAGGTGATCTGCGCCCTCTCCGGCGGCGTCGACTCCTCGGTGGTCGCCGCCCTGCTCCAGCGCGCCGTGGGCGAGCGGTCGACCGCGATCTTCGTGGACAACGGCGTGCTCCGCAAGGACGAGGCGGCGCAGGTGGTCCACAGCCTGGGCGAGGGCTTGCGGATCCCCATTCTCGCGATCGACGCCCGCCAGCGCTTCCTCTCCGAGCTCGCCGGCGTCGAGGACCCCGAGACGAAGCGCAAGACGATCGGCCGCGTGTTCATCGACGTCTTCAAGGACGAGGCGAAGCGCCTCCAGGGGGTGGGCTTCCTGGCCCAGGGCACGCTCTATCCGGACGTCATCGAGTCGGTCTCGGTCAAGGGGCCGTCGGCGGTGATCAAGACCCACCACAACGTCGGCGGGCTGCCGGCGGAGCTGGGCTTCGAGCTGGTCGAGCCCCTCCGTTTCCTGTTCAAGGACGAGGTGCGCCAGCTCGGCCGCGAGCTCGGTCTCCCCGAGCAGATCCTCACCCGCCATCCCTTCCCCGGCCCCGGCCTCGCCGTGCGCATCCTGGGGGAGATCACGGCCGAGCGCGTGGCCCTGCTCCAGGAGGCGGACGCCATCTTCATTCACGAGCTGCGCGAGAGCGGCTGGTACGAGAAGGTCAGCCAGGCTTTCGCCGTGCTCCTGCCGGTCAAGAGCGTGGGCGTGATGGGCGACTATCGAACTTACGAAAGCGTGATCGCCCTGCGCGCCGTCGACACCCACGACTTCATGACCGCCGACTGGAGCCCCCTCCCCTACGAGCTCCTCGGCCGGGTGGCCAACCGCATCGTCAACGAGGTCAAGGGGGTCAACCGCGTCGTTTACGATGTGACGAGCAAGCCTCCGGCGACGATCGAGTGGGAGTAAATGCATGATCGCTTCAGCCAGGATTCCTCTTCCCGACCTCGAGATCGAGGACCTCTGCCGTCGCTGGCAGGTCTCGGAGCTCGCTCTGTTCGGCTCCGTGCTCCGGGACGACTTCCGGCCGGACAGCGATGTCGACGTCCTGGTGACCTTCGCGCCTGGAGCCCATTGGAGTCTGTTCGACATGGTTCATATGCAGAAGGAGCTGGAGTCCATTCTGGGGCGGGAGGTCGACCTAGTGGAGCGGAAAGCGGTCGAGCAGAGCGAGAACTACATCCGCCGGAAGCGGATTCTCGGGAGCTTCGTGCCTGTCTATGTGGCGAGATGACGCCTACCTCCTCGACATCCTGATCGCCGCGCGGAAGGTCTCGCGCTACGTCGAGAACGCCTCCTGGGATCTCTTCAGGCAGGATGACCGGACCCAGGACGCCGTGCTCAGGAATCTCCAGATCATCGGGGAAGCGGCACGGAGAATCTCCGAAGAATTTCAGCGAGACCACGCAGAGATTCCCTGGGATGAGATCCGGGGAATGAGGAACCGGCTGGTCCATGAGTATTCGCGGATCAACTTGGATAAAATCTGGGAGACGGTGAGCGATGACATTCCCGTGCTGATCCGCCAGATCGAGCCGCTGGTTCCGCCTGAAGAGGACGTCTGATCAGACACGTCCGCCAACCCCACCTTGTCCAGGTTTTCACCAGACTGTCTCATCCGACCCTCTTTTCGGCACCCTTTGAGAGAAGTCCACAATGCGAGGGGCTCCAGTGATTGGAAAGATCGCCGGAGCGAGAGGAGAGTTTTATTATGATCTGTCCTGATTGTGGTCTCGAACACGAGGAGGGCTCGCCGCAATGCCTGGGGGGGCAAGGGGAGCTCGGCCAGCAGTTGGAGTTCATTCCGCTGGCCGAGGTCGTGGACGCCGAGGCGTTCCAGGCTCTCGCCCTCCGGCTCGAGGAAGATGGGATCCCCTGGTATATCCAGAGCGAGCCGCCGCTCGAGTCGGGCCAGCCCGTGGCGATGATCTATGTCGCGGAGAACCGCTTCCGGCGCGCCTGCCGCGCCCTCGAAGCCGTCCGGCTCGTCGGCGTCGATCAGAAATTCTGAGCCTTGGGCGGGCGGTTCCCCTCTCCCGATGAGGGAGGGCGGGAGGGGACGAGAGAGGGGCCGGGGTCAAGGGTCCGCAGCTCCACCCGTCCCAGCTTCTCCGGATTCTTCTTCAGCTCCTTGGCCAGCCGTGCTCCCAGCTTCCTCTGGAGGTCCCGGCGGTCGGCGGGGGCGGTGACCTTGCTGGCGTCGATCCAGCCGCCGGCGATCATGCCGTGGCCCCCCCCCTTGCCGCGGCGGCCGATGATGCGGCGCATCAGCCCCCCGGCGTCCGCGCGCGGGTTGGTGGTGCGGATCGAGAGGTAGAGGCGGTCGCCGAAATAGCCGGTGACCAGCGACCAGGTCTTCCCCTCCATGCGCAGCAGCAGGTCGGCGATCTCCGGCACCATGTCCGGCTGGTCGATCGGCCCGAGATGGCTGAGGATCAGCGAATCGACCGCTTCCATGTTCTCCAGGGCGTCGTGCAAGTTGCCGAAGTAGCTGAGCGGCAGCCGCGGGCTCTGGATGCGGGCGAGCAGGCGGTGGTTGGCCTGGGGGAAGAAGAGGTCGTGGATCGTCTTGTCCGGCCCCGTGTGCTCGCGGGCGAAGTCGAGCGTCTCCGAGCGGATGGCGTAGATCAGTGCCGTGGCCAGGGCGCGCGTGGGCTGCACCCCCGCCGCCAGCATGTACTCGGCCACGATGGTGGCGGTCGCCCCGTACTTCGGCCGCACGTCGAAGAACGGCCCGGTCTGGGTGTTCGCCCGGATCGGATGGTGGTCGATGACGACGTCCGGGATCACCCGCGCGGGGAG
>DASXJP010000145.1:0-2808 GCA_036497345.1 Thermoanaerobaculia bacterium
CGATCTTCGACTCCGACTCGGGGATGGGAAACAAGGTATCGCTCATGCACAAAGTATCTCACGAACCCGGGGTGCCAGGAACCCGGTATCCGGAATTTCTTCACAGCCTCTCAGCCCAAAGACCCTAGAGACGCTGCGTACCCGTGGCGGGGGACCGCCGTTCCTCAAGCTGGGCCGTCGCGTCGTTTATCGCAGAGCAGACCTTGACACCTGGCTCGCCGCCAAAGTGCGCCGCTCGACCAGCGACCCCGGAGAGCAGTAAGGGACCCTGCGCAAAGGAGAAAGTCGCGCAGCAGCCCAGAGGCGTATGCCCTTGTGCGGGCGGTGGTTGCGCGGGCTGCGGGTGGTGCCCTCGGGGGCACGTCCCCGCCCCCTGGGAGGGCTCCTGCACGCTCCGGGCTTGCCGCCAGGACGCCCGGCGGGGCGACGTGTAGGCGCCCGGCGCCGGGCGGCTTGCGAATTCCTCTGGAGTTTGCGGTTCGGGTGGTGACTTATTGGTGACTTTGGCGCGAGCCGCTCGCCCGCTGGCGCCGACCGCGCTCGCCTAAGTCGTTGTGCTGGAAGGAGTTAAGTGGTGCCCAGGACCGGAATTGAACCAGTGACACCGTGATTTTCAGTCACGTGCTCTACCAACTGAGCTACCTGGGCACAGGGAGCCGGGCGGCTCCGAGGGAGCGAGATTCTGGCAGGACGGCGACCCCGAGTCAAGAGCCCGGCCTGGGCGGCGCCGGCCTCGGCTCCCCCTTCTCCACCAGCGAGCGGATGCGGCCGGGCTCTTCTTCCGTCATCTCCAGGAGGCGGTGGCCGGCCCTCTCGCACCAGACGGGCATGTCCTCGCGGATGCCGGGGTCGTCCCCCACGATCTCCAGGAGGTCTCCGGGTTGCAGCTTCCGCATCTCCCGCACGGAGAGCAGGATCGGCAGGGGACAGAGGGCTCCCGTGACGTCGAGGCGGCGGATGGGCTTGGACAAGGGCGTTTCCCGTTAGAATGGCCCAAATGGAGCTCAGAGCATACACCCGCCGTCTCGCCGGGGGGTTGGCGGCGATGATCGCCGGGGTCTGCGTAGCCTCCCCGGCGGCCGCCTGGACCCCCAACACCCAGGCCGTCATCGCCCGCGAGGCGGCCCGGCTCTCGCCCCCCGATCTCGCCCGCCAGATCGCGCGGCATCAGCGCGTCTTCGAGGAGGGGGTCGTCGCTCCGTTCTCCGACACCGACTCCTCGCGCCACATGAAGAATCCCGACGGCTCGGGCCAACTGGACAAGGCCGCTGAGGACGCCATGCGCGCGGCCGTGGCGGCGATCCGCGAGCACAAGCCGTTCGAGGAGATCGTCCGCCGTCTGGGGCTGGTCTCCCACTACGTGGCGGACGCCAACAATCCGCTCGCCGCCTCGGGCGACGATCCGGAGGAGCGGCGCTATTTCGTCGACTATCTCCGCTACGCCGAGAGCGCCGAGCCCCGCTTCCCCCTGATCTTCTACGGCATCCAGCCCGATCTGGACCGGGCGCGCGACCTCTCCCCCCTGCTCGACGCGGCGCTGAAGCGCGGGCGCGAGCTCTATCCGGCGGTCGGCGGCGAGTACCGCCGCATCGACTTCGGCTCCGGGATCGACCTCTTCGACGACCGCTCGACCGCCTTCGCCGTGGCCTCGGTCTCCTTCAGCCACGCGGTGACCGACGTCACCCTGGCGCTGCGATATATTTGGCTCGCGGCGGGCGGCATCGACGATCGCGCCAACCTGCCGGCCGGCGGCACGCGCCTGACGCTCCTGCCGCGGTCCGGCCACGCCCGCTGACGCTGGCCCCTCACTCCCCGAAGGAGATGACGATGCTCCCCGCACGCCGCGCCCTGGTGTCCGTGTTCGACAAGACGGGCCTCGACGAGCTGGCCCGCGGCCTCACCCGCCTCGGCATCGAGATCGTGTCGACCGGCGGCACGCTCAAGGCCTTGCAGGAGAAAAAGATCCCGGTGGTGGCCGTGTCCGACGTCACCGGCTTTCCCGAGATCCTCGAAGGCCGGGTGAAGACCCTCCACCCCAAGGTCCACGGCGGCATCCTGGCCAAGCGGTCGGAGCAGGAGCATCTGGATGCCATCGCCCAGCATGGGATCGGCCGCATCGATCTCGTGGTGGTGAACCTCTACCCCTTCCGCGAGACAGTGGCCCGCGGCGCCTCACCTGCGAATACGATCGAGATGATCGACGTCGGCGGCCCCGCCATGGTGCGGGCGGCGGCGAAGAATTTCGACGGGGTCGCGGTGGTGGTGGAGCCCGCGGACTATCCCCGGGTGATCGCCGCCCTGGAGCAGGGCCGCGGTGTGATCCCCGAGCCGCTGCGCCAGGAGCTCGCCCTCAAGGCGTTCCGCCACACGGCGGCCTATGACGCGGCGATCGCGGAGTGGCTGGGAGCGCGGACCCCGGCATCTGGTGTAGCGGCGGGGACGAGCCCCGCCCCCGCGACAGACCAGGGCCAGGCGTTCCCGGAGAGCCAGACGCTCGGGCTCCGCCGCGAGATGGTCCTCCGCTACGGCGAGAACCCCCATCAGGGCGGAGCGGTCTACTCGGTGGCGGGCGGGTCCGGGGTGCTCGGCGGCTTCCAGGCTCTCCAGGGCAAGGAGCTGTCGTGGAACAACCTCCTGGACGCCGATGCCGCCCGCAAGATGGCCGGGCTGTTCTTAGAGCCGGCGGTGATCATCGTCAAGCACAACAATCCGTGCGGGATCGGCCGCGGCGCCGATCTCGCCGCGGCCTACCGCCGGGCGGTCGCCACCGATCCGGTCTCGGCCTTCGGCTCGGTGATCGCCCTCAAC
>DASXJP010000146.1:0-15112 GCA_036497345.1 Thermoanaerobaculia bacterium
GGCGCCCACACCGGGCCGCCCCTACGAAAACCCCCTAGTGGCTGCCGAGCGGATCGATGCCAGCCGAAGAGTCCGACTGCGCGGCGCTCGCCGGCGCCGGCTGGCCGAGGGGATCGATCATCCCAGAAGACTTCTCGTGCCCCTGCCGGCCGGCCGGCGCCACGGTGGAGCCCTGCCCACCGACGAGCCAGGCCAGGGCTTTCTCCCAGAGCCGTGCCCAGCCTGCCGGCTCGCTTGGCCAGGCCCGCGCCGCAGCCCATCCGGGGCTCGCGGCCCCGAGGAGCGCCAGGGCCAGCGCGGCAATCCTCCCGATCCTCTGTCCTCTCCGGAACATGATGCCTCCTGGACCCGCGGGGCCACCTGGAGGCCGGTATGGCGGAGGGGCCCACGGGAGTGTCAGACGACTCCAAGTGTGCCGGAAATCAACGACAATCTAGCTTATGGAGATGGATCTACCGAGCTCGTCCGCGAGTCCCCCGCTCGCAGGGCGGAAGCGGTAGGCGCGCCCGCCGCCGGGATCTGGCAAAGTATCCTTGCGATACATTTGAGGAGTCACCATGGCCAAAAGCTCGCAGCACGTCGTTCCTCATCCCGATGGAGGGTGGAGCGTGAAAAAGGGTGGCGCCATCCATGTCACCAGGCGATTCGACACTCAGCGGGAAGCCATCAGGTATGGGCGCAAGGTCAGCAAAAATCAAGGCGCTGAGCTCTATATCCATGGGCGGGACGGGATGGTCCGCAGCAAGGACTCCTTCGGGAACGATCCCCATCCTCCGAAAGAGGGTAAGTGAGCAGCGCTGCGCTGGCTGGTCCAGTCGAAGGCTCGCGGAAGGCATCCCGGAAAACGACATCGAAAGGATGCCGATACCGGAATACTTGAGCTGCGTCGCCGATTGGTTGGTCAGACAGAAGGCCTAACCGTGCCCTCCTGGTAACCGGGCGCCCACCTCCTCCAGCACCACGGGCTCATGCCGGGCGAGATCCTGGATCCCCTGCTGAAACGAGCGGCCATACTGCCACTTGACCAGGGAGAGGACGGCGAGGAGCGCCAGCAGGGTCACGGCGGTGGGAAACTGCTTTTTCTTGACCGTCACCTCGGCGCCCGGCACCGGGAACCGGGAGGCGGACCTCTCGAGGGCCACCGAGATCACGAACGAGAAGAAGGCCATGGACGCGACGGCCACCCCCGCCCGGCCGAGCAGCAGGCGGGGCTCGCCGATCAACCGGCGGCCACCGAGCACGACCCCCAGCGCCACCAGCGCCGGCAGACCGAGGCTGATGAGGAGGCTGCCGAGCCAGGTCCCGGCCGGCGAGCTCCCGAGCCCCACGAACGGGCGGCTGTATTGGGCCACCATCACCGGGACCAGCGAGAGGGCCATCCAGACGCCCAGGAGCCACCCCCGGGTCTGCGGGTCCGCCAGCCCGGCCGGGCCCGCGACGGCCATGCCGGCGAAGGCTGCCAGGGCGAGCCACGAGCCCAGGAACAGGGGATTGCGGCACAGCGCCCTCACCCAGCCCCCCTCCTGCTTCAGGACCACCGCCCGGCGGGCGGCCGCCCAGGCCGTGAGGAAGCCGACGAGCGCGCCGATCGCCGTGAATTCCCCGCCGATCAGGAGCCAGTGCGGGACCTCGACCTCCGCGAGCGAGGAGCCGGCGATCAGGAACACCGCCAGCCTCGCCGCGGTCCAGAGGAGGCCCGCCCAGGCGCCGCTCCACAGCCCGCGCCAGGCGCGCAGGCGGATGGTCACGCTCTGCTCGCGGAGAGCCTTCCGCCGGTTCTTGTGCCGGGCCCACCAGCGCCGCCATGCGGGGACGCCGGCGAGGTCGTGGCCGCCGGCGGCCAGGGCCTGGAGGACGCGTCCCACCCGCGGGCCCAGATCGGGGTCCTGCCGCGCCTCCAGGAGGGCCTGGACGTCCTCCGGCCGCGCCAGCCGGGCCAGGGAGAGCCCCGCCTCCCAGCGCGCCTGCGGGCTGGCATCCGCCAACGCCGCGCGCAGGCAGGCGCGGGCCAGCTCGCCGTTGGCATCGGCGAGCCGGCGGGCCGAGGCCGCGGCGGCCAGGCGCTCCGTGTCGCGGCCCGAGCCGAGAAGGCCGAGAAGCAACTGGCGGGCGAGGTCCGCGCCCTGGCGCTCCGCCCAGAAGGGGAGCTCGTCGCTCTGCCGGTAGATCGCGCTGCGCATCACCAGCTCCAGCTCGCGGTCGGAGAAACGGAAGCGCTCCCGGTGGGGGCGCAACAGGTTGGACAGCGTCTCGGCGCTCAGCAGGGTGTCCGGGCTCTCCCGCCAGAGCTCGCCGGCGCTGGTGTTGCGGACGTAGACCCGGGCCTGCCGGAGCTCGAAGAACGGACGGTCGATGTCCAGCCATTCGCGCAGCAGCGGTACGAGCCGCTCGTGGACCAGCTCGTACCACGCTTCGCCGTTCCTCTCCTCGCAGCGCAGCAGCCGGCGGGAGACGAGCCAGGCGAGGATCTCCCCCACCTCCGCCGCCGTCGCCGAGAAGCCGGAGCTCAGGATGTCCGCCATCCGGGCCACCCGCTTGGTCCCCGCGTCCGTGATCATCGCGTCGAGGACCAGGCGCGCCAGCAGGTGGCGCTCCGGCGGCAGCTCCGCCGCCACCCCCTGGAGATAGCGGCGGAACACGCCGTCCCGGCCGCCGAGGCTCTCCAGATCGGCCACGGTGAGGCGCGGCACGCCGCCGCCGGCCCGCCGCGCCGCCGCCCGGTACAGCTCCGAGCAGAGGATCTGCAGCAGCGCCGGCTCGTAGCCCACCTCCGCGAGCTGGGCGATGAGGCGCGACACCACCGCGGGCTCGAAGGGGATCCCCGCGTCCACCAGGGGGCGCGCCACCGCCTGGCGCACGCCGAACGGGGTCAGCGGGGGGAGACGGTAGCGGCCGGCCAGCAGGCC
The DNA here is from genome assembly GCA_036497345.1 of Thermoanaerobaculia bacterium. Lineage (GTDB taxonomy): Bacteria > Acidobacteriota > Thermoanaerobaculia > Multivoradales > UBA5704 > DATARR01. The sequence goes on from DASXJP010000146.1 coordinate 2,907, forward strand.
GGGAATCCGCACGGCGAGCTCGTCGAGGCTCGCCAGGTAGTCCTCCCGCAGGCTGAGCACCACGGCGACGTCGAGCGAACGGTCGGCGATCACGGCGGCCAGGGCCGAGAAGAAGGCCTCCCGCTCCCGCGCCTCCTTGAAGCGCACGAACAGCTCCTCGAGCTGGTCGAGGACCAGGGCCACCGGACCCTGCTTCGCCGCCCGCGCCAGGGTGTCGCGCAGCGGCTCGCCGGGACCGGCGTCGTCCAGGCCGCAGGCCGCCAGCACCTCCCGGCGCAGGTCGTCCACCGGCGCGGTGAGGAGGCGGGCGTAGACCGGCCGGCGCCCCCGCTCGCGCAGGGCGGGGAACAGGCCGGCCAGCAGCAGCGAGGTCTTGCCGATGCCCGACTGCCCGTAGAGGATCAGCACGCGCTGGTTGGTGACGCGGGTGACGAGGTCGTGGATCTCGCGGTCCCGCCCGCCGAAGCGGCGCCGGTCCTCGGGCGACTCGGTGAAATAATCGAGGAGCTTGTAAGGGTTTTCCGGCGCCGCGGCGGGCCGGCCGGCGGGCGTCGCCTCGGCGATCATGAGCGTCCTCCTTCCCGAATCGCGGCCGTCAGGGCCTCCACCGTCGCGGCGAGGTCGCCGTCGATCCACTCCACCTGGGCCTGGTCCCAGAACGGGTCCCCCTTCTCCTCGCCGGAGCAGAGGAAGAAGAAGGGCCCGCGGGCGCGCTCGGACCAGTCCTCGATCAGCTTGCTGAACAGCCGCTTGACCAGCGGGTCCCGGGGGCTGGCGCCCAGGAAGAAGAGGCTGCGGCCGGCATAACCGCGCGCCAGGTTGAGGATCTCCGGGCTCATGCGGCCCACCCGGTCCCAGAGCGCGTTGTGGTCGTCCTCGGTGAGGACGAGGGAGCAGGAATCGCGGTAGCTGCCGCGGACGTGGACCAGCAGGGGGAGGTCCCCCAGCGGCACCGCCGCGTCCACCCCCTGGACCTCCCGCACCCGGCGGCTGCGGTCCGCGAACGCCTCCGCCAGCAGGCCGTCGAAGTGGAGGTAGAAGAGGCCCGGCACGTTCCACTCCGCCACCCGCGACAGGATGGCCGGCGGGCGGGCGCCGCGATAGACCTCCTCGATGGCCTCCACCAGGTCGCGGGGCCGGTGGCTCGCCTGGGCGCGCTGGCAGACCCACTGCAGGAGCAGCGAGCCCATCCAGTCGCCGGCGGCCTCCAGGAGCTCGAAGTCGCGGGGCCGCGGATAGGCGAAACGCTGGGCGAGGGTGCGGGAGAGCTGCCCCACGTCGCTTACCGGCGGCTCCGACCGCACGGCCCCGGCGGCGAGCACCCGCGGGCCGATCACCGGCACGCACTGCCCGGCGGCGAGGGCGCGCACCAGCTCCGGCGGCAGGCCGGCCGGAGCGGCGGCGGGAGCGCCGGCCGGAACGAAAGTCACGGCGAAAGGCGCGGCGGCCGGAGCCGGGGACGAGGACGCGAAGGTGAAGATCCGCGGCGAGCCGGCGAGGAACAACGAGGGGGTGATGAACGGCCGGCCCACGTCCTCGGGCTGGCTGAGCTCGAGCGCCACGCGGGCGCTCTCCACCGCCTCGTCCACCCGGCCCGGCTCGCGGCCGGCGAGCAGCTCCTGATACAGCTCGCGGGCGAACGAGTTGGCCTCCCGGTCTCCGATCTCGTACCGCATGGCCACCACCGCCGGCACGCCCGCGCTGAGGAGGGACGGCGCCAGGCCGGAGAGACGGCGGCCCTCCACGGTGGTGCCGGACCGGCAGCAGTTGAGCACGGCGAGGCGCACGCCGGTGCCCTTGAACAGGCCGGCCAGCGACTCGCCGTCCAGCCAGAAGTCCTCGTTCAGCGCCTCCTCGTTGTTGAGCCGCACCTCGGTGCGGCCGGACGTGCTGGACTGCTGACCGTGGCCGATGAAGTGGAAGACGTCCCAGCGGCCGTCGCGCAGCTTGTCGCGCAGCCGGCTCGGAGTCACCTGCCCCGCCAGACGCTCCAGCACGACGCGGTCGCTCACCCGGTCCACACAGTCCTCCAGGTTCTGCACCTCCCGCCCCACGTTCAGCCCGGAGCCCGACGGGATCACGGCCAGGATGCGCAGAGGCCCGTCGAGAGGGGACGGCTCGCCGGCCGGGGCCACCGCGAGCGGAGCGCGGATGATGGTGTAGGACGGATCGGTCGCCAGGAACCGGACGCCGCCCTGGGGGCCGCCGTCTTCGTAGAGCGCCTCCCACGGCAGCAGGTCGAGCTCGCTGCGCTCGACGCACAGGCGCAGGAGATGGCGAGCGTCCCTCCCCTCCTTCCGCACGGCCGCGAAGAGCTCGCCCACCGCGCCCGTCATCAAGGCGCTCCACAGCAGCGACCCCATATAGCGCAGCGTCTCTTTCGAGCAGACGTCGTACTCGACGTCGTTCAATGCCTTCCGCAGATTGCCGTCGGTCAGGTCGAGGTCGAGCGGTGCCTCGGCCTCCCGCCCTGCCACCGCGAGATGGACCTGGCGAACCCCGCTACCCCCGACGAAGAGCCGGAGCGCGAGCTCGACGTTCTCCATGGCGCCCTCCTGTTCAGAAACCTCTCGACAGGATAGTTCCCGTCCGGATCATTTTGGGTGAGCAGCAGACCGCCGTGACGTGATCCATACCCCCGAAACGCCTGCCACCGGATCAATCCCGAGCAGACCCGAGGAGGCGGCATGGATCTCCAGCAACTGATGGCTTTGCGCCCTTTGATAGATACCACGGAAGGATCGGCCGGTGTCGTGCTCGGCCTGATCGACGGACCGGTCGACGCCGCGCACCCTGACTTCGCGCGGGCCCGCTTGCTCCCGCTCGGCGGCGGCGCTTGCCAGCCGGCGGGTGGGGCGTGCCGCCACGGCACGTTCCTGGCGGGCATGCTCGCGGCCCGGCGGGGCTCGCCCGCTCCCGCGATCGCTCCCGGATGCCCCGTCGTGATCCGTCCCATCTTCGGGGACGGGCCCCCGGGCTCGGCTCCCGCCGCCACGCCGGACGAGCTCGCCCGGGCGCTCACGGAGGTGATCGCCGCCGGGGCCCGGGTGGTGAACCTGAGCCTGGCGTCGCCGCCGTCGCTCGCGGTCTCCTCCGAGGTGAGCAGCGCCTGCGAGCTCGCCTGCCAGCGGGGCGTGATCGTGGTGGCCGCGGCCGGCAACCAGCGCGCGCTGGGCCGCGCCGCGTCGCTGGCCCACCCCTGGGTCCTGCCCGTCGCCGGCTGCGACGCCGCGGGACGCCTCGCCGCCGGCAGCAACCTCTCGCCGTCGATCGGACGGCGGGGGCTCCTGGCGCCGTCCGTCTCTGTGGTGAGCACCGCTCCCGGCGGCGGCTACGGCCACGGCCAGGGGACCAGCGTGGCCGCGGCCTGGGTGAGCGGCGCCATCGCCCTGCTCTGGTCCCTGGTCCCCGCGGCTTCCGCCAGCGAGGTCGTGGCAGCTCTCCGCCCGGCCTCTCCCGGCCTCCATCGACGCCTGGCCCCGCCGCTTCTCGACGCCGCGGCGGCCTGGCAACGACTCCGTCTTCTCACAGAAAGGAAAGGTGATTGACGATGAGCTCTGAGCATCCGTCCGACATCGCGCCGCCGTTCACGCCGGCCCAGGAGATCCCGCCCCCTGTTCCGCCCGCCGCCGAGCCGGTCGCCACGGCTCCCGGTCCTGTCGCGGCCGGAGCCTGCCCGGGAGGCCGCGGCCAGGCGTCCTTCGTCTATGCCATGGGCACGATCCAGGTCCGCTATCCCAACCTGGGAGTGGAGAGAGAGGTCTCCCAGGCCGTCAAGGCCCTCGACTCCGCCCATTTGACCGATCCGGAGGTGCTCCACCAGATCCTGGCGGACCACCGCTATCTGGCCCGCGAGGTCTGCTGGGTGATGGCGGTCGAAGGGATCGAGGTCTACGTCCTGATCCCCCGGGACGGGCACGTCCTCGACCAGCTCGTCGAGGCGATCCGGCCCGCCCCCCCGGGCCTCGACTGCGACGTGGTGATCGGCACCCGCGGCGCCCTGGCCCCACCCGCCGCGTGCGGCGGCCTCGTTCTTCCCACCGTCCTGGTCGATCAGGTCTACTCCTTCGAGATCACCGAGCTAATCGCGGCGCTGCCGCGTCCCGAGGGGGTCGAGGAGAGGCCCTTCCGCGCCGGCGCCGAGGAGCTGTACCGCCACGTCCTCCAGATGGCCGACAACGTGGGCTCCCTCGACGAGCACCGCGCGCTCAACTATCTCGCCGTCCGCTACCCCCGCCTCTACGAGCTCACCGCTGAGATGCTGGGCCGCGAATCGACCCTGAGCGGCGTCGAGGTCCGTCCGTCCCGGCTCTCGGGGTCCCGCCGGCTGCTGGACGCCGTCCTGTCCTACACGCACCGCAAGACGGATGTCACCGAAAGGTATTATGTCCGTGTGGACGTGACCGAGAAGTATCCGTTCCTCGCCAGCAAGCTGGCACCGTTCTACGACCGATAACGAAAGGAGAAACTGATGAAAGCTCCAGGATTCACGGCAGAGCAGTCCCTCCGGACCCCGATCGTCTTCACTCCGCAAGGGGATTGCACCTACTGCACGACGGTGAGCGCCACCGGCTGGGCCGCGGACGCGGGCCAAGCGCAGCAGGAGGCCAACAGGCGGGTTTACAGCCAGCTCGGACAACTGATCGCCCAAAACGGGAACAAGTACTGCCGGGCGGGCGCGGTGCAGGGCTCGGGTCACTGCGCTCCACAGAACGGCGGCTGGTCGTGCAGCATCGCGGCGGAAATCTGTTTCTGAGCATGGACACCAGGGACAAGCCTCCGCTGCGTCTCCCGCTCTTCGTCCGCGAGGAGATCGGGTTCGGCGACGCCGTCAAGCGGGTCACTTCCGCTCTGGGGATCGCTCCGTGCGGCGGCTGCTCGCGGCGGGCGGAGAGCCTCAACCGCCGGGTGGTGCTCACTCCCCGGCGGCGCCCGTGACGCCGCCCATCATCTGCAAGCGCCATTCATAGAGCCGGCGGGCGATCTTCGCCGCCGGCTCGCCGCCGCGCTGGCCGTCCGGAAGGCGGTGGATGCTGCGCTCCAGCGCCGCGAGGTCCCAGGTCAGCCCGTGCAGGTGGGTGATCCGCTGGAGCCGGGCCAGCCGCTCGGCGTCCGGCAGGTCGGGGGGCAGGAAGAAGTGGGCGGCCACGGCCCGCGTGGTCTGCCGGAAGTAGAGCAACAGGCTGTCCCCGGCGTGCCCGCCGTTCACCAGCAGCTTGGCCGTATTGTCGATCAACACCTCTTTGCCCGCCCCCAGCGCCGGGGCCGCCGGCAGCGGCTTGCCGAACCGCCCCATGCCCGCCCAGAGCACCACGCCGAGCAACACGAGCGACTGCAGCACCCCCAACACCATGGGGAATCGCAACGATTCCGCCAGCAGGCCCGGCACCCGGTCGAAGCCGTGGATCGTCTCGTCGAAGACCACGCCGGTCGCCGCCAGGTCCTGGGTGAAAAACTGATAGATCCCCTGCGCGTTGTCCGCCCGGTCGAGCCCCTGATTGTTGAGCAGGTCCGGATCGGCGATCACGAACGTCCGCGGCTCCGGCGCTCCCACGCGGCGGGCGATCAGATACCCCCCCGGGCATCCGACGACCGGCTCGAGGTTGGCCGACGGCTCCAGGAGCTGGGCCGACTCCCTGATGCTCAGCTCGGCGGTGGAATCCCCCCAGCGGGCCGTGCAGAGCAGATCGTTGGCGCGCCGGACCTTGACGCCCCGCAGCCCCCCGTCCCCGAACGCCCTCAGGGCCATCTCGACCCGTCCGTTGGGTATCAGGCTCACCTTGGAGAGCCAGTCCGGCTTGTTTTTCTCCGGCGGACCCGGGAGCCATTTGGGGAGCACGATCACCAGCGCCGCGTGGCGGTCCCGGGCCTCCTCGCGCAACGTCCTGAGGCGGACCGCGTCCCCGGCGTCCGGCTCGGCCACCACCAGCGGCCGGCCGGGCCCCACGCCCCCCGCCGGCGCCTGGCGCGAGACCACGCCGAGCCCCATCGCGCGCAGGAATTCGACCAGCCCGTGATGCCCGACGGCGCTGTAGCTGAAGGTGTTGGCCTCAGGGCTGGGGCGGCTCGCCAGGTCGCGGCCGTAGACGCTGAGCAGGATGGCGGCCACGAACGAGACCGACACGCAGCCGATGATCCAGGCGAGCGTCCGGCGGGAGAACCCTCCTTCGATCTCGGGCGTCTCTACGACCGCGGATGTGGGCTCGCTCATGCCGGCCTCCGGGTGAGCGCCTGGAAGCGGGCGAGGTTCCGCTCGTAGTCCTCGGCCCCCACGGACGCGCCGCCGAACAGCGACAGCTCGACCGTCCGCACCAGCTCGGAGAACGCCTCCCGCGCGTCGGGGCCGAGCGGCAGCGTCCGCACCAGCTCGCGGCTGGTGCGCGACGGCTGGATAGCCGTCCGGGACCGCTCCGCGAAATGGCGGATGGCGGCCAGCAGCAGGGCGTGGACGGCCTCGGCATAGCGCCCCTCGGCGGCCAGCCTGGAGGCGTCGTCGAACGAGAGAGCCGCCTGGGGCGCGGCCGCCGCGGCGGCCGCCGTTTCCGGACGCGCCTCCGCCACGCTCTTCCGGCGGCGGTCCACGACCTCGCGCAGGATCCAGCCCAGGAGCAGCAGGGCCACGACCACGACGAGGACGATGAAGACCACCTTGCCCAGGAAGGCCCCGGCCCCCATCGACGGAATGGACACGTCCCGATCCGCGGCGACCACCGGGTCTCCTTCTTCAGGAGGGCGCTCCGGACCTGGCCGGTGCCGGTGCTTCCCGGGCTCGAGCGTCTCCTCGTGCTGGGGCAGCGTGTGCTGGTATCTGGAATCGGCGAGCGCCGCCCGCGCCTTGGCCTGTGCCTCGTCCGGGCTCACGGCTCCCGCGGGCGCGGCCGCGAGACCGGCGAGGAGCAGCGCCGCCAGCAGCCGGCGCTCAGTCGAAGACCGATGCGATCTGGTCAACGTCGATCGATTCGTGGAAGCTGCGCAGACGGTAATAGATCACCGCGCAGGTGGTCGCGAACAGGCTCGACGCCAGCAGGCCCACCACCGGTTGCAGAACGGGTCCCGCGACGGGAACCCGGCCGGCCCCCAGTTGCACGCCGCCGGTGAGGATCGCCAGGACGAAGACGATCCAGAAGATCCGCCCGCGTTGCCCCTCGGTCAGGAAGACGCTCCGCCGCATCGCCTCCATGACTCCCGGCCGCTCCTCGACCGCGGCGGGCACGGCGACGAAAAACCGCAGCCAGATCATCACCGGGAGGATGAACGCGAAGGCGATCAGGGGGGTGAGCAGGACGCTGCAGCCCGCCCCGCTCGAGCCGCCGCTGGCCCGGGCGAACCCGATCAGGAAACCGACCACGAACGAGGTGCAGAACCACCCGACGAAGACGAACAGGGCCTGCAGAAACGCCACCGAGAAGACCGGCAGCAGGCTCGACAGCCCCACGCTCAGGCACGAGCCCAGCGAGGCGCTCCGGCCGCGCATCTCCTGGAACACCCCGTAAGTGATCATCGAGGTCGAGAGGGGAACGCACACCAGCAACGTCGCGAGGATCACGAGCAGGGCCATTCCCATCTTCGACGCCGAGCCTTCCGCCACCACCCGCCGCAACAGGTAGTCGCCGAAAAGATAGATCGGCGAGAACGCGAACGCGGTCAGGATCGAGAACGGGATGAAATTCTTGAGATAAATCAAGAACGATTCACCGAGGATCTCTCCGAATCGCAGCTTCTGGGTCACCATGAGCACGGGCGCCATCCCCGGGCGGCGCTGTGCGCCCGGAGCCCCCGCGGCCGGCCCCTGGTAGACCGTGCCACCGCTGACCGCGCCGGGCGGCGGCCCGTCATAGACGGTGCCGCTCCCCGCCATGGCGGGAACCGGATCGCCGAACACCGTGCCCACGGCGCTCGCGGCCATGGGGGGCGGCGGGGCCGGGGCCGGCGGCGGGCTCGGCGGCACCGCGGCACCGCCCAGGACCGGCCCCTTGTAGCGGCTCACGATGATGCCGCACCGCATGCACTCCGGGCTGTCAGGCTGCTCGAACCCGCATTTGGGGCAGATCATGCCGGCGATCCCTCCTCACGAGGAGTTGTCGCGCGCCCCGATTCCATTTCGAGGTCCGCGCGGCTCCGTCCTGGACGATGACGTATGCCCCGGATCGTAGAACGGCGGACGGGAGGCGTCAATAATTCTCGTCCACCGGATGCTCGCGCGTGGGCAGGAGGAAGGTCCGCCGGCAGGTGAGGAAGAGGGTGCCGTCCGCCTTGATCCCCCGGGTCGCGCAGGTGACCAGGCCGAGCGTGGGCCGGGAGCGGGAGAGCCGCTTCTCCAGGAGCTCGCTCTCCGCGTATACCGTGTCCCCCACGAACACCGGCGCCAGCAGCCGGACCTCCTCCCAGCCGAGGTTGGCGAAGGTGAGAGCGCTGGTCGAATTGACGCTCATGCCGGTGACGATCGACAGCGTGACCAGGCTGGAGACCAGCGGCCGCCCCCACTCCGTCTTCGCGGCGTAGGCCGCGTCGATGTGGAGGGGGTTGAGGTTGAGCGCCAGCAGCGACTGCCAGAGGTTGTCCGCCTCGGTGATCGTGCGCCCCGGCCGGTGCTCGACGATCTCCCCCACCGTCACGTCCTCGTAGTAGAGGCCGCGGACCTCGCGGAACCGGTTCTCGCCGATCCGCTTGTAGGCGCGGAGGTCTCCCAGGCTCATGGGGGCATTCTACAGGGACCCTCGCCAGGGTGCGATAACCAGCCTCCTCATCCCACTCCCGGGGTGACGCCGCTGACGGCGAACATTCCCCAAGGAGGCAGTCTCATGAACGCGAAGAAGCTCATCCGGACCGTGGCGGCGATCGCTCTGACCCTGGCCGTAGGACCTTTGGCGAGATCGGCGGGCGCGGTGACCCTGTCGCAGGTCGGCGGCGGCGTCGACATCAGCACCAGCTTCAACCCCGCCATCCGCGAGGTATCCGGCCTGGGCCTCGCCAAAAAGCAGGGGAACCTCTGGTCGATCACCGACAGCGACTGCACGGTCTTAAAAATGAACCTGGACGGCTCCAGCGCGGGACGCTATCCCAGCCAGCCCTCGAGTTGCCCGAGCTCGCTCGGCACCACCGATTTCGAGGGGATCACCTACGCGCCGCCTCTGCCGGGCATCACGGACGACCACTATGTTTACATTGCGAACGAAAACGGAAACTCGATCGTTCCCTTCAACTACAACACCCTGCAATATGGGACGCCGATCCCGCTCTCCGGCATGTCGGGCTACAACAGCTCGGCGGTCCATTGCGGCGACGGCAACACGGTGTCGCAGGACTTCGCCAACGCGGGCAACAGCGGCCTGGAAGGGATCACCTGGGACGGCAGCCACTTCTTCGTGATCAAAGAGAAAGATCCCGGGCTGATCCTCGAGCTCTCCTCCGATCTCACGCAGATCCTCGCCTGCAAGACGCTCAGCCTCACCCACGCGACGGACTACTCGGACATCGCCTACGACTCGACGCGCGGCCTGTTCTGGATCGCCAGCGACGAAGCCCAGTACGTCTATCTCTATGACTGGAGCACCAACAGCGTGGTGCAAGGGTGGCACTTCACCGCCGCCAACATGGCCAACATGGAAGGGATCGCCTTCAACCCGGACAACAGCCGGCTCTACATCACCACGGACAACGGCCTGGGCGCGGATTCTTATATGTATACGTTCAGCGTGCAGTAGGCGCTACGGCGTAAACAGCTCCAACCGCGCCGAATAAACCACCGACTCCCCGGGCGCGAGCAACGCCATGCCGGTCTCCGCGCCCGGCCCCCACTCCTCCCCGAACGGATCGGCCCGGTTGAATTGCGGCTCCACGGCGATGAACGCCTGATCCCGAGGCGCGTAGACCTGAAACGCCCGCACCGGCGGCGCGGCGGCCACCACCCGGAGACCGTAGGACGCCGCCGGATCGATCACCTCCGCCACCACCTCCCCCGCCGCCGTCTGGAGATCCACGAAGCAGTCGTCCAGAAAGAGGTCGCCCATCGCCTTGCCGCCCGGCACCGAGAAGTCGTAGGGGGTGCCGGCGACCGGCACCACCTCGCCGGTGGGGAGCACCTCGTCGTAGTCGTTGACCAGGGGCCGGCTCCGCGCGGGGAGGTGGAGACGGGCCTGCTCCCGCCGCCCGCTCGGCAGCGTGAGGTAGGGGTGCCAGCCGATTCCGATCGGCAGGGTCTCGTCCCCCGCGTTCCGCGCCGTGATGGTGAGGCGGAACGAATCGGGGCGCAGGACGTTCTCGAACGTCAGCTCCGTCTTCGAGGGCCATCCCCAGCCGAAATCGCCGGCCTGGAGGGTGCCCCGCAGGACGTCCTCCCCCTCCGTGGTCCGCCGCTCCAGGTTGCCGACCTGGGAGTCGAGGATGAGCCCGTGCATGGCGTACTGTTCCGCCCCCGGCCGCCGCCCTCCCGCGTTCGCCGGCAGCGTGACCTCGCGGCCGAGGACGCGGGTGGTGATCGTGCGGCCGCCCGCCGAGCGCTTGCCGCGGATGCGGTTGGCGTACGGGATCAGCACGGCGCCGCCGAAGAAGTACGACTCGTTGCCCGGAAAGGGCTCCCGCGCGCTCCGCTCGAATCGCGCCCGTGCCTCCGCGAGCGGAGGGGAGGCGATCAGGTCCACCTCGCTTAAGCCCGGCAGCCGGGCGCGGACCTGGAGGGGCATCATGCCGCGGCCGGGGAGGATCTCGGCGGCGGTGAAGGAGGGCTCGGCGGTTGGGGGGACCTGGAGGGTGACGGCGGGCGGCTCCATGGCGGCCATCATACCCGCCCATGAGGTACACTTCCCACCCAACTCAGAACAGGAGGCCGTCATGCCTATTGGAAGCTTGTGGCTGCCCGGCGTGGTTTCCGCTGTCGCGGTGTTCTTCTTGAGCTCCATCATCCACATGGTCCTGAGGTATCACAAGGCCGACTTCAAGCGGCTGCCGGACGAGGACGCGGTCGCCGACGCGCTGCGCAAGGCCGGCCCGCCCCCCGGCATCTACTTCATCCCCTACTGCAGCGAGGCCTCCCAGATGAAGGATCCGGCCATGGTGAAGAAGTTTACGGACGGTCCGGTGGTGGGCCTCACGGTCCGGCCCAGCGGCCCGCCGGCGATGGGCAGGAACCTGGCGCAGTGGTTCCTGCTCTGCCTCCTGGTGAGCTTCGTCGTCGCCTACATCGCGCGCCACACGCTCTCTCCCGGCGTCGCCTCCCTGGAGGTGATGCGGATCACGGGAACCGTCGCCTTCATCGCCTACGGGTTCGGATACTTCCAGGACTCGATCTGGAAGGGCATCCCCTGGGCCAACTCGCTGCGCGGCCTGCTCGACGCCTTGCTGTACGCCGTGGCCACCGGGCTCATATTCAGTTGGCTCTGGCCGGGAGCCTGAGGGCGCTCTCCGGCGGTCAGGCGGTTTTCGGAAAAAGATACTCTCTGACGTCCGGATCGTCCGTGACGATGTGGTCCGTGATGTGAAACACGTCGGCAAGACCGGGATCGGCCAAGGCCTCCTCCCGGTCGAGCAACGAACCGCATCAGGATTACCGATACACCGCCGCAGCATTCACAGAGATGCTCGCCCCGCTGGCTCAGCTCGATTTCGATCATGGCGATGGAATTCTACGGGATCTGCCCGCCTCTTTGGCTGTCAGTCCCCGATCCGGACGACAAGAGTGGCCGCGGGCCTGAGGGAAGAACCTGAGCGACATTACCGTGGTACTATTCAGCCATGGCGATCGCATACTCAAAGCTGACGGCCCAGGGACAGATCTCCGTACCCAGGGAGGTCCGCCAGAGGCTCGGCATCGGTCCGGGCTCGGTCCTGGAGTGGGACGAAGAGGGCGAGCGGATGGTGGTCCGGCGCGCTGGCCGCTACACGTCGGAGGATCTCCACCGCGCGCTCTTCGAGAAGGAGCCCGAGCCCCGGACGCTCGATGAGCTCAAGAGCGGGGTGCGGCAGTACGTCAAAGGCCGCCATGCGCGCCGTTGACACCAACGTCCTGGTCCGGCTCGCCACACGCGACGATGCCCAGCAGACCGCGGCTGCCGAGGATTTCGTGACTGCGGGAGCGTGGGTCTCGCAGCTCGTGCTCATGGAGGCCATGTGGGTCCTGGTTTCCGTCTACGACCTGGGACCAGAGAAAATCGCCACGGCGGTCGAGATGCTCCTGAATCACCGGGACCTGACCATCCAGGATGCCGACA
>DASXJP010000147.1:0-5193 GCA_036497345.1 Thermoanaerobaculia bacterium
CTCCCGAATATCTCCCCGAGTCGGTCTCCTACGTGCCGGATTCGGCCACGGTGCCGTCGCCCACCAAGGTGCTGGGACACTTCGTGGGCGCTCCGGACGAGCTGTCCCGGGTGGCGGACGTCCACGGCTATTTCCGCAAGCTGGCGGCGGCCACCGACCGCGTGCGGGTCGAGGTGATCGGCACCAGCGAGGAGGGGCGGGAGATGATCGTGGCGTTCGTCTCCGACGCGGAGAACCTGGCCGCGCTCGACCGCTACAAGGAGATCACCGCCCGCCTGGCCGACCCCCGGCGCACGTCGCGCGACGAGGCCCGGCGGCTGGCGGGGGAGGGGAAGGTCTTCTACTGGCTCACCGGCGGCCTCCACTCGGCCGAGACCGGCAGCCCCGAGATGCTGATGGAGCTGGCCTACCGGCTGGCCGTCTCGGAGAAGCCGGAGATCCAGGCGGTCCGCAAAAACACGATCGTGATGATCACCCCCGTCACCGAGCCGGACGGCCGCGACCGGATGGTGGACTGGTACTACCGCTATCTGCGCGGGCGCAAGGGCTCGTACGAGGAGATCGGCGACATCCTCTCGCCGCCGTACTGGGGGCACTACGTGCTGCACGACAACAACCGGGACGGCATGCAGGTCACCCAGGCGCTCACCCGCGCCATCCACGAGACCTTCTACGCCTTCCACCCGCAGATGATGCACGACCTCCACGAGTCGCTGCCGCTGCTCTACATCATGACCGGCTACGGGCCGTACAACAAGGCGATCGATCCGGTGACGATCGACGAGTGGACGCAATTCGGCTATCACGAGGCCGGCGACCTGGCCGCGCAGGGGCTCCCCGGCGTCTTCACCTGGGCCTTCTTCGACGGCTGGTGGCCGGGCTATCTCAATTCGGTGGCCAACCTGCACCACTCGGTGGGCCGCTTCTACGAGACGTTCGGCAACGCCTCGGCCGGCACCTACGACCGCGACCTGTCGCGCTCGCGCTTCGCCGGCAAGCCGGTGACCGACGTCCAGTGGTACCGCCTGACGCCGCCCAAGAAGAAGCTGCGCTGGTCGCTGCGCAACAACACGAACTACATGGAGGCGGGGGTGCTCTCGGCGCTCCAGTACGCCTCCCGGAACCGCGAGGAGATGCTCCTGGATTTCTGGACCAAGGGGAACAAGGCGCTCCAGAAGGGGCGGACCGAGGCCCCCTACGCCTGGGTCCTGCCGGCGGACCAGCGCGATCCGGCCCGCCTGGCCTATCTGATCAATCAGCTCCGCCAGCACCGGATCGAGGTCCACCGCCTGACCGCCGAGGCGAAGCTCGGCGGCAAGACCTGGCCGGCGGGGACGTACGTGGTGCGCATGGATCAGCCCTACGGGCCGTTCGCCAACAATCTGCTGGAGGAGCAGAGGTTCCCCCCCGACGAGCCCAATCCGCCGTACGACGACGTGGCCTGGACCTGGCCGCTGCTCTACGGCGTGACGGCGGAGTCGGTGGCGGACAAGAAGGTCTTCGACGCCGCCATGGAGCCGGTGACCTCCAATCTGGCCGCGGAGGGGACGGTGGGCGGCACGGGTGAGGTCTTCCTGCTGCGCGACACCGGGCAGACGGCGCTGCTGGAGGCGCGCGTGCTCTTCGGCACCAGCCAGGTGGACGCCGCCGAGGTGGCCTTCACGGCGGGCGGGGTCGGCTCTCCGCCGGGGAGCTGGATCGTGCAGGCGCCGCGCGCGGCGGTGGAGGAGGTGGCGCGCCGCACCGGGCTGGCGTTCACGGCGGTGGCCACGGCCCCGGACGTGCGGCGGCATCTGGTCGACCTGCCGCGCCTGGCGGTGCTGCACAACTGGATCGACACCCAGGACGCCGGCTGGGTCCGCTACACCTTCGACCGCGCCCAGATCCCGTACACGTCGATCGACGACGACGATCTCAAGCGGGGCAATCTGGCCGAGCGCTTCGACGTGATCCTCTATCCCACGACGGGCGGCAGCCTGACCGACCTCGTGCACGGCATCGACCCGAAATTCAGCCCGCTGGCCTACACCAAGACGCCGGAATTCCCCAGCCAGGGGATTCCGGACGCCTCGGAGGACATCACCGGCGGCATGGGCTTCGAGGGGCTGCTCAACCTGAATCGCTTCGTCCAGGGGGGCGGCGTGCTGATCGCTCTCGGCGGCGCCGGCCGGCTGCCGGTCGAGGGTGGGATGGCGCGCCAGGCCTATACGGTGGAGGGGGGCTTCAACACGCCGGGCTCGGAGCTGCGCGCCAAGGTGGTGCGGCCCGAGCATCCGATCGTCTATGGATACGAGGAGCTGACCCACGTCTTCCGCGGCAACGGCCCGATCTTCGACGTGCCGAAGCCCGAGCGGTCGCGGATCGTGCTGCAATTCGGCACCAAGAAGCCGGAGGGCGAAGAGGAGGAGGCGGCGGCGAAGAAGAAGGATTCCTCCGGGATCGTGGTGGAGGACATCGATGGGCAGGCTCCCGCGGCCGCGCCGGCCAAGCCGAAGCCCGAAAAGAAGGAGGACAACCGGCTGGTGCTCTCGGGCTTCGTCAAGGGGGAGGACATGGTGAACGGCAAGCCGGCGATCCTCGATCTGCCGGCGGGCAAGGGGCGGGTGATCCTGTACGCCTTCGATCCGCTGCACCGGTTCCTCAACCTGTCGGATTTCCGGTTCGTCTACAATGCGATCCTGAACTGGAACGATTTTCCTCAGTGAGCGAGCCCGCCGAAAGCATTGACCCGACGACACCTCAGGAGCCGCCGCGGCCTCCGGAGCGCCGTCCCCGTTCGCGCATGGGGGCGGCGAGCGTCTTCGCCGGCATCCTGCTCAGCCGGATCATGGGGTTCGTGCGCGAAGGGGCCTTCGCGCGCTATTTCGGCGTCGGTCCGCACCAGGACGCGCTGACCGCCGCCATGCGGGTCCCCAACGTGCTCCAGAACCTGTTGGGCGAAGGGGCGCTCTCGGCGTCGTTCATCCCCATCTACAGCGGCCTGCTGGAGGAGGGGCGGGACGAGGAGGCCGGCCGTTTCGCGGGCGCCATCTTCGGCCTCATGGTGGCCGCGGCGGCCGGCTTCGCCCTGCTGGGCATCCTCCTCGCCAAGCCCATCGTGGTGCTGCTCGCGCCGGGCTTCCTGCGCGACGCCGCGGCCGTGGCCGCGGGGAAGATGGCGGTCGACCGCTTCGCCCTGTCCGTGATGGGCATTCGCATCCTCTTTCCCATGACCGGCCTGCTGGTGCTGTCGGTCTGGGCGCTGGCGATCCTGAACAGCAACCGGCGGTTCTTCCTGCCCTATTTCGCGCCGGTGTTGTGGAACTCGGCGATGATCGCGGCCCTGGTCTTCGTGGGGCGCCAGCTCGGCGGCACGCGCGGGGCCGCGGAGCAGGTCCAGCTCTTCAAGGCGGCCTGCTGGGGGGGCTTCGCCGGCGGTCTGCTGCAATTCGGTGTGCAGCTCCCCCTGGTGCTGAGCATCCTGCGTGGATTCCGGCCGTCGCTCTCCTTGAGCGTGCCGGGGGTGCGGGAGGCGCTGGCGGCGTGGTGGCCGGCGGTGGCCGGACGCGGCGTGGTGCAGCTCGCCGGCTACGTCGACCTCTTCCTGGCCACCTCGCTCTCCACCGGCTCGGCCTCGGCGGACCGTTTCGCCCAGCTCTTCTATCTGCTGCCGATCAGCCTGTTCGGCATCTCGGTGGCGGCCTCGGAGCTGCCGGAGATGTCGCGCCTGCGGGGCGAGGGGGCGGCCCCGGCGCTGCTCGCCCGCGTCCGCCGGGCCCTGCGCTACGTGGCGTTCCTCAACATCCCGACCGTGGTCGCCTATCTCGCGTTCGGCTATCTGGTGGTGGGCTTCTACCGCCGGGGGAGCTTCAGCGTGGCGGACAACTGGCTGGTCTACCTGGTGCTCTGCGGCTACTCGACGGGCATCCTGGCCACCACCACCTCGCGGCTGCTCCAGAACACCTTCTACGCCCTGGGGGACACCCGCTCGCCGGCCCGCATCGCGGCGATCCGGGTGGGGACGTCGGCGGCGGTGGCCATCCCGCTGATGTTCTTCCTCGACCAATTCCGGCTCGACGCGCTCGTGGGCCCGCTCCCGCTCCAGGAACGGACGCTCTATCTGGGCTCGCTGGGCCTCGCCTTCGCCTCGGGCTTCGGCGCCTGGATGGAGCTCTACCAGCTCCGCGCGGCCTTGCGGCGCCGGCTGCCGGATTTCCATCTCCCCTGGCGCGAGGACGCCCGCATGGCCCTGCTGGCCCTCGTCGCGACCCTCCCCGGCGCGCTGGTCTGGTGGCTGCTGCCGGCGGCCCTGCGGCCGATCCTCAAGGCCGTGCTGGTGCTGGGGACGTACGGGGTGGCGTATCTGGCGCTGGCCAAGCTGGCGCGGCTGGAGGAGGTGGAGTCGTTGCTGGCCGGGGTGCGGCGGCGGCTGGGGCGATGAGGGCTCGGGCGGGCGCTCAAGCCCGCTCCAGCACCATCACCACCACGTCCCGGTACGCCCCCCGCTTCCACATCCGCCGGGGGATGCGGCCCACCTCGCGGTAGCCGGCCTTCTGGAGCATGCGGAGGGAGCCGGCGTTGTCCGCCATCACCTCGGAGAGGAGCATGCGCAGGCCGAGGACCTCGAAGGCGTAGCGGTTGCGCAGGCGGGCGGCGTCGGAGCCGTAGCCCTGGCCCCAGAGGTCGCGCCGGCCGAGCAGAGTGCCGGTGGTGGCCACGCCGCTGCGCCAGTCGATCTTGACCAGGCCCGAGAAGCCGATGTGCTCGCCGACGAGCGTCTCGATCGCGAAGGTGAGCTCCTTCTCCGTCTCGCGCATGGCGCGGTCGAAGAAGTCCTCCTCGGCCAGCCGGGTCATCGGCCAGTCGCCGACCAGCGTCCAGGCGGTGGTCTCGGAATCATTCATCCAGAGCACAGCGTTGTCGAGATGCCTCGATTTGTCGAGCGGCACGAGCCGGACCTTGTCGCCTTCCCAGCCGAAGGGCATGAGAGGATTGTAGCCAGCATGGGCGAGGATCTCCAGCATTCTTGGAAAAACGGCCGCGGGCGCCGTCTGGCCCTGCTCGCCCTGATCGCCGCCGCCTGCTTCGCGTCCAGCAAGATCCGCCTGCTGGTGCCGATCGTCCAGCAACGGGTCACGATGCTCTGGCCTCCCGCGGGGATCGCTCTGGCGGCCGTGCTCCTCGCGGGCGACTGGGTCTGGCCCGCCGTCGCCC
>DASXJP010000148.1:0-4388 GCA_036497345.1 Thermoanaerobaculia bacterium
CCCGGAGCCTTGCCCGGAGCGGCGAACCGCTCCGTGATCCAGCCGCCGATCAGCGCAAGCACCTCGGGCGACATCGTCTCCTCGATCTTCGTGTATTCGGAGGGGCTCCCCGTCTTCGCGTGCTGGAAGAGATGGTTGAGGCCGGGCATGCGCTTCGCGGTCACGTCCCGGTTGCCGGACTCCTTCAAAATCCTTTCGATCGCCGGCAGGTTCATGTCCACCGGCACCTGGAGATCGAGCTCGCCGTTCAATGCCAGCACCGGGGCCTTGACCTTGCCGAGGGCGGGCCGCGGATCGTAGCCGATGAAGAAGACGAACCAGGGAGTGTCGACCCGCTTCGCCTGCTGGTCGGCCCAGGCGTCGGCCGTGGTCGAGCCCGAGGTGCTCCCCGTGGAGCCGCCGACGCCCCGGTCGTCCGCCCGCAGCACTGGGTGAAGGTGCCCCGGATCTCCCCGTTCTCGAGCGCCCCGTCGAAAGTGGGGGCGCCAGGCACTCCGGCGATCACGAACCGCACCTTCGGGCCCTGCACGGCGATCTGTTCGAGCGGCAGCCCCTTCGCCCCCTGGGCCGGAATGTCGATGGTCCCCTTCCAGGCTCCGGAGGCCTCCTCAAGGTCGACTTTGACCTGGAGCACCTGGTTCTGAGGCAGATTGATCTCACCCTCCCAATGGCCGCCGGCCGCCGCGGGCTCGGCGGCCTGGGCGAGCCCAAAGCTCAGGGACAGGAGAAGCAGAATCGGAATCCAGCGGAACGCGCGCATCGTACCCTCCTCGCTCCCGGCAGGTCCAAGGCCGGGAATCATTGCTATGCGGAATACGATGGCTTGTGGAGCAAAGTTACACGTTCTCTCCACCGCGGCACGTTCACGCCCTTGACCAGGAGCCAGAGGCAGAACGACGTCTCCGCGACGAAGGCGGGCAACAGGATCACGGGAAACAGCTTCGCCGCGAACGCGGGAGCGAGCAGCAGCGCGAAGCTGTTCGTCAGATAGCACAAGCCGGCGATCGGCATCAGGACGCCCAGAGCCCTGGGCAGATAGCCCGACCTGAAAATCAAATATCCAAGGATGATGCACTCGAAACCGAAAAAGATGAGGCCGACGCCAAAGCCGTAATCAAAAACCTTGAGAGAAACGTACGCCAGAGCCTGGAGCTGATGGGGATCGACGGACCGCAGGTACTCCGCGCCCCCCAACAGGAACAGCGGCACCAGAAGAACGATCTCGTTGGCGACCATGACGGCGGTCTGGATCAGATTGAACAGCACCGCCAGCAAGGCAAGGTTTTTATTCACCGGTCTGAGCAACACGTAGAAGATCAACATCAGAGGGACATCGCACACGTGCATGATCAGGTCGCCGGCGATGCCCAGGCGCCACAGCGGCTGCGAAGCCATGATGTTGTGGGCCGTGGCCGCGGCATCCCCTGACACGACGATCCTGCCGCGGATGAAAATCTCGCCGAGGATTCCGGTGACGATGATGATCAGGTACAGCACGCCGCCGATTCGGGCGTACGCCTGGGGCGAAGCTTCAACGGTAGGACGTGCCATTTCTTTTTCCTTTCAAGTCGGGCGTCAGCCTGCCGCCGCTCCGGCCTGCTCCCTCCACCGCTGCACGTGTACGCCCTTCACCAGGAGCCAGAGCATGAGCGCGAGCTCCGCCAGGCCGCCGAGCCCCTGCACGAAGGGGGACAGGGAGAGCGCGAGCGGCGGCCACAGGAAGGTCAGCCAACCGCAACCGGCCGCCATCAGCAGCACGCCCAGGGCCCGCGGCAGGAACGTCGACCTCACGATGAGATAGCCGAGCAGGAGGCAGTAGACGGCGAAGAACACCAGGGCGACGCTGACGGCCTGCGCGCGCAGGTCGAAGAGCATCAGCGCCAGGCGCTGCGACGGGGCCGCGGGCGAGCCGCCCTTCAGCAAGGCCAGGGGTGCGAGCTCGAAGACGCTGCCGAAGGTCTGAATGGCGCACCCCATGAGGCTGAAGAACGCCGCGAGCCGGGAGAGGCCCCGATTCACCGGCGCGAGCAGCTCATACAGGAGCGCGGTCAGCGCGATGTAGCAGGCGTTCGAGATGAGGTCGAACGCGAAGCCCAGCCGGAATCGCGGCTCGTGCGCCAGGAGATTTTGCGCCGTGGCCGCGGGGTCGCCATGCACTACGATCCCCCGCAGGAAGAGCACGCCGGCCACCGCCGTCACGAAGTAGAGCAGGTACACGACGCCGGTGATCCTGGCCTGGGGACGCGGCGACGCCTCTGCGATCGGACCCGTCATTGCGCTCCTCCCCTTTCCTCGTCATCGCATGTCGCTGATTCATACGCTGGACTCGCCGCGGCCTTACACCCGGCGGCGGAGGAGCCTCACCTGGACAGATACTCACGCATCTGACCGTAGAGCGGAGTCAGGGTGTCGATCTCACACGCGGTGCCGATGAAGCGGTAGGTGGTGTCGAAGTCCTCATAGCTGCGGGCCCGCCAGAGCCGGCCGCCGGGATCGATGACCAGCGAGTGGCCGACGCCTCCCCGGAAGATCGTGGAGCCGTCGGTGCCCGCGTACACCGTGCAGGTCCAGGGGCGCTCTTGCGGGTGGGCCGCCATGAAGCCCTCGATCTCCCGAACGAGCCGCGTGAAGAGCCGGGCGCGATCGCCGGCCGGAGCCGCGAGCGTCGCCGCGATGGCCCGGCTCAACATCGGATCGGCCGGCGAGGAGAGGACGCCCGACTGGAGAGGCCCGTTCGGGCTGACGTTCGGATCCCCCATTGAGGGAGATGGTACCAGCTCGGGGTGATATCGGAAGACAATCCGACTCTATAATGCTCATCTCTTCAAAGGGAAATCTATGAAAAAGACAACCATGAAGAAGCTGTCCCTGTGCCTACTGTATGTGCGGGCGAGGGTGGTACATCACGGCTCAAGGAGTCCCGTCGCCTTCTGACCCAAGGCCATCGCCCCGCAGACCCCCGCGTCGTCGCCCAGGAGCGGGGGCACCAGATAGCGATCGATGTCCGCGCCGAGGGTGGGAGCGGTGATATATCCGTTCAACGCCGCCTGGAGCTTCTCGCGGACCTGCTGGAAAAACCGATCCTCGCCCAGCCGTCCGCCCTTCGGCACGCTGCCACCGAGGATCACCCTCTGGGGCGACAGAACGCAGGTGAGGTTGGCGATGGCGTGCGCGATGTATCGGGTCGCCAAGCCCCAGGCCGGATGATCCGGCGGCAGGTCCTCCGCGGGCACTCCGGTCCGGCGATGGAGGGCCGGGCCGGAGCAGAGCCCCTCCCAACAACCGCCGTGGTACGGGCAGCTCCCCGGAAAATCATCGCCCGGCGCTCGCGGAAGCAGCATGTGTCCCATTTCGGGATGGACCAGGCCATGAAGGAGCTCGCCGCCCACCATGGCGCCCGCCCCGATCCCCGTGCCGACGGTGATGTAGACGAAATCGCTCAGACCCGAGGCGCTCCCCCAGGCGTGCTCCCCGAGGGCCGCCCCGTTCACATCCGTATCGAACCCGATGGGGATGTCCTCAAAGGCCGCGCGGAGCCGGCCGACCAGGTCGGTGCTCTGCCAACCCGGCTTCGGCGTCGAGGTGATGAAGCCAAACGTGGGAGACCCTGAATGCAGATCGACCGGCCCAAACGACGCGACGCCGAGAGCCCGCAGCTTGCCATGCCTGCCCTCCTGCTCCTTGAGCCAGCCCACGACCGTAGCCAGAAGCTCGGCGGGACGGTCCCCCGTCGGGAACGACGCGCGGGCCAACATCCGATCGCCCGGGCCTGTGCCCACGGCGCAGACGAATTTGGTCCCGCCGGCTTCGAGGGCTCCTACGAGAAGGTCGGGGGTCTGGGCCATGGTCTCTCGCGGTATCCATTTCCATCGGCACTACTGCCATTCGGATGGCTATTTTTGCACGCCCTTGAAACCGGTAGTGTGAACCTCGTCAACTAAGAGGGCTGATTCGCCGAAACCTTGTGGGCGTTTGTTCGGATTCACACCAAGCCCTGTAGGGTCCTTAGTTTTAGGTTTTTCATCTTCCTGTGGCGTGAGCAGGAATACCGAGCCGACCCAGGCACCTCTGAAGGACTTACCGGCGGCATTAAATTGTTTGACTTCTGCGGGATTAATTTTATCAAGATCTGCCCATGTGACCTTAGCTCCGCCCACTGAGTAAGGCTTTCCACTAATAAGTTTCCAACTTGACGAAGAGAGGTCGTCCACGGTTTTCGCTTCCACGTGCTCTCGGTAATTTTTTACCAATGACGCCAAGGCGGGGGATGCCGGCTCTAGGTCGGCGAGAAGTGCGCCAGCAAACCAAGCTGAGCTCTCCCGCTCATCGCCCTGCAGCTTTGCCAGATCGCTCGTTAATTTATCAATAGCCTTATGTTGAGCATTTTG
>DASXJP010000149.1:0-10273 GCA_036497345.1 Thermoanaerobaculia bacterium
CGATCTCGACGCCCTGCGGCAGAAGGGGATCGAGCCGGCGAAAGCCGAGGAGATCGCGGCCGAGGCCCTCCGCGGCCAGCCCGGCGTCTACGCCGCCTACACCCGGAGCCAGATCGTCGGCGGCCGGGTGCCGGACACCGACATCGGGCACCGGGTGGTGCTCGGCTTCCATCCCAAGGTGAGCGGCGACGTGGTGATCGTGCTCGATCCCTATACGGTCCCCAACTATTCGGGAGGCTCGGTGGCCAAGGGGACGACGCACGGCACGACCTACGCCTACGACACCTCCGTGCCGCTGTTGCTGGCCGGGGCCGGGATCAAGCCGGGTCGCTACACCCAGCGCGTCTCGACGCTCGACATCGCGCCGACCCTGTCGGAGCTGCTGGGAGTGCTCCAGCCCAGCGGCTGTGAGGGGCACGTGCTCTCGCCGGCGTTGAAGCCCTAACCGAACAGCCCGAGCTGCTCCACCCTCCCCGGCACCCGGAACGCCGCGGTGGACAGCTCGGGGAACGGCTGATCCAGACCGTAGCGCCGCTTGAAGGTCTGGAAGGTGGCGCGGATCTGGTCCGCGAAGAGGCCTTCCCCGCGCATCCGGTTGCCGAAGCGGGGGTCGTAGAGCTGGCCGCCGCGCAGCTCGCGGACGCGGTTGAGCACCTTCTCCTTGCGGTCCGGGAAGTGCTCCGCGAGCCAGGCCTCGAAGAGGCCCGCCACCGCTCCGGGCAGGCGCATCACCACGTAGCCGGCCGTGCGGGCTCCGGCGCTGGCGGCCGCCTCCAGGATCCTGGGCATCTCGTGATCGGTGATCGCGGGCACCACCGGCGCCACGTTGACCCCCACCGGGATGCCCGCCGCGGCCAGCCGCTCGACCGCCTTCAGCCGGTCCCGCGGATGGGAGGCCCGCGGCTCCATCTTGCGGGCGACCTCGGGGTCGAGCGTGGTGATCGAGATCACCACCGCCGCGGCCTGGTGCTCGTTGAGCCGCTGGAGGACGTCGATGTCCCGGGTGACCAGCTCGTTCTTGGTGATCACGCCCACCGGATTGCGGAAGTCGGCCAGCACCTCCAGGCAGCGGCGGGTGATCTGCAGCCGCCGCTCGGCGGGCTGATAGCAGTCGGTGACGCCGCTCATGGCGAGCGTCTGCGGCTTCCACTTCGGGGAGGAGAGCTCCTTGCGCAGCAGCTCGGGAGCGTCCGGCTTGACCAGGATGCGGCTCTCGAAATCGAGCCCCGCCGAGAAGCCCAGGTACTCGTGGAACGGCCGGGCGTAACAGTAGACGCACCCGTGCTCGCACCCCCGGTAGGGGTTCACGGAGGCGTCGAAGCCCACGTCCGGGCTGTCGTTGTACGCGATGATCGAGCGCGACGTGTCGCGCAGCAGCTCGGTCTCGACCCGCTCGGGCCCCGGGACCTCCTCGTCCCGCTCGACCTCCAGCGTCTCGAACCGGTTCCTGGGATTGCCGATCGCCCCCCGCCCTTTGAGCGCCGCTTCCGCCATGGGCGTAAGTATAGCGCAAGTCGGCTAATTGATGCTCAGGCCGACAAGGTGGGTCTCGAGCTCCTTCGGGCTGGGGAGGGTGCCGCGCAGGTGGTTGGGCATCAGGCGGTAGCTCGCCACGCCGATCGGCTTCTGCTGGCCCTGCAGGGTGTATTCGGCCACCAGGCTGTGCTTGGTCTTGCAGAGGATGAGGCCGATGGTGGGCTGGTCGTCGGGGCTCCGGAGGAGGTTGTCGACGGCGGAGAGGTAGAAGCTCATCTTGCCGGCGTGCTCGGGCTCGAAGTCCGCCACCTTGAGCTCGACGACCACGTAGCAGCGCAGGCGGAGGTGGTAGAAGAGGAGGTCGAGGAAGAAGTCCCGGCCGTCCACGGTCAGCGGGTGCTGGGTGCCGACGAGGGCGAAGCCGGCGCCCAGCTCGAGGAGAAGGCGGCTGACCTGCTCGATCAGCCCCCGGTGGAGGTCGCGCTCCTGGGCCTCGTCGCCGAGGTTGAGGAAATCGAAGATGTAGGGGTCCTTGAGGGTCTCGCGGGCGAGGTCGGACTGCGGCGCGGGGAGGACGCGGTCGAAGTTGTTGAGGGCCTTCCCCTGCCGGCGGTGGAGGCGGGACTCGATCTGGTGCAGGAGGACGGCCCGCGACCAGCCGTTCTCGGCGGCCTTCTGCGCGTACCAGAGGCGGTGCTCCCGCCCCTTCAGCCTCTCGATCAGAAGGATGTTATGCCCCCAGGGAAGGGCCGTGAGCGCGGCGGGAGGCTCGGACAGGTCCAATTCTCGCACAGGCTGTGCGAGAATTGGGATTGAATTGGTGCTAAGTGACTTGGAATCAGAGGGTTGGGAGGTGCGCGAAACTCGTTTGCGGGGCGCTTCCCGGAGCGCTTCCTCGCGGTAGGCGAGAAAGAACGACCGCATCCTCCAGATGTTGCTGCGCGAGAAGCCGTGCAGACCGGGGAACGACTGCTGAAGATCGCCGGCCAGACGCTCGATCACCGAGCGGCCCCACCCCTCCTTCTCCTGCCGCTCGACGATGTGGCGCCCGATCTCCCAATACAGGTGGATCAGCTCCCGGTTGACCGACAGCGCCGCCCGCGTCTGGGCCGCGCGGATACGGCTCCTGAGGTCTTCCAGGAGAAGAGGATAGTCCAAGGTCAATTGTGAAACAGGCTGTTGCACAATTCGTTTCCGGGCGGTACGGCCCTTCTTGGCAGGTCTCCGCTGGGCGTGGCGAATTTTCGGTTTCACGGCACAGATCTTAGAGCAGAATCTGTAGAGACACAACCGATGGAAGGCCTGCGTCCGCAGGCCGCAGGAACCCCGCTGCTTCAGGACCGGTCTACAATGGAGGGAAGGAACCGGCGCGAGATCCTGTTCTCCCTGGCAAGGCAGGAACCCGATCGTCCGAGCTCCGGATCTCAATCTCATGGCCGCTTCATCCGCCGCAGAGAGCTCGCAATCCCTCGGAGAGGGGCGGGAGCCCTTCCTCGCCTGGCCGGGCATGTCGGGCCTGCGGCTCACACTGCCGCTGTCCTACCTCTTCTTCAAGATCTTCTACTCGGTCTACGGCGGCACGAGCCTGCTCGCCAAGCTCCGCCGGCCCCACGTGGATTTCTATTTCCCCTGGGAGATGCGCCTGCCGTTCCTCCCCTCCTGGACGCTGATCTATCTGACCGTGCCCCTGCTGCTGCTGCTGACGCCGTTCATCCTGCGGACGTGGCGCACGTTCATGCCGTTCTTCCTCACGCTCACGGCGGAGACGCTGGTCGCCGGCGTCGTCTTCCTGGCGGTCCCCCTGGCGCAGGCCTATCCGCCCCGGTTGGCCTCCGGGTTCCTCGGCGGCGTCTTCCACCTGGCGGACCGGCTCAACCTCGACTACAACAAGCTCCCCTCGCTCCACATGGCGTTCGCGGTGACGGCGGCGGTCGTCTTCGGGCGGCGGTGCGGCTGGCTGGGGCGGACCCTGTTCTCGCTGTGGATCGTGGCGGTCTGCGCCTCGGGATTGCTGATCCACGAGCACCAGGTCCTCGACCTCGCGGCGGGGATCGCCCTCGGCCTCGCCGGCGTGACCACCGTGCAGCGCCGGGCGTCCGACGCCCGGTCTCTCGACGCCCTGCGGATCGACGGCCTCTGCCTGCAGGAGCTCTCCTACTACCTGCGCTGGCGCGTCCGCCGCCTGCGCCCCTTCCTCACCCTCACCCGGGTGTCCCTGTTCCGCTGGCGCCAGACCCGGACCCTGCGCGCGGCCTACTGCGTGGCCCTGCACGTGGACGACGTGCTGAACGGCGGCCGCCGGGTGGCGGGAGACCGCCAGGAGCAAGCGCGCTCGGTCCTCCGCGTTCTGGCGGGTGGAGAGCCGGCCCGGGGAGCCGTCGCCGAGCAGCTCGCGGCCTTCCTCGCGACGGCGCTCGCGGAGGATCAGGCGCGGCAGCTCAGGTGCCTGCTCGAGACGATGATCGCGCGCTCCGGCGCGCCGGAAGGCCCGCAACGGCGGCAGGCGATCATGCGGGCGCTCCGGGAGATCTTTCCTCCTCCGTCTCCCGCCTCTTCCGCCGGAACCGCTCCCGCGCCTCCGCGATCGGCCGCTTCTCGATGAAGTAGGCGATCGCCGCCTCCCCGAGCCCCCAGGTGCCGGCGAAGGCGATGCCGGCCGAGACGGCGGAGCCGGCTCCCGGAAAGACGAATTTGGCCAGCGCCCGCGCCCCTTCCCGCAGGGCGAACGCCGCCCCGACGTTGACCCCGAGCGCGGAGAGGAGCTCCCGCGCCGCGGCCTTCGACATCTCCCGGCCGGAGAGGTAGGCGATGCCGGTGATCAGCCCGATCTGGAGCGCCGTCAAGGGGAGGATGTCCGCGATGGGGATCGGCGCCGCGGCGATCCCTCCGGCCACGGCCGCCGCCGCCGCGGTCATCTTCCGGGCCAGCTTCCGCTGCACGGCCTGGAGCCGCGAGAGGCGGGCCATCTGGACCTGCGCGCTCCGGGGGAGCACGTCGACCAGGTAGTCGACCAGCTCCTCCACGTTCCAGTAGTTGTCATAGACCCGCCGCTCCCCTTCGTATTCGGCGTAGGTGGAGACGGGGATCACCCGCGCCAGCGCGATGCCGCGCTCGGTGAGGGCCTCCTGGATCGTGCGCACGGCGGTGTCGATGTTGCGCCGCTTGGCCTCGTTCTCGTAGGGGGGATCGACCCGCTTGGGATCGAGCTCGTCCACCTGGGTGACCACCGCCACCACGGGGGCCTCGTAGCGGTGTCTCTCGGCGATGAAGGCGCGCACCGCCTCGATGTTGGCGACGTCCTGGGCGATGTGGGAGTCGACGTCCTTGGCCTTGCAGAGGAAGAGGATGGCGTCCGGGTGCTCCGCCACCAGCACGGCGCGAATCTCATCCAGAGCGTCCTGGAAATTCGCCGCCTCGGGGCGAGTGCGGTCGCCGAGCCCGCGGGTGTCGAGGATCTTCATCTCCCCCCGGGGCCCTTGGTAGGAGTACCAGGTAGGGTGCCCGGTCTCGGAGAGCACGGAGCCGACGGCCGCCACCCGCTCACCGAAGATCGCGTTGACCAGCGACGACTTGCCGGCCCCGCGGCGACCCAGGATCATCAGCTTCGGCGGCCTCGCGTCCATCAGCAGCTCCTTGAGGATCAACAGCTCGTTCTTGGCCGCGCCGCCCTGGGGCTCCGGGAGCCGGCCGATCGCGCGCTCGGCCAGATCGGAGACCGTCTTCAGGATGGGATCCGCGCCGGGCATGGCGGAGCGATCTTACTCCGCCCAACCCCACCCCCTGGCGCCATCCTACCCACCCCGGCGGGGGTTTCACCGGCCGCGCGAAGAGCGGAAGCTTCCTCCATGGAGGCCTCACCCATGGAGACCCAGACCGCCACCGCAACCCCCGTGAGCCGTTTCGCCTTCGTCATCCACCCCCTGAGCGTGGATCACATCCACAAGCACTACCCCTGGGCCCGCCTGCTGCCCGACGCGCTGGTCGAGGCGGTGGCGGCCCGCATGCCGCCGATGTATCTGGGCCGCATCACCGGCGGCCGCTCCCCCCTCACCGGGCAGCGCATCGAGGGGCTCCTCTTCACGCTCGGCGCCACGCCGCGCCAGATCATGGGGCATGGCGAGGAATTCACCTATTCACGGCTGCTCGCGGCGGCGAGGATGGCCGAGGCCAGGGGCGCCCGCATCATGGGTCTCGGCGCCTTCACCAAGGTGGTCGGGGACGCCGGGATGACCGTCGCCCGGGAGAGCGAGCTGCCGATCACCAGCGGCAACAGCCTGACGGTGGCCGCGACCCTGGAGGCGGCCAAGCAGGCGGTGGTCCGCATGGGGACCAAGGATCTGACCCGGGGGCGGGCGATGATCGTGGGCGCCACCGGCGCCATCGGCTCGGTCTGCTCGCGGCTGATCGCCGCCGCCATCCGCGACGTGGTCCTGGTCTCCATCGAGCCCGAGCGGCTGGCCGCCCTCCAGCGGACCATCGAGGCGGAGACCCCGGAAGCCCAGGTGGTCACCGCCACCTCCTGCCACGCGCTGATCGGCGAGTGCGACCTGGTGGTCACCGCCACCTCGGCCTTCGGCCAGCGGGTGATCGACATCAGCCGGTGCAAGCCCGGCGCGGTGGTCTGTGACGTGGCCCTGCCGAGCGACATCAGCCGCGCCGAGGCGGACCTGCGGCCGGACGTGCTGGTGGTCGAAGGGGGCGAGGTGGTGATCCCCGGCCCGATCGACTTCCACTACGACGTCGGCCTGCCTCCCGGCACGGCCTACGCCTGCCTGGCCGAGGCCGCGCTGCTGGCCATGGAGGGGCGCTTCGAGGACTACACCCTGGGCCGCAACATCGAGATCGGACGGGTCAAGGAGATGTACCGGATGTTCCAGAAGCACGGCTTCAAGCTCGCCGGCCTGCGCTCCTTCGGGCGCTACGTCACCGACGAGGAGCTGGCCGCGAAGCGCGCCCTCGCCGACCGGCTGCGAAACGACCCCGAGGAATTCGCGCGGGTCCGGGAGGAGGCGCACGCGAAGCTGGCGGCGATCCCACCGATGTCCAAGGGGGTGCGCGCGGAGGCGCCGGCGAAGAAGGCGTGGTGGGGCGCCCTGGCCACGGCCGGGATCGGCGTGGGGGCCTTCGCCGTGCTCCGCTACCGCAGGCGCCGGATCTCCTCGACCGCCTGACGGAGCTTCTCCCCGGACGTCAGCGGGCCGCCCGCTCCCGCTTCTGGGACCCGAGCCACTGATTGACGTTGTTCTCCAGCACGTTGAGCGGCACCGCGCCGCTGCCCAGCACCACGTCATGGAAGGCGCGGACGTCGAAGCCCGTCCCCAGCTCCTTCTCGGCCTTGCGCCGCAGCTCCTTGATCTTGATCTCGCCGAGCTTGTAGGAGAGCGCCTGGCCCGGCCAGGAGATGTAGCGGTCCACCTCGGTCTCCACCTCGTGGAGCGGCAGCGACGCGCGGGCCGCCATGTAGTCGATCGCCTGCTGGCGCGTCCACCCCTTGGCGTGGACGCCCGTGTCCACCACCAGCCGGCAGGCGCGCCACATCTCGTAGCCGAGGCGGCCGAAGTTGCTGTAGGGGTCGTCGTCGTACATCCCCATCTCCAGCCCCAGCCACTCCGAGTAGAGACCCCAACCCTCGCCGAAGGCCGAGATGTAGGAGAAGCGCCGGAAATCCGGCAGGTCGCTCAGCTCATGGCTGAGGGAGATCTGGAGGTGGTGCCCCGGCACGGATTCGTGGAGGGCGAGCGCGGTGAGGTTGTAGAACGGCCGGCTTTCCAACTGGTAGGTGTTGACCCAGAAGATCCCCGCCTGCATGCTCCCCTGGGGGGCCTCGACGTAGCGTCCCGAGGTGTACTTGGGGGCGATGTCGTCCGGCACCGGCTTGACGGTGTAGGGCAGGCGCGGCAGCTTGCCGAACTCGGAGGGGAGCTTGCCGTCGATCTTCTTGGCGATGAACGAGGCCCGCTCCAGCAGCTCGCGCGGCGTCTTGGGGTAGAACTGGGGATCGGTGCGCAGGAACTTGAGGAAGGCGGCGCGGTCCCCCTGGAAGCCCGTCTGCCGCATCACGGCGTCCATCTCCTTGGAGATGCGATCGACCTCGGAGAGGCCGATCTGGTGGATCTCCTCGGGCGAGAGGTCGAGCGTGGTGTACTGCCGGATCTGCTGCTGGTAGTAGGCGCGGCCGTTGGGCAGGTCGATGGCCGCCAGCGTGGCGCGGGCGTGCGGCAGGTACTCCTTCTGGAAGAAATCCAGAAACTCCCGGTAGCCGGCGACGGCGCCGTCCATCACCGCCGACCTTCCCTCCTGGCGCAGGCGCTCGCGCTCCCCTTCCGGCACCGTGGAGGGGAATTTGTCGAAGGGCACCCAGAAGACGCTCTTCGTGGGGTCCTCCACCACGTGGGCGGAGATCGTCTTGTCGTAGCCGTTGAGCGTCTCGCGGGGGACGGTGAAGCCGCGCGCGATCCCGGCCCGCATCAGCTCGATCTGCTCGCGGACGTAGCGGGGCCAGGCGCGGAGGCGGCTGATGTAATTCTGATAGTCCTTCACCGTGGCGAGCGGCACCTCCTCGGGGAGGCGGGAGAAGCCCGAGTGGAACCCCGAGTCGGCGTTGAACGGCATCTGGTAGTCGCCCAGCTCGAAGTCGGCGACATGGTTCTCCAGTTGACGCTTGAAGATGTCGTAGTTGACCTGGTCCGCCGCGGGGAGCCTGGCGCGGTCGATGCCCTGGAGCTCGTCGAGGAAGGCCCTGGTCTCGGTATTCTCCCGCTGAAGATCGGCCAGGGTCTCCGAGGGGAGCCGGTCGTCGTATTCGTGCCGGCCCACGGAGGTGGCGAAGAGCGGACTCTCTTTCAGACGGACCTCCCACTCGCGCTTGAACAGATCGTGGAGCCGCGACGCCTCGTCGGCCGCGAGGGCCGGGACCGCCAGCAGGCTCAAGGACAGGCAGAGAAACAGTCGTTTCATAGGATTCCCCCGAACGCGGTGATGCTGGGAGTGTATCGCGGGGGCGCGGGGACGCGGAAGAAAGAATGGCGCCCCGCGGATCTCCGGGGCGCCGGAAGGAGGAGACGGAGCGGTCGAGGCTCAGAAGGCCCCGCGGATCCGGTCGTAGCCTTTGAAGAGCTCCTCGATCAGCAGGTTGCCGGCCGCGGTGATCTCCTGGACCGCGCCGGCCGAGGCCTGCTCGACCGCCGTGACCTTCCTCTGCAGCTCCCACCACTTCGGCTCCAGCTTCTGCCACTGGTCCCGCGCGTCCATCTCGCCGAGATGGATGCGTACCTTCAGGTCGTCCCTCAGCTCGGCCAGGCTCTCATAGCCCGTGAATGGAACGGTCAGGGTCGCGGTGCTCATGGTGATCTCCTTTCTGTACCTCGCGGCTTCAAGGTACGGCGGGAGCGCCCAGGACGCACCGGCCTGGGGGATGGGGCGGTGGATCGCGGAAGGAGGGGCTGTCACAGCCCGAACGGATAGGTCTCCGGCATCCCGGCGACCTCGTGCGCCGCCAGCGGCGAGACGGCGCGGGTCTCGTCGATCCAGACGTACTCGTCGAACTGCCAGGGGAGCACGGCCTGGAAGTAGTGGCTGAGCAGCTCCGTCTCGGGGCGGTAGATGACCCCGATCGCCCGCTCCAGGCGGGGGACCTCCAGCTCCTCGCGCAGCTCCGCCCGCCGCGGCTCGCGCAGGTGGAGCAGAAAGGCCGGTACCCCCGACTCATGGCAGAGGCGCTCATAGCTCTCGGGATGCGAGGGGCGGACGCGTTTGATCTCCATCTCGCCGTCCCAGTCGGTCGCCGCCGCCACGGTGCCGTGATCGGTGCCGAAGCCGACCAGACAGGCCCCATCGCCGAAATGGTCGCGGGCGAGCTGGCCCACGTTGAGCTCGCCGCGCGCTCCCATCTCGGTGGCGCCCGCGTTGCCGACGTGGGAGTTGTGCTCCCAGACCACCCCCTTCGCCTCTCTCCCCTCGCGGCCGCGGAAGCTGAGCAGCATTAGCAGAGTGTCGAACATGTGGCGGTCGCGCAGGTTCCAGGACTCGGCCGAGCCGTAGTACATGGCCCGGTAGTAGCGCTCGGCGTTGGCCACGATGCGCGCGTTCTGCACGGCGTCGAGGTAGCGCTCGCCGTCCCGCCCCACGTATTCGAGCCGCTTCTCCAGCATCTCCTGGAGGGTGGTCAGCACCTCCGCCTCGCAGAGGGGGAAGCGGCGGGTGAGCGCCGCCCGGCCGTAGAGGGCCGGATCGCGCTCCCAGGGAGTCAGGCAGCCGTAGCGCAGCCGGGCCACCCGCGCCGCCTCGGGATCGACCCCCTGGAGATAGCGCAGCACCGCGGCGATCGAGCTGTAGAGGCTGTAGACGTCGAGCCCGTGGAAGCTCACCTTGCGCTCCGGCTCCCGCACGCCCGCGTTGTGCTCGCGCAGCCAGTGGGTGAAGTCGCGCACCTCGCGGTTGCGCCACATCCAGATGGGGAAGCGCGCGAAGGTGGACCCTTCGGCGGGAGGTCCCGGGCGGTCGCGCACATAGCGGTCGATCTGCGCCGCGTCCGGCCAGTCGGCCTCGACGGCGACGAGATTGAAACCTTTCCGAACGACCAGCTCCCGGGTGAGGCGGGCGCGGAAACGGTAGAATTCCGAGGTGCCGTGCGTGGCCTCGCCCAGCAGCACCACGCGACTGTCGCCGATGCGGTCGAGCAGGGGGCCGAGGTCCGCCGTCTCGATGTCGTCGAACGGCTCAGCCTCCTCGCGGATCAGCTTCGCCACCACCGAAACGGGGCTCGCCGGCCGCGGCTTCAGGAGCGCGATCTCGGGCG
>DASXJP010000150.1:0-20857 GCA_036497345.1 Thermoanaerobaculia bacterium
TCCCCTTCACGGGGGAGGCCGCGATCTTCGACTCCGACTCGGGGATGGGAAACAAGGTATCGCTCATGCACAAAGTATCTCACGAACCCGGGGTGCCAGGAACCCGGTATCCGGAATTTCTTCACAGCCTCTCAGCTCACCCTCTGGATCGGCGCCCGGGACGCCACCGGCCGGATCGCGCCCGTGCAGAGCGTGAAGGTACCGGTCCGCATCCCCGCCCCGCCGGGGAAGGACCAACTCACCGGCACCTTCGCCTACGATCTCCGGATGCGCATGGCGGAACGGGGCGAGCAGACGGTGGCGGTGGGGATTCAGGACGACCTGGGGCACACCACCTCGTTCATCACAGGAGCCTTCAAGGTCGACCGGAAGGGGGTGACGGCCGTCACAGCGGGCGGCCGTTGAATTTGATCTGGGGGTAAAGCGAGATATTCTTTTACCCTATGAGAAGCACCATTTCTTCCAAAGGTCAGGTTACAGTGCCCGTCGAGGTGCGCAAGCGGCTGGGGCTGGTCCCCGGAGCTCCGGTGGAATTCGAGCTCAGGGACGAGGGCGTCTTCCTGCGCAAGGGGATCTCCGGAAGCCATCCCGTCGGCCGGGTATGGGCGACGCTCCACCCCGGGCGTCCGGTTGACGATCTCCTCGATGAGATGCGAGGACCACGGACGGCCGAGGAAGGCGTGAGGATCGCTGTCGATTCGTCAGGTATAATGCGTTGACCACTGTCTACAACGGAGGTCGCGAACATGAAGCTACAGATCGTGCTAGAACCCAGCGAAGAAGGCGGCTACACGGCGATCGTGCCAGCCCTGCCGGGATGCCTGAGCGAGGGTGAAACCCGTGAGGACGCTCTGGCCAACGTTCAGGAAGCCATCGCGCTCTACCTGGAGCCGATCGAGGACGACCGGGACTTTGCTCCCAACGCGGAAGTCTTGGAAGTCGCTGTTTGAGCAAGATCCCCAGCCTGAATTATGAGCAGGTGATCAATGCCCTGCGCCGCGACGGCTGGCTGGTCGTCCGCCAGCGAGGCAGTCACATTCGGCTCCAGAAACGGACCGCGGACGAAACTCTCAAGATCATCGTTCCAGCCCATCGTCCCATCAAGCGCTCGACGCTCTCTCATATCCTGAAGCAGGCCCGCCTCGATGTGGCCACGCTTCTCGAGCTTCTCTGATCTACTACTTCCGAGAATCTTCGTAGGGCGCGAAGATTTCCCTCGGGTTGCAGGCAAAAACCCGCACTACGAGGGTGTCTCGATAGTTCGTGCTGAGAGGCGAAGCCGGCTCCTATCGTCTGCGGATCTCCACAATCAATCCATGAGTCATCTTAATCTCCGCCGCCGCCCTCTCTCCATAGCCCTCGAATCCCCGCAGCGCCGCCTTGGCGTACTCCAAGGCATCTGCCCGGCGGCCGACGCGACAGAAGGCAAGGGCCAGATTGAAGCGGGTCCGGGATGCACCGTAGAGATTGCTCTGCATTTCCTCGAAATGAAGCGACTGCTGATAGTGCGAGAGCGCGCTGTTGAGGTCTCCTGCATCATCGTAGATGGCTCCAAGCTGGTTGTGGCTCACAGCCAGATCGTTGACCGCATCCGTTGGAAGAAGTCTGAGAGCGTCATGGTAGAGCCTCACTGCTTCCTTGAGTTGCCGGAGAGGCGCTTCGGCAGGCCGCTTTGTAGCCCGCGCCTCGCGGGAACGTTCATAGGCAACAGACCCTAACTGCATTACGCACCTGCCACGCCCCAGTCGATCGCTTTCATACATCTCAAGGCTCCTCCGGTACCAGCGCTCGGCTTGGTCGAGGTCGCGGTGGGTGGGCGGATCCTTGAAGGCATTCCCAAGGTTGAACGCACAAATCGCAGCCTCAGCTTAGTCGCCGATTCGCTGGGAAAGCTCGAGAGCCTCCTCATAGGCCGGAATGCAGTCCCCCCGCCCCAGCACACAGCGGATATGCCCGAGCCTCTCCAGACTAACGGCAAGCGTTCGGATCGCATTTCGCTCTCCGCTTTCCAACTCCCCTGCCGGGCGGGCCAAAGCGAGAGCAGCGCGCCTTCGCCCCCAGTTCACGCAGACAGTCTGCAACCGCTCGGCCTCGCCCCACTGCCGCTCTTCGAAGGCAAGCTGCACCCAATAACCCGTGACCAAGTCCCACTGCTCCTCCCGCCCTGGCGAAGGTCCGCCATTTTCTGGATCAACGAAGGCTGGCACGATCTCCTCGACCAGCCTCTTCCACTCCGCCCGCCGTCCGGTGAGTTCGTAGAGATGCAGGAGCCCCTGCATGGCACTGGTGATCCGCTGCCACCAGCCGTGGACCCACGCCAACTGGCGAATATGGAGAAGATTCGCCTCCTCGGCTCGCAGGGCGACGAGGACATCGCGGTCTCCATGCTCGTATTTACCGAAATAGTAGTCCCCCCAGCTCCCCCATAGCCTCGACGAATGCCCGCACGGCCGCGAGATTTTCGGCCGAATCGCACCGCTCGAAGAGGTTTTTGAAGAACCAGGGGAGTGCCGGATGAATGGAGTAAGACCCGTCGCCCAAGGCGGCCAGGAGCCCCACCTCGGCGGTGCGGTCGAGGAGGGCGATGCCTTCCTCCCGGGTCAGGCCCCTCACCTCGGGCAGGCACCACGGGGCCTCAGGGTCGCCCATTATGCGCAGCACGTCCACGTCCACAAACCCCTGGAAAAGGTGGAGCAGGGCGAGTTTCTTCCGTTCCTCCTCATCGAACGCCTGCTTGAACCCGTACGCGAGCGAGGCGCTGAGGGAACGGGAGCGCTCGTCACCGGCCTCATCGGGGAAGGAGGCTTCGCCGGAGCGGAGGCGTGTGACGAAGGTTTCGATCTGCTCCCTTGTCTTGAGCCTCTCGCGTAGCGCCTGTCGGGCGACAATGGTGAGCGTCATGGGGTTTCCTTGGGCGAAGGCGAGGAGGGGGCGCCAGTCCTCGATGTCAGTGAGCCGGCGGCCGAGCTTGGCGGCTAGGGCTCGGACGAGTTGGAGGCTCTCCGTCATCCGCATTGGCGGAACCTCGATGTGTGTGGGTAGATCTTCTAACCATGACCGCTCGTCGCGGCGCGAGGTCAGGAGGAGCTTCGCCCTAGTCCCTCGCAGGGCGCGGAGAAAACCGAGGAGATCCTTCTGCTCTTCCGGGCTCCAGACCGACTCCGTCCTCGCTGGGAAGCCGGTCACCGGCTCCACGTTGTCCCAGATCCAGAGCACCGGCACCTGAGCGAGGACCTGAAGAGCCACCTCCCGCCGCGCCGCATCGTCGAGCGCCAGCCAGTGGATTCCGGACTGCTCCAGAGCCGGGCCGAAAACCTGCCCAATCCGGTCCAGCACACGAGGTAGGGGAAGGTAGCGCTCGAAGGTGGTGAAGAGGACGGGACCGTCGACGCCGCCAGTCAGCGAGTACCAACGGGCAAATTCTGCAGCGGTAGTGGTCTTGCCACTGCCGGCGTAGGCGTGGAGGAGGACGATCGAGTCCCGGTCGAAGGCGCGGTCGAGGGCAAGGAGCGTTTCGTCCCGGCCATAGAAGCCGGCGTCGGGGGGCGGTGGAAGATCGGAGTCGAGGCTGCCGCTTGCTGTGGCTGCGGCTCCTGCCGCAACGTGAATCTGCAGGCTGCCGTCGTCCTTCTCCTTTGGAAAGAGTTTCAACGGTGCCGCTTCGTAGACCACCGGGACCATCCAATCCTGGAGCGGTAGGGGAGCATAGATCACCTCGCGCAGCGGGTTGTCCGCCAGGTTCTTGCGCGCCAGCGTCACCGCCTCGCCCAATTTGGTACCCCGGACGAGCGAGGCGTAGAGTTCGGCCATGAGCTGGGCGGCGGTGACCACGTAGACGTTGTAGCGCATGGCCACCACCCCGGCCACGCCGGCGTCCATCACCTCCTGCGCCAGCGAGCCGAAAGCCTGGATTTGGGAGTGGGAACCGTCCGCTGCCCCGGGCTCCGCCGCCGGCTCAGTGTGAGCCGAGCGGCAGGCGTTGAGGACAAGAACGGGCACACCCGTTGCCGACAGGAGTTGACCCAGGGAGGTGCCGTCCACGCGCTCACCATTGCCATGGAGCGCCGGGTTTTCGAACCAGAGATAACCGCGCTTTCCTGCCCCGAGCGACCCTGGCTTCTTGATCTCCATGTAGGTGCCATGGCCGTCGAAGTGAACCACGTGATAGGGCTGGCCTTCCCGATGGGATTGGCGGAGTACCTTCCCAAGCTGCTCGAACGTGGGCGGCCGCAAGACGTCCAAGTCGTAGGCCTCGCGGTTGGCTTGGCTGAGCCCACGGATGAGCTGGCCCGCCACCGAGCGGAACGGCACATCATCCTCTCCCCCCGGCCGGCAGATGACCAGGAGGATGCGGATCTTTCCTTTTTCACTGCGGGCAGTTGGGGAGCGCGAGCCGAGTTGGGCTGGGCGCGTACGAACGAGTGGGCGGTGAGGGCTAGGACGGAGGTCGTGCTCGGCTCCCGCAGCAGCTCCCACGGGATCGTGGCCGCCTTGGTCACTCCGGAGACGATCTCGATGCGCGTCTCCGGCAGCCGCTCCTCCACCCGGCTCCAGATCCTCCGGACGTCGTCGTTCGCCTGGAACACCGCCTTGAACAGGTCCGTCCCCACCTCCGCCAGCCGTTCCTCGATCCGCCGCGCGATCTTGGGAGCCGGCTCCTGCGGATACTGGAGAAAGTCTTCGAGATACCAGCGCAGATCCTCCTCGTCCTGCGGCGAGAGACCGAACGCGAACGTCGA
This sequence comes from Thermoanaerobaculia bacterium, assembly GCA_036497345.1. Lineage (GTDB taxonomy): Bacteria > Acidobacteriota > Thermoanaerobaculia > Multivoradales > UBA5704 > DATARR01. The sequence continues at coordinate 4,740 of DASXJP010000150.1, forward strand.
GGTGGCCGCGCGCGGGGCGCCGTCTCCCTCAAGAGTCAGATCCACCCGATGGCGGCCCTCTCCTACCGCCTGCTGGTTGAGCCGGAGCTGGAGCATGTCCAGATTTTACTCGTTTTAGGTTTAGGTTGGTCCCCGGTCATAGTCCGGGAGTAGGATGGCTCAATGGCGTTTCACAACAAGAGGTCGGCAACCGCTAGATTGGCCAAAGCCTCTCATAGGGAGAAGCTCCACCCCGGGGCCCGGCTTGAGCAGCTCCTGTGGGACGCTCGCCAGGAGTTCCTGAGCTCCGGCGAGACCCCGCTGGGCTGGGATGATTTGGAATGGGAAATCGCCGGACGCCGGGGCCCGGGCCAGGTATGTCGTCACCTTTAATGAAAAGCACTTCGCGGCGGCCGGGCGCTTCGGGATTCATGTCGTGACGCCCAAAGCGTTCCTCGATATCATCGGAGCTTGATTATGGCGACTCTCAGTCGCCGTCTTCCGGACTCGCTTCCTCGGCAGCCACCAGGGTCTTCCTTTGTTCCCTGAGGCCAAGGGCGCTCGTCCTCCGGCACCCAGCACGCCTCTTTGGCCTCCTACACGAACTCCAGGCTCGGATCGTCCCTGATGTAGGCGAGCTCCTGGCCCAGGTAGGGAAGTGTGGGCAGACCGTGCCAGGAGCGGACGAGATGATAGGCAGGGGAGGTGACGAGCCGGGTGGCCTCGACCGCTTCGAGCCAATCGGGACGGCGGATCTCCTCGACCGTTTCGCGGTCCGGCAGAAGGCCGAAATCCCAGGCCGAGCAGAGGCGGGCGAGAAAATCCACCCGGTCTCCCAGGGTTGAGAGCTCGCCGGGAACGTCGGTATCCGGATAGAGGGTGCCGTCAATCCAGGTGAGCATGGAGGAGCTCCTGTGTGAACCAGGATCGGACCGCCTCGGCTTCGGTTCTCTGATCAGGATCGGCGATCGCTTCCAGAGGACGATGCTGAGAGATCCGTGTCAGGTGAGTTTCGATGGCGAGCCGGGCGCGGTGTGGATCGATATCGCTCCCCGCCTTCTGCTGGCGCTGTCTCCAGAGACTCCAACAATCCGCGGGCCCCATCAGGCCAGCACGACAGACGGCGTAGATGTCTCGGAAGTCCCGGGGAGCGCCGCGCTCCACCAGCGCGACCATCTTACTTGCGACTAGATCGGGCAGGCTGTCGAGCGCGACATCGCTCCAGGGCAGAGTGGTCGGCGGCTGGAGTTGGGCGGAACGCGAGGCGATCTGGAAGCTAAAGACCGTCTTTCCGCTCTTTCTTAGCTCAAGGCTGACGACTTCACCCCATTTGCGGGCACGTACCTCTCCGTAGGGCTGCAGGGCTGCTTCGACTATAGCCAGGACGCGCTCTCGATCTTTGGGGAGTGCTGCCGGGGTCCACCAAGCGTCGACGTCATGGGTGGTCCTGTAGTCCAAATAGTGCAGCAGGCCGAGAGCTCCTCCCACGGAGATGACATGACCCAGCCCTGCGGCAGCGAGGGCGGCTAATGTCATCTCCGCGTACTCGGAGAGGTGCGAAGGACGGGCCGGCTCTGGCATCAGGGCTCAAGAATACCTCTATGAGATAGTTCTTAGAGCTCCTGTTTCACGGGCCTTGCCGCCAGCTCCCGCAACCTCTCCAGCCAAGCCCCCATCCCCGCCCCCGTCCTCGCCGAGGTCTCCAGGATCTCGATCCTCGGCCGCACCGCTTGGAGGTTTTTCCAGGCCTCGTCGCGCTGGAAGCCCACCGCGTCCGCGAGGTCGATCTTGGTGATCAGCGCCAGGTCGGCGCCGTTGAAGATGGTGGGGTACTTGAGCGGCTTGTCCTCCCCCTCGGTCACCGCGAAGAGGACGGCGCGGAGGTCCTCCCCCAGGTCGTAGCTCGCCGGGCAGACCAGGTTGCCCACGTTCTCGACGAACAGGAGGTCCAGCGACCCCAGATCCCAATCCGCCAGGGCCGTGGCGATCATCTCGGCGTCCAAGTGGCAGACGGTGCCGGTGGTGATCTGCCGCACGGGGGCTCCCGAGCGGCCGAGGCGTCGGGCGTCGTTGTCGGTCGCCAGGTCCCCCACCAGCGCCGCGATCCGGCAGTGGGGGTTGAGCTCGGTCAGGGTCCGTTCGAGTAGGGCCGTCTTGCCGGCCCCCGGGCTGGAGACCAGGTTGACCACGTAGACGCCGGCGGCGTGGAACCGCTGGCGCAGGTCGCGGGCGAGGAGGTCGTTCTTCTTGAGGACCCCCTGGCGGACCTCAACGATCCGGGGTTGCAATTTTTTCCTCCTCCCTGGCAGAGACTTCCAGGGTGGCCAGCTCGAGCTCCCGGCCGCGGACGACGTCCGGAGCGGGCGTGCCACAGATCGGGCAGTGGAAGCTCTGGAGGCCCGGCAGCGGCCGCTCCTCCCGGCAGGCCGGGCAGTAGACCACCACTGGGACGTCCTCGATCTCCAGGCGGGCGCCGGCGATCGCCGTCCCCTCGGCGGCGAGGTCGAACGAGAAGAGCAGCGCCTCCCGCGCCACGCCGGAGAGCGCCCCCAGCCGCAGGTGCAGGGCTTCGACCCGAACGTCCAGGCGCTCGGCCTCCTCGGACGCCATCTCGATCAGGCTCATGGCGATGGAGAGCTCGTGCATCTTGAAGGGGACGAGGCTGCAAGGACCGAGCCGTCCCGCGATGGATCGCTCTGCGATCTGAGCGGAACGGATTTTGCAACTCCGTTACCTCCGCGCGAGACCTCGGCCAGGGTGGGAGAGGGCTCCAGGACAGCTCGCGACCTCCCCTTTGCCGTCCCTCTTTTCGCACGAAGGAGGCTACATCCATGGCATCGCCAGCGCGTCCCTTCCAGGAGACCGAAACCGTCGTCCACATCCTCTGGATCAACGCGGGCCTGAGCTGCGACGGCGACTCGGTGGCCCTCACCGCGGCCACCCAACCGAGCATCGAGGAGATTGCTCTGGGGGCCCTGCCGGGGCTGCCCAAGATCGCGGTGCACTGGCCGCTGATCGACTTCGAGTGCGGCCCCGAGGGGGGCGCCGACAACTTCATCGAGTGGTTCCACAAGGCGGATCGCGGCGAGCTCGAGCCGTTCGTGCTGGTGGTCGAGGGGTCGATCCCCAACGAGGCGATCAAGAAGGAGGGGTACTGGTGCGGCTTTGGCAACAACCCGGCGACGGGGCAGCCGATGACCACCAGCGAGTGGATCGACCGCCTCGCCCCGAAGGCCCTGGTGGTGCTGGCGGTGGGCACCTGCGCTACCTACGGCGGCATCCACGCGATGGCCGGCAACCCCACCGGCGCCATGGGCGTGCCCGACTATCTGGGCTGGGATTGGAAGTCGAAGGCCGGCATCCCCATCGTCTGCGTGCCCGGCTGCCCGATCCAGCCCGACAATCTTTCCGAGACGATCCTCTACCTGCTCTATCAGGCGACCGGCCAGGCGCCGATGATCCCCCTCGACACCGAGCTGCGGCCGCAGTGGCTCTTCGGCCACACCGTGCACGAGGGGTGCGACCGCGCCGGCTATTACGAGCAGGGGGACTTCGCCCACGAATACGGCTCCCCCAAGTGCATCGTGAAGCTGGGCTGCTGGGGGCCCGTCGTCAAGTGCAACGTGCCGAAGCGCGGCTGGATGAACGGCATCGGCGGCTGCCCCAACGTGGGCGGGATCTGCATCGGCTGCACCATGCCCGGCTTCCCCGACAAGTTCATGCCGTTCATGGACGAGCCGCCGGGGGCCACCGTCTCGGCGATGGCGAGCGGCGTCTACGGCCGGATGATCCGCGGCCTGCGCGGCATCACGTCGCGGACCATGGACAAAGAGCCCAAGTGGCGCCACCGCGGCAAGGAGCTGGCGACCGGATATCAGAAGACCTGGTGAGCTTCGAGAGGAGGACATCATGGCAAGCCACACGCACGACAGCGTCACCAAGAAGGGGGAGCCCGGCCACCCCGAGAACGTCGGCAAGAGCACGACCGGCCGGGGTGAGACCGTGGTGAAGAGAGAGGGCAAGGAGCCCGGCCGTTACGAGGTCGGGGAGAAGGGCGCCGAACGGCCCGTGGGCAAGTCGACCCTGCGGGACCAGACCAGCGTCGCTCCCAAGGATCCCAAGCACTGAAAAGGCTCACAACCGTACGAAGGGGGGGCATCCGATGGCGACCCTGACCGAGATGGCGACCCAGACCCAGGAGACCAAAAAGAACCTCGTCGAGATGCATTGGGATCCGATCACGAGGATCGTCGGCAGCCTGGGAATCTATACCAAGATCGACTTCGGGCAGCGCAAGGTGGCGGAGTGCCACAGCACCTCGTCGATCTTCCGCGGCTACAGCATCTTCATGAAGGGGAAGGACCCCCGGGACGCCCACTTCATCACCAGCCGCATCTGCGGCATCTGTGGCGACAACCACGCCACCTGCTCCTGCTACACCCAGAACATGGCGTACGGGGTCAAGCCCCCCCATCTCGGGGAATGGATCGTCAACCTCGGCGAGGCCGCCGAGTACATGTTCGATCACAACATTTTCCAGGAGAACCTGGTGGGGGTGGACTTCTGCGAAAAGATGGTGCGCGAGACCAACCCCGGCGTGTGGGAGAAGGCCGCGCAGACCGCGGCGCCGCACGCGGACGCGCACGGCTATCGCACCATCGGCGACATCATGAAGTCGCTCAACCCATTCGAGGGGGAGTTCTACCGCGAGGCGCTGCAGATGAGCCGCATGACGCGGGAGATGTTCTGCCTGATGGAAGGGCGGCACTTCCACCCCTCGACCCTCTACCCGGGCGGCGTCGGCACCGTGGCCACGATCCAGCTCTTCACCGACTATCTGACCCGCCTGATGCGCTACGTCGAGTTCATGAAGCGGGTCGTCCCCATGCACGACGACCTCTTCGACTTCTTTTACGAGGCCCTGCCGGGCTACGAGAAGGTGGGGAACCGCCGCATCCTGCTGGGCTGCTGGGGGAGCTTCCAGGACCCGGAGGTCTGCAACTTCGAGTACAAGGACATGACGAAGTGGGGGCGCGCGATGTACGTGACCCCCGGCGTCGTGGTCGACGGCAAGCTGGTCACCAACGACCTGGTGCAGATCAACCTCGGCATCCGCATCCTGCTGGGCAGCTCCTATTATGACGATTGGAAGGGGAAGGAGATCTTCGTCAAGAAGGATCCCCTGGGCAACCCGGTGGACGAGCGCCATCCGTGGAACCAGCACACCCTGCCCAAGCCGCAGAAGCGGGATTTCGACGAGAAGTACAGTTGGGTGATGTCGCCGCGCTGGTACGACGGCAAGGACCATCTGGCCCTCGACACCGGCGGCGGTCCGCTCGCCCGCCTGTGGTCCACGGCGCTCTCCGGCCTGGTGGACATCGGCTATCTCAAGGCGACCGGCAACAGCGTGGTGATCAACCTGCCGAAGACGGCCACCAAGCCGCCGGTGACCTTCGAGTGGAAGATCCCCAGGTGGAGCAACACCATCGAGCGGAACCGGGCGCGGACCTACTTCCAGGCCTACGCCGCCGCCTGCGCCCTGCACTTCATGGACGAGGCGCTCAAGGAGGTGCGGGCCGGCCACACCAAGACCTGGGAGACGTTCGAGGTGCCCAAGGAGGGCATCGGCTGCGGCTTCACCGAGGCGGTGCGCGGCGTGCTGTCGCACCACATGGTGATCCGCGACGGCAAGATCGCCAATTACCACCCGTATCCGCCCACCCCCTGGAACGCCAACCCGCGCGACGTCTACGGCACGCCGGGACCCTACGAGGACGCGGTGCAGGGGTGCCCGATCTTCGAGGAGAACCCGCGGGACAAGTTCAAGGGGATCGACATCATGCGGACGGTGCGCAGCTTCGACCCCTGCCTGCCGTGCGGCGTCCACATGTACCTGGGCGACGGCCGGGTGATCGAGGAGCGCCACTCGCCGATCGTGGCGCCGCCGGCACCTCATGGGCGGTAACCTCCGCGCGGTCGGCGACCGCATCGAGGGGCTGCTGGCGGAGCTGCCGGCGATCGCGGACCCGCGCGCCCGGGAGACCGCCGAGGAGCTGGTGCGGTCGCTCCTCGAGCTCTACGGCGGCGGGTTGGAGCGGATGATGGAGATCGTCTACGACAGCCCGGCCGGCGGCGAGCTGCTCTCCCGCTTCGCGGCGGACGACCTCGTCGCCAGCCTGCTGCTGCTGCACGACCTCCACCCGGAGGACACCGAGAGCCGCGTCCTGCGCGCCCTCGACGGTGTCCGCCCCTATCTCGGCTCCCACGGCGGCGACGTCCAGTTGCTGGGGATCGCGGACGGCGTCGTCCGCCTGCGGTTGGAGGGGAGCTGCCACGGCTGCCCCTCGTCGGCGGTCACCATGAAGCTGGCGATCGAGAAGGCGATCGCGGAAGCGGCTCCGGAGGTGGTGGGGATCGAGGTCGAAGGGGTGGCCGATCCGGCGTCGCCGGCGGAGCCTCTGGTCCAGATCGGCCTCAAGTGCCCGAGCGAGATCGAGGGTTATTCTCATGGCTGACGAAGCGAGCGCGCGCTTCGTCAATCAGTTGAGGCGCCTGCGCGGGTCCCGGCCGCAGCCTTCCGCCGAGGAGCGGTGCGACTTCTGCGCCGCCCCTCTCCCCGGCCAGCATTCGCACGTCGTCCACGTCGAGAAGCGGAGCCTGCTCTGCGCCTGCCGCCCCTGCTATCTGCTCTTCACCGCCCAGGGGGCCGCCGGCGGCAGGTACAGGGCGGTGCCGGAGCGCTATCTCGACCTTGGAGGCCAGGTGCTCGCGCCCGCGCAGTGGGACCGGCTGCAGGTGCCCGTCGATCTCGCCTTCTTTTTTTTCAACAGCTCTCTCGGCCGCACCGTGGCCTTCTATCCGAGCCCGGCCGGGGCCACGGAGTCGCTGCTGCCGCTCGACACCTGGGAGGAGATCCTGCGCGCCAACCCCAGGATCGCGGCCCTGAGCCCCGACGTCGAGGCGCTCCTGGTCTGGAAACGCCAGGAAGGCTGCGCGTCCTACGTGGTGCCGATCGACGCCTGCTATGAGCTGGTGGGGATCGTGCGCCGGCACTGGCGCGGCTTCCAGGGGGGCGAGGAGGCGTGGCAGGCCATCGGTACCTTCTTCGCGGCCGTGACCGCGCGCAGCGGGCCGGCCCGGGCGGGGGTGGCATGACCGCGCTCGACTTTTCCGTGCTGGGGGCCCGCGCCGAGCCGTACGCGGCGGTGCCGACCCTGATGCTCCGGCTGCGTATCACCGAGTCGACCGGCGAGCGGGTCCACGCCATCGCGTTGCGCTGCCAGATCCAGATCGAGCCGCGCCAGCGCCACTACACGGCGGCCGAGGAGGAGCGCCTGCTCGAGCTCTTCGGCGAGCCTTCCCGCTGGGGCGAGACGCTGAAGACCATCCTGTGGACCCACGCCTCCCTGATGGTGCCGGGCTTTCAGGAGAGCCGCGAGGTCGATCTCCCGGTGGCCTGCACCTACGATTTCGAGGTCACGGCGGCCAAGTATTTCCACGCGCTCGACGACGGCGAGATCCCCCTGCTCCTGCTGTTCAGCGGCACCGTCTTCACCCGCGGCCAGAACGGCTTCAGCGTCGAGCAGGTCCCGTGGGAGAAGGAGGCCCCCTTCCGGCTGCCGGTGGCGGTCTGGCGGGAGCTGATGGACCGCTACTTCCCGGGCAGCGCCTGGCTCCGGCTGCGGCGGGAGACCTTCGACGCCCTCCACCAGTTCCGGGGGCGGCGGGCGCTGCCGACCTGGGACGACGCCATCGAGGCCCTGCTCCATGAGGCCGGGCGGGGGGACCCGTCATGAGCTTCGAGCTGGCCCAGAAGGTCGCCGACGCCGTGCTCTATGAGGGGTACGTGCTCTACCCCTACCGGGCCTCGGCCGCGAAGAACCGCCTGCGCTGGCAGTTCGGGGTGGTGGTGCCCCGCGGCTATGCCGAGCTCGGCGGCAGCGAGCCCTGGGCGATGCAGACCGAGTGCTTGATCCAGCCGGACGGCGCGCCGGAGCTCGACCTGCGGGTGCGCTTCCTCCAGGTGCAGGCGCGGACGATCGAGGAAAATATCGGGGAGAGCACGTTCCGCCCGATCGAGACCCTCGCGGTCGGCGACCAGACCCTGGTGACCTGGGAGGAGGGGGTGGAACGCCGGCTCGACGCCACGGCGATTCCGCTGGACCGCGGGACGGAGATCCCGATCGCGGCTCCGGCGGGGCGGGAGGTCGAGATCGTGCGCGCCGCGGACGGCCGCGCCGCGGCCCGGATCGTGCGCGAGCGCTGGCCGGTCTCCGGGGTGATCCGGGTCACCTCGGAGCGGGAAGGCGGCCTGATCAAGGTCCGGGTGCGGATCGAGAATCTGGGCTCCTATGAGGGAGCCGACCGCGAAGGGGCTCTCCGCCGTTCGCTGGTGGGCGCCCATACGCTTCTGGCGGTGCGCGGCGGCGCCTTCGTGTCGCTGCTCGATCCTCCGCCGGAGGCCGCCGCGGCCGCGGCCGCCTGCGCCAACCAGCACACCTGGCCGGTGCTGATCGGTCCGGAAGGCTCCCGGGACGTGCTGCTGTCGTCGCCGATCATCCTCTACGACCATCCGGCGGTGGCGCCGGAGAGCCCGGGGGACCTCTGCGATGCGACCGAGATCGACGAGATCCTGACCCTGCGGGTGATGACCCTGACCGACGAAGAGAAGCGGGAGGCGGCCGGTACCGACGAGCGGTCGCGGCGGATCATCGAGCGATCAGATTCCATCCCACCCGAGGTTTTCGAGCGCATGCACGGCGCCGTCCGCTCGCTGAGCCCGGCTACGGTTGATCCCCTGGGAGGGGCGCTTTCGGATTGGGAGGCGTTCCTGAACCCACCGGGGATGGAGCCGCCGGAAGAGGCGTCGATCGAGGTCCAGGGGACCCGGGTGGCGAAAGGATCGCGCGTCCGGCTGCGGCCCAGCCGGCGCGCCGATTCCATGGACCTCTTCCTTGCCGGCCGCGAGGCCCGGGTCGAGGGGGTCTACCGCGATCTCGAAGAGGAGTGCTATGTCGCGGTGAGCCTGGAGGTTGACCCGGCAAATGACGTGCATATCTCGCATGGCCGGTTCTTCTACTTCTACCCGGAGGAGATCGAGCCTCTGGAATCAGAAAGGAAATCCCATGAAACGAGCAATCCTGGGGGCCCTGGCGCTGATCGCGGCGGTAGTCCTGATCCAGTCGCTGCCGGACCTGGTCCGTTATATCAAGATCGAACGGATGTAGCCCGCGTCCTGGTCGCCTGCGTGGGCAACATCTTCCTCGGCGACGACGGCTTCGGCGTCGAGGTGGCGCGGCGCCTGGCCACGCGGGAGCTCCCCGAAGGGGTGCGGGTCGCCGACTTCGGCATCCGCGGCGTCCACCTCGCCTACGAGCTGGCGGAGAAGAGCTACCCCACGGTGATCCTGGTGGACGCCACCCCGCGGGGCGGCGAGCCCGGGACGGTCTATCTCATCGAGCCGGACCTCGACCGCCTCGGCGAGCCGGGTCTGGCGGACGCCCACGGCATGGACCCCCAGACGGTCTTCGCGCTGCTCAAGACGCTGGGCGGCAAGCCCGGGCGGGTCTTGATCGTGGGCTGCGAGCCGGCGACGACCGACGATGAGATCGGTTTGAGCGATCCGGTCGCGGCGGCGGTGGAGGAGGCGGTGAAGCTGATCCTCGAGCTTCTCGACAACGAAGGAGGAGAGCCGGATGTGTCTCGCAATCCCCGGTAAGCTCGTCGACCTCCCCGCCGAGCGTCCGCAATTCGCCATGGTGGAGGTGGCGGGAGCACGGCGGCAGGTCAACATCGACCTGTTGCGCGACGAGCCCCTGCAAACGGGGGACTGGGTGCTCATCCACGTCGGCTTCGCGATGAGCAGGATCAGCGAGGAGGGGGCGGCGGAGCAGATGCGCCTGCTGGCCATGCTGGGCGAGGACGCGGCCGCCATGGAGGAGATCGAGGGCTACGGAGGATGGACCTCATGAAATACGTCGACGAGTACCGCGATCCGCGCCTCATCCGGCAGGTGGCCGACGAGATCCGACGGCTGGCGGACCCCGATCGTCACTACCGGATCATGGAGGTCTGCGGCGGCCACACCCACGCCATCTACCGCTTCGGGCTGGCCGACGTCCTGCCCGCCAACATCGAGCTGATCCACGGCCCCGGCTGCCCGGTCTGCGTGCTCCCCATGGGGCGGACCGACGACGGCCTGGCGGTGGCCCGGGAGCACGGCGCCATCTTCACCGCCTTCGGCGACGTGATGCGGGTGCCGGGCGCCCACGGCAGCCCGCTGGAGCACAAGGCGCGGGGGACCGAGATCCGCATGGTCTACTCGCCGCTCGACGCCCTGAAGCTCGCCCGCGCCAATCCGCAGCGGCACGTGATGTTCTTCGCCATCGGCTTCGAGACCACCGCCCCCTCGACCGCCCTGACCCTGATGCAGGCGAAGGCGGAGGGGATCGCCAGCTTCTCGGTCCTCTCCAATCACGTCACCATCATCCCGGGGATCCGGGCGATCCTGGAATCGCCGGACATGCGGCTCGACGGCTTCATCGGCCCCGGCCACGTCTCCACCGTCATCGGCTGCCGCCCCTACGAGTTCATCGCCCGCCGCTACGGCAAGCCGGTGGTGGTCTCCGGCTTCGAGCCGCTGGACATCCTGCAGTCGATCCTGATGATCCTGCGCCAGCTCGCGGCGGGGAAGGCGGAGGTCGAGAACCAGTACGCCCGCGTGGTCCCCTGGGAGGGGAACCTCGCCGCCCTCAAGGTGCTGGCCGAGGTCTTCGAGCTGCGCCCCTATTTCGAGTGGCGGGGGCTCGGCTTCATCTCGCAGTCGGCCCTGAAGATCCGCGACGCCTACGCCGAATGGGACACCGAGCGCCGCTTCGACCTGCCCGGCCTGCGGGTGACCGATCCCAAGGCCGCGCAGTGCGGCGAGGTGCTCAAGGGGGTCCTGAAGCCCCACCAGTGCAAGCTCTTCGGCCGGGAGTGCACGCCCGAGCGGCCGGTGGGAGCGCTGATGGTCTCCTCCGAGGGGGCCTGCGCGGCCTACCATCACTACGTGCACCGCAAGACCGAAGCGGCGGCGGCCAGCGCTTGAATCCGATTGATCCCAAAGTGGGGGTTCGTTTCCGCGATCCCCAGATCGAGATGGCCCACGGCGCCGGCGGCAAGGCCAGCCGGCGGCTGGTCGAGGGGCTGCTCGCGCCGCTCTTCGGCGGCCCCCTCCTGGAGCCGCTGGGCGACGCCGCCCATCTCGAAGTCGACGGCACCCGGCTGGCGTTCACCACCGACAGCTTCGTGGTCAGCCCGCTGCGCTTTCCCGGCGGCTCGATCGGCGACCTGGCGGTCAACGGCACGGTGAACGACCTCGCCGTCTCGGGCGCCCGGCCGCTGGCCCTGGTGGTCAGCTTCGTGCTCGAGGCGGGCCTCCCCGGCTCCGTTCTGGAGGCGGAGGCGCGGGCGATCGCCGAGGCGGCGCAACGGGCGGGGGTACAGATCGTGGGCGGCGACACCAAGGTGGTCGAGCACGGCAAGGCGGACGGCCTGTACGTCACCACGGCCGGGATCGGCACGGTGGATCCGCGGGTGCGCTGCTCGCCCAAGGCGGTGCGGCCGGGCGACAAGGTCCTGCTCTCCGGGCCGATCGGCGACCACGGGATCACCATCCTTCTGGCCCGTGGCGAGATCGACCTGGAGGCCGAGATCCGTTCCGACACCCGCTCCGTCCTGCCGCTCGTCGAGAGCCTGCTCGACGCGGCGGCGGCGGGGCTGCGCTGGATGCGCGATCCCACCCGCGGCGGGGTGGCGACGTCGCTCAACGAGCTCGCCCGCGACTGCGGTCTGGGGCTGGCGCTGTGGGAGGAGAGCCTCCCCGTCCGTGACCCCGTGCGCGGGGCCTGCGAGCTGCTGGGGCTCGATCCGCTGCACATCGCCAACGAGGGCCAATTCCTGGCGGTGGTGGCGCCGGAGCTGGCCGACGCGGCCCTCGCGGCCCTCCGCGCGACGCCCGGCGGCGGGGAGGCGGTGGTGATCGGCGAGGTGCGGGAGGAGCCGGCGCGCACCGTCCTCGGCGTCGCCGCCTATGGCGGCACGCGGGTGATCGACATGCTGGTGGGCGACCCGTTGCCCAGGATCTGTTGACCATGGATGCCGTCCGCCTCGTCGAGGACCTCCTGCTGGCGCGCAACCGGGTCTCGGCAGAATTCTTCCCCCGGGAGAGCGCGCGGCTGGCCGCGGCGTGCCAGGCGATGGCGGAGCGCTTCCTGCGCGGCGGCCGGCTGCTGGCCTGCGGGCGGAATCAATACGCGACCGACGCGCAGCACGTGGCGGTCGAATTCATCCATCCGGTGATCGTCGGCAAACGGGCCCTGCCGGCCCTCGACCTCTCGCTGTCGCCGCGGGAGTGGGTGGCGGCGCTGGCGAGGCCGGAGGACATGGTGATGGGCTTCGGTCCCCCGGGCGGGGATTCCGAGGTGGACGGTATTCTGCACGCCGCGCGGCAGAGGGGGGCGATGACTTTCGCGCTGCCGGGAACGGAGGGGGACTACGCCGTGGCGGCGCCGTCGTCCGACCCGTTCATCCACCAGGAGCTGATCGAGATCCTCTACCACACCCTCTGGGAGACGGTGCATGTCTTCCTGGAGCACCGGCAGCTCGGGCCAGAGGTCGGGGCGTCCAGCTTCCTCTATCCGTTCCTGGGCGGGGGGGAGCAGGACACCGGCGGCGTGCTGGCCGAGGTCGCGGCCTCGATCGCGATGAAGGCCCGCGACGACGAGGCGCTGCGCGAGCGGGTGGCCGCGGAGCAGGCGGAACGGATCGTCGCCACGGCCACCGCCATCCGCGACCGGTTGCGCGCCGGGGGCACCCTGCTCCTGTTCGGCAACGGCGGCTCGGCGACCGACGCCAACGACTGGGCCCTGGACTGCGCGGTGCCGCTCAAGAGCTTCCAGCCGGTGCCCGCGATCTCGCTCGCCCTGGAGCCGGCCCCCTTGAGCGCGATCGCCAACGACATCGGCGCCGAGGCGATCTTCCTGCGCCAGCTCATCGCGCAGGCGGGTCCCGCGGACGTGGCGGTGGCGATCTCGACCAGCGGCGGCTCGGCCAACGTAATCGCCGCTCTCGGAGAAGCCCGCAAGCGGGGCCTGCTGACCGTGGCCCTGCTCGGCTACGACGGCGGCGAGATCGCCCGCCGGGGGCTCGCCGACTGGACCCTGGTGGTCCCCTGCGACTACATACCCCGCATCCAGGAGGTCCAGGCTTCCATCTATCACGTCCTCCTCGAAGCGCTGGAGGCGGTCCGCCATGGCGACTGAGCTCTACGGCACCCGGAGCTGCCCGTTCACCGGCGAGCTCCGCGAGCAGCTCCTCTGGGACGGCGTCGACTTCCTGGAGCACGACGTGGAGAGCGACCGGCAAGCCCTGGAGAGGATGCTCGCCCTGACCGGCGGCCGGCGGGCCGTCCCCGTGCTGGTGGAGGACGGCCGCGTCAGGCAGATCGGCTGGCAGGGGAGGAGCTGCGCGGTTTGATCATGCCCGAAGCCCGCTTCCTCCGTGTCCGGGGCGTGGTCCAGGGGGTCGGCTTCCGCCCCTTCGTCTACCGCCTGGCGCGGGACCACGGGATCGCGGGCTGGGTGCGCAACGGCGGCGAGGGGGTCGAGATCCACGCCGAAGGACCGCCGGAAGCCGTGGACGCTTTCGTGGCGGGATTCGACCGGCCGCCTCCGGCGGCCCGCGTCGCCTCCTTCGAGGTGGAGACCGTCCCGGCGGAAGGCTGCGACCGTTTCGAGATCCGCGACAGCGAGGCCAAGGACCCGCCGACGGTGCGCATCTCCCCGGACCTGCCGGTCTGCCCGGCCTGTCTCGCGGAGCTGCTCGACCCCGCCGACCGCCGGTACGGCTATCCGTACATCAACTGCACCGACTGCGGCCCGCGCTACAGCATCGTGCTCGGCCTCCCCTACGACCGCCCCCGGACCACGATGCGGGACTGGCCGCTGTGCCCGGATTGCGCCCGCGAGTATCACGACCCGCTCGACCGCCGGTTCCACGCCCAGCCGGTGGCCTGCCCGGTCTGCGGGCCGGCCTATCTCCTGGACGGCCTTCCGGACGAGGCGATCCCCCGGGCGGCGCGGCTGCTGCGGGAAGGCCGGATCGTCGCCGTGAAGGGGCTCGGCGGCTACCATCTGGCCGCCGACGCCCGCAACGCCCGGGTGGTCGCCGCCCTCCGCGAGCGCAAGGTCCGCAAGGAGAAGCCGTTCGCGGTGATGGCGAAGGACCTCGCCGTGGCCCGCTCCGTGGTCGACCTCTCTCCGCAGGCCGAGGCGCTGCTCACCTCCACCGCGCGGCCGGTCGTCCTCGCGCCGGCCCGCCGCGAGCTTCCCGGCGTCGCTCCCGGCAACCGGGATCTCGGCGTGATGCTCCCCTACACGCCTCTGCACCATCTCCTCTTCGCCGCCGGCGCGCCGGAGCTGCTGGTGATGACCAGCGCCAACCGGTCGAGCGAGCCGATCGCCTATGAGGACGCCGACGCGTTGGAGCGGCTCGCCGGTCTGGCCGACGCCTTCCTGGTGGGGGAGCGTCCGATCGCCCGCCGGGTGGACGACTCGGTCGTCCGCGCGGGCTGCCTCGGCCCGGCCGTGCTCCGCCGCGCCCGCGGCTACGCGCCGGGCGCCGTCGCCCACCTGCCGCTCCCGTACCCGGTCCTGGCCGTGGGCGCCGACCTCAAAAACACGGTCACCCTGGTGGTGGGAGGCGAGGCCTTCGTCAGCCAGCACGTCGGCGACCTGCGCCACTACGAGGCGCTGCGGGCGTTCCGCGAGACGGTCCAGGACCTGCTGGCGATGTACGAGGTGGACGCGGACGAGCTGGTCGTCGTCCACGACCTCCATCCGCAGTACGCCTCCACGGCGTACGCGCTGGAGCTGCCCGCGAAGGAGAGAGTGGCCGTCCAGCACCACCGGGCCCACGTCGCCAGCGTCCTCGCCGAGCGGGGAGCGCTGGAGGAACGCGTCCTGGGGGTGGCGTTCGACGGCACGGGGTACGGCGACGACGGCGCGATCTGGGGGGGCGAATTCTTTGCCGGCTCGCTCCGTGCCGGCTTCGAGCGCGTGGCCCATCTGCGAACGGCGGTCCTGCCCGGCGGCGACGCGGCGGCCGGATATCCGGTCCAGGCGGCGGCGGGGTTTCTCGCCGGGCTCGACGGCATCCCGGACCTGACCGCGCCGCCGTTCCGCTTCCCGCCGCGCTATCGCCAGGCGCTGGAGCTGGCGGCGAGAGGATTCCGGACCTTCCCGACCACCTCCGTGGGCCGCCTCTTCGACACCGTGGCGGCCCTTCTGGGCTTCACCCGCGAGATCACCTTCGAGGGGCAGGCCGCCCTCTGGGTCGAGCAGCTCGCCCGCGGAGCGCCGGCGGCGGCACCCCTGCCGTTGCCCTTCGCGTCCGGCGAGCTCGACTTCCGGCCGCTGCTCCGGGCCGTCATCGAGGAGCGCCGCCGCGGCCGGGACGCCGCGGAGATCGCCCGCGCCTTCCACCGCGGCCTGGCGGAGGGGATACGGCGGGCGGTCGCGGCCCTCGCTGAAGAGCACGCAGCCCACACGGTGGCCCTCTCGGGAGGGGTCTTCCAGAACGAGCTGCTGCTGGAGGATCTCAAGGCTCTCCTGGGATCGTTCCGGGCCTGGGTGAGCCGGGAGGTGCCGGCCAACGACGGCGGCATCAGCCTCGGGCAGGCCGCTCTCGCGCTCCAGCGGGAACAAACCGGGATCTGGAAGGGTTGACAGCCGGGAGTCGAGGCAGTACGATGCTTTCTCCTTGACGGCGGCCCCGTTCG
Organism: Thermoanaerobaculia bacterium; assembly: GCA_036497345.1. Classification (GTDB taxonomy): domain Bacteria; phylum Acidobacteriota; class Thermoanaerobaculia; order Multivoradales; family UBA5704; genus DATARR01. The sequence continues at coordinate 20,539 of DASXJP010000150.1, forward strand.
GGGCCGGGTAACTGCCCGCGAGTCGTTGGGCAGGTTCCTTGACCGACAGCAGGCGTGGCGTCGTACCGTGGGAATACACGGTAGCGGTCGCCGGTTGCACTGCGAGCCGCCCCTCGCCCGGGCTTGACAGCCGGGTGGAAGGGTGGTTAGAATCGGAGTTCGCCTCCGAAAAACGGGACGGCGTCGGTTCTTTGAAAACCAGATAGAGGAAGAGAGAAGTCAGCGGCCTGCTTCTCGGGCTCGCGGCGTCTTGGGTTTTGGCCTGGGGTGCTGTTGAGCGGGAAGCGGATTCCGAATAAGAAGCCTGCGTGTGGTTAGC
>DASXJP010000151.1:0-37641 GCA_036497345.1 Thermoanaerobaculia bacterium
GGTGGCGAGCGCGGACTCGGCGGCGGAGCGGGAAGCTGATGCAGCGGCGGTGCGGGTTTTAGAGGGACAGCCTTTCCATGTCGGTTTCTCGACCGGTCCGGTCGTCGCCCGTGACGACCCTGATGCCGGAGCCTCGGGTTCGCGAGCCGATCAGGTCGAATGCGTCAAGCGCCTGGGTGGATGCGCGAGCACCCGACCTGGCGGCCTCCCGACGGAGCAGGAAATCGAGGAATACAACCGCCGGTGCCGAGAGGAGACCGGGTACTCAGGTCCCTCCGTGACGCCCACCAACGAGGAATGCGCTGGGCAGTCCGGTGGCTCTCAGCCACCTGCGCTGGCTCCCCAGGAGGAAGAGCCGCTGAACAAAGTGGGTCGCGCCCTGAGCGAGCCCGAGCGACAGACCGCGGCTCAGGTGGCGCAGGTCGCGGCACCGGCGGCCGGCTCGGGCGCCGGGGGGACTACCGCGGCGGTGGTTCAGGGGGCTCGCTTCGTCGTCCACGACACGTCATCGCCCTTCTCCGCGGCGCACATTGCCGAGGTCGCCCGACTCGGCCGGCGATCGACCGGGGAGGGAGCCGCCGCCTACGTCCCTCAGACTGGAGATGCGGGCATCGCGCAGCAGACCTTCTTCGGGCCGCGCCGCCCCACCGCGACCGAGTTCGAGAAGGGACAGGACGTCATGGCGGAGGCGACCCGCTACGCCGAATTCCGCAATGTCTGGCAGGCTGCCGACCCGACGCAGAGGGAGGCGGCTCTCGACGGCGTGCTCACGGCGCAGGGCTCGCCTGCCAGGGAGGCGGCGAGCGAAAAGTCCAGAGCGATCAGGGAGCTCAACGCCACCTCGGGCAAAGTCCACTCGGCGGGAACCTGGGCGGTCGAGGACCTCTGCGGCACTGTGTCTACCCAGGGTGCTGCTGCCGTGGCCGCCTCGGCGGCGACGGTGCCAGATCTCGAAGGGGCCTGCAACCGGCTGGCCAACCTCTTCAGCACTCGGGCTGCCAGAATCGCCTCTACCGTCAACGTCGAGATCGTCCAGGAACGGGGCACGGACTGCCGGACGACTGGGACCCTCACGCCTCTGACGCCCTATACGGACAGCCAATATACGAATGTGGAGCAGCTTTACCTCCGGGCCGCCCTGCAAGCGGGCGTGTTTCCGGAGATCACGACTCATTTCTTGATCGACAGGGGAATTGGTGATCACTGTGATCCGCGCTGTTTCAATCTCGGCCGGCTGTATGACGAGATCAGGACCGCGATGGGACATCGGACGGGGAGCACCTACGGAATCACGCCGGCCTATGGTACCGGAGCAGCCCATAACGTGTGGTGGCATCCAACGGTGTGTGGCGGTCCCCATCCCTGACGGGAGATTATGCGAGCCAATTTTGATCGACAGGCCAGGCCTGAAGCTACTCGCGGCACTCCAAAAGCGGGGCGCCTCCTCCAGCGCAAGTGCGCCTGCGGCGGGACCCCTGGAGCGACCGGCGAGTGCGCGGAGTGCCAGAAAAAGCGGCTAGGCCTGCAGCGCAAGGAATCCGGCCTCGGCGGTCCCGCGATCGCGCCGCCGATCGTGCACGAGGTCCTCGGCTCGCCGGGAGGAGCGCTGGACGGAGAGACCCGTTCTTTCATGGAGTCCCGTTTCGGGCACGACTTCAGCCGCGTGCGCGTGCACGACGATGCGCGGGCCGCCGAGTCGGCGCGGACGGTGGGTGCTCTGGCCTATACGGTGGGGCGGGACGTCGTGTTCAACGCGGGCCAATATGCCCCGAGGACTGACGGAGGACGGCGTCTCCTAGCCCATGAGCTGACCCATGTGATTCAGCAGGGGCCGTCAGCGACGACGGATGGATCGGATCTCGCCGTCAGCCCGCCGGATCACCCTGCCGAGCGTGCGGCCGATTCCGCGGCAGACGCCGCGCTCGCGGGCTCAACGCCGGTGGTGGGAACAGGAACGTCCTCCCAGGTTCAGCGCAAGCCTCCGGGATCGGATCTGAATTCGGGTGGGACGTTGCCCTACCGGGAAGCGACCGAATTGCTGAAGTGCATCAAGATCATGGGCGAGGATCAGGCGGAGTATTGCCGACAGGAGGTCCTTGGCGAGCAGCCCATCCGCCCGACCGCCGGTTGTGGTTGGTTCGGCGTGAACATGACCCCGTTCGTGACTGGTGTTGAGGGGACGATAGAGTTTTATCCCGATCCCAAGACCTGTCCCAAATGCAATTTGATTCGGCTTGTTCAAATCGTACGGGTCTTTGAAAAGCCGGGCCAGCCTTATGCCTTTACCGGGGGAGAGGCCCCTCGAGAGAAGATGAAAACCAAGGAGGACGCAAAGAAGAACACAAAAGCAGGTTATTTTGTCGATCACTTTGCCAAGAAGTGCTCTGAAGGCAAGGGCTGCTCCATCTACTATCGCGATCATGCGCCCAATGCCACGAAATCGCAGGATGGCTCTAATGACGGCAAGACCGTGTCCAAGGCCTCTCTCTGGGACCATCCTTTTGGTGATGCCGATGACGTTTTCGAGTTTGAGACCTGCGCTCGCTGTCATGACACCGGGAGCTATCTGGGCTGCGTGGACTGGGGGTTCACGGCGGATGCCGCGGGGACCGCAACGTTGACCTCACCGTTTGAGCACGGCGTGCCATCCTCCACTTTCGACGCCGCTATCGCAGCGTTCAACAAATATTACAAGAATAAATAGAGCAAGCCGATGCAGAACGAAATCAAATCTCTCACGCGGAGGATCAACGACGATCCGGACAAGCTTCATGGCGATTCTACGCCCGCGGTCGACCGGCTGATCGAGATCGGCGAGCCGGCGCTGGAGCCTGCTCTGGAGCTCATCTCCTCCGCGGACCGGGAGACCCGGATGCGCGCACAGCGGGTCCTCGAGGGGGTGACCATGCGGAGTCACGGTTTTCGTCCTGGGGAGGGGTGGAGAGACAGGGGCGCGGAGGAGGCATGGCGGCAGCTCTGGGCCTCCCTGGGCAATCTCGACTGGGACGCACCCGCGGCCCGCCGGGCCGAGGCCGTGGAACGCTGGCGTGCCTGGCTGACCGCTCGCGACAAGGAGCTCCAATCATGACCACCTTCCCCGGCTCCCCCCGCGTGATGAAAGGCGCCCTCGTGGGCATCGACATCCTCAATCCGCTCGCCAGCCTGATCGTCTTCCAGTACAACCCGGAGACGATGACGCGGCGGTTGCAGGCGCAGACGCTCGGCGGCGGCGAGGGGGACCGGACCGAGGCGCTGCGGCTCAAGGGGGCGCCGGTCGAAACCATTACGCTCGACATCGAGATCGACGCCACCGATCAGCTCGAGACGGGCGACGGCATCGCCACCAGCTTGGGGATCTATCCCCAGCTCTCGGCGCTCGAAATGCTGATTTATCCGAAGAGCGCGCTGGTGATCGCCAACACGGTGCTGATGGCCCTGGGCACCATCGAGGTGGTGCCGCCGGTGGCGCCGTTCACGTTGTTCGTGTGGGGGCCGAAGCGGGTGCTGCCGGTGCGCATCAGCGACTTCAGCATCACCGAGGAGGCGTTCGACGTGAATCTCAATCCCATCCGCGCCAAGGTCTCGCTGGGCCTGCGGGTGCTCTCGTACAACGATCTCTCGGTGCTCCATCCGGGGTATTACGTCTTCCTCGCTCACCAGGTGGTCAAGGAGGCCATGGCCGTGGTCGGCAGCCTCAATTCGGCCGCCTCCGCGGGGGGATCGGTGAGCTTCGACGTCAAGCTGGGGGTGTGAATCATGTTCGATCCCAACAGCCGCTATTACAACCTGGAGACCGCCACGCTCACCACGGCCGACGGCCGTCAGCTCGCCTACAAGCGGCGGCGTTTCGTGCCGCCGGGCAGCTCGATGCCGCTGCTGGCCGAGGTGACGGTGGTGGAGGGGGACCGCCTCGATCTGATCACCGCGCGCCTGCTCTCCGATCCCGAGCAGTTCTGGCGCGTGGCGGACGCCAACAACGCCATGGACCCGGCGGACCTCACCAACGAGCCGGGGAGCCGCCTGCGCGTCGGGTTGCCGCAGGCCGAGGGGGTCGCCGCGATGCCGGGGGCCGAGCCGGACCCGGAGGGGTGAGCCCGCGATGATGAACCTGCTGGGGATCCACCTGACGCTGCTCATCGGCCCCACCGTGCCGGTGCCGCCGCCTCCCGACCTGCTGGAGTCGCTCCAGCAGGTGAAGGTGACCCATGACGACAGCGGCTCCTCCGGGTTCGAGCTGACCTTCCGGGTGGGGAGGTCGAGCCCGCTCGATCTGATCGATTACGGCATCCTGCGCAATCCGCTGCTGCTCAAGCCGCTCAACCGGGTGCTGGTGCTGGTCACTTTCGGGGTGGTGCCGCAGGTGCTGATGGACGGCTTCATCACCCATCAGGAGCTGTCGCCGGGAGCGGGCCCGGGCACCTCGACGCTGACGGTGATCGGCGAGGACGCGAGCGTGATGCTCGACCAGGAGGAGAAGTCGGCCGAGCATCCGGCGCAGGACGAGACGATCATCGCCAACAAGCTGATCCTCTCTTACGCCCAGTACGGGCTGATCCCCGTGGTGATCCCGCCGCTGGCGATCGATCCGCCGGTGCCGGTGGAGAGGATCCCGTCACAACAGGCCACGGATTACGCCTATTTGAATCAGATGGCCGCGCGGCACGGCTACGTGTTCTTCATCTCTCCCGGGCCGGTGCCGGCGACCAGCACGGCGTACTGGGGTCCGCCGCCGCGCCTTTCGGTGCCGCAGAAGGCCCTGTCGGTGAACCTGGGAGCGGAGACCAACGTGGAGCAGATCAGCTTTGCCGCCAATTCACAGGCGCCCACGATGGTGGAGGGGCAGGTGCAGGACCGCCTGACCAACCAGGCGATGCCGGTGCGGACGCTGGCGAGCACGCGCGTGCCGCTCTCCTCGCAGCCCGCCTGGCTGGTGCAGCAGCCGAACGTGCGCCGCCGCCAGTTTCGCCAGAGCGGCCTCAACGTGGCGCAGGCCTACGGCCGCGCCCAGGGGCAGACGGACGCCTCGGTGGACGGCGTCCTGAACGTCACCGGCGAGCTCGACGCCCTGCGCTATGGAGCCCTGCTCCAGCCGCGCGGGCTGGTGGGGCTGCGCGGCGCCGGCTACCAGCACGACGGCCTGTATTACGTGAAGCGGGTCACGCACACGGTGAAGATCGGCGAATACAGGCAGCAGTTCACCCTCAACCGCGACGGCTGGGGCTCTCTGACTCCGATGGTGCTGACATGAGCGAAGGCAGGAAGTTCTACGGCAAGTATCGCGGCAAGGTGGAGAACAACATCGACCCCTTGCAGCAGGGGCGGCTGCAGGTGAGCTGTCCGGCGGTGTTCGGCGAGGGGACGCTCTCGTGGGCCATGCCGTGCGTGCCGTTCGGCGGGTCGGGAGTGGGTTTTTTCGCGTTGCCTCCCGTGGGCACCAACATCTGGGTGGAGCTCGAGGCGGGGGATCCCGACTATCCGATCTGGAGCGGCTGTTTCTGGGGGGTGGGCGAGGTGCCGGCGCTGCCCGCGGTGGAGCAGATGAAGGTGATCAAGACGGGGAGCATCACGCTCACGCTCTCCGACCTGCCGGGGATCGGCGGCTTCACGCTGGAGGTGAATCCGCCGGCGGTGGCCACGCCGCTCAAAATGGTTTTCAACGCCGCCGGGATCGAGCTGTCCAACGGCGCGGCGAGCGTCAAGCTCACGCCGGCGAGCGTGTCGATCAACAACGGCGCCCTGGAGGTGATCTGATGCCCGGCTTTCTCCTGCACGTGGGCGCGTCGGCGATCTGTCCCCACGGCGGGCAGATCACGATCATCCCGAGCAGTCCGCGCGTGGTCGTCTCCGGCCAGCCGGTGGCGACCTTCGCCGACACCACGCTGGTGGCCGGATGCGCCTTCACCGTCGGGCCCAAGCCGCAGCCGTGCATCAAGGTGCAATGGCTGGTGCCGGCGGCGCGGGTGATGGTGGGCGGCCAGCCGGCGCTGTTGCAAACCAGCCCGGGGCTTTGCCAGAGCGCCGAGCAGATTCCGCAGGGGCCGCCGACGGTGATCGCCGGCCAGGTGCGGGTGCGGGGGACCTGATGACAAGGGGGACAAATGCAGATCGATTTCCCCTTCCACGTTGACGGCCGGGGGCGGACGGCGGCGGCGGACGAGGAGAAGCACGTCCGCGACCTGATCGAGCAGGTGCTGTTCACCGCGCCGGGGGAGCGGGTGAACCGGCCCGGCTTCGGCAGCGGCCTGTTGCGGCAGGTCTTCGGACCGAACGGCGACGTGATCGCCTCGGCGGTCCAGCTCACGGTGCAGGGGTCGCTCCAGCAGTGGCTGGGGGACCGCATCCAGGTGGAGAGCGTCGACGTGGTGAGCCAGGATTCGACGCTCGCGGTGACGGTGACCTACCGCCTGCGGCGCGACGGCCAGCGCCGCACGGCCGAGCTCTCGCGGGAGGTCTGAGCCATGGCGCGCTACGTCTGCGGCAACCCGGAGCGCCGAGCGGCGGTGGAGAAGTCCCCCCTCAACGGCATCGATTTCCTGGAGGTGCTGGACGGCAAGGTTGCCGGCCATCCGGAGTGGGACGGCCTGCGCCAGCTCTTCCTGGCGGTGCGGCTGCTCAAGCCCGTGCCCGCCGGGCTGAGCCGTGACAACGCGCGCATCGACGGCGGGGTGCGGATCACGCCGGTGCGCGTCGTCTGGGCCCTGCCGCTGGCGAAGGTGGCGGCCGATCCGGGCGTGCCGGCGGTGGAGAAGGCCTTCCTGGTCAACCGCCTCGGCGGCGAGCCGGACCCGGATCACCTGCTCGTCGTGCGCGCCGACTCCTCGGGAGACTACTCCCCCTACCGGCTGCAACTGGTGACGCGTCCCGAGGACGGTTTCGACCCGCGCCTCTCCGAGGTCGAATTCAGCTTCAAGGTGGAGTGCCCCAGCGACTTCGACTGCAAGCCGGCCACGAGCTGTCCGCCCGCGGCAATGGAAGAGCCCGAGATCAACTATCTCGCCAAGGACTACGCCAGCTTCCGGCGGCTGATGCTCGACCGCCTGAGCGCCATCGCGCCCGGCTGGCGGGAGCGCAGCCCGGCGGACCTCGGCGTGGCCCTGGTGGAGATGCTGGCCTACGTGGGGGACCAGCTCAGCTACTACCAGGACGCCGTGGCCACCGAGGCCTATCTCGGCACGGCGCGCAAGCGGGTCTCGGTGCGCCGGCACGCCCGGCTGGTGGATTACTTCCTCCACGAGGGCACGAACGCCCGCGCCTGGGTGGCGCTGACGGTGGATAAGGCCTCGGCGGCGGACGGCCTGGAGCTGCCCGCCCACACCCCCGTCCTCACCCGCTGGAGCCAGGAAGGCGCCGCGATCTCCCCTCTCGACCTGGAGAGGGCCGAGGCGGCCGGCGCGGTGGTCTTCGAGACCCTGGACGCGGTGACGCTCCACGCGTCCCACGACGAGATCGCCTTCTATACCTGGAGCGACCTGCAGTGCTGCCTCCCGAAGGGCGCCACGGCCGCGACCCTGGTGAAGCCGGCGGTGGACCTCAAGCCCGGTCAGCTCCTGCTGTTGGAGGAGGTGAAGGGGCCGCGGACCGGAGCCTCCGAGGACGCTGATCCCCACCATCGCCACGTGGTGCGGATCACGGCCGTGACCCCGGGCAAGGACCCGCTGAACGGCCAGGAGGTGGTCGAGGTCGAGTGGGACGCCGCGGACGCCCTGCCGTTCCCCCTCTGCGTCTCGGCTGTGACGGACGACAAGCACAAGGCGCAGCCGATCGACGGCGTCAGCGTGGCGCGCGGCAACCTGGCGCCGGCCGACCATGGCTATACCGTGGTGGACGAGGATCTGGGCAAGGTGCCGGACCCGGAGGAGGAGGGGCCCTTCCGGCCGCAGCTCCAGCGCGGTGCGGTCACCTATGCCGCGCCGCTGCCGCAAGGGTTCGCCGGCGGGCCGGCCTCCCTGCTGAGCGGCTCCCGGCCGGCCGACGCCGCTCCCACCGTCCTTCTGAGCTCGGGCGGCGAGGAGTGGACGCCCGCGCGCGACCTGCTGGCGAGCGGCCGTTTCGACCGTTCTTTCGTGGCCGAGGTGGACGAGACGGGGCGGACCCGCCTGCGCTTCGGGGACGACGAGAACGGCCGGGCGCCGGTGAAGGACGCCGCCTTCACGGCCACCTACCGCGTGGGCAACGGCACGGCCGGCAACGTCGGCGCGGGCGCCCTGAGCCAGGTGGCGCTCGCGCCGGCGCGGGCGCAGGGGATCACGGCCGTGCGCAATCCGCTGCCGGCGGCGGGGGGCGTCGAGCCCGAGAGCCTGGAGGAGGCGCGGCAGTACGCGCCGCAGGCCTTCCGCGTCCAGCAGCGGGCGGTCAACGAGGCGGACTACGCGGCCGTGGCGCAGCGCCACCCGGAGGTGCAGCGGGCGGCGGCGACGTTCCGCTGGACCGGCAGCTGGTACACCGTCTTCCTCACCGTCGACCGGCTGGGCGGCGCCAAGGTGGACGCCGCCTTCGCGGCCCGCCTGCGCGAGCACATGGAGCGCTTCCGCATGGCGGGCTACGACCTCGAGGTGGACGGCCCGCGGCCGGTCCCCCTCGACCTCGCGCTGGACGTCTGCGTCAAGCCCGACTACCTGCGCAGCCAGGTGCTGGCGGCCCTGCTGGAGCGCTTCGGCAACCGTCTCCTGGCGGACGGCCGGCACGGGTTCTTCCACCCTGACGATTGGACCTTCGGCCAGCCGGTCTACCTCTCCCGGATCTACGCCACGGCCGCCGCGGTCGCGGGGGTGGAGTCGGTGTCGGTGAGCCGCTTCCAGCGCCGGGGACGGCCGGCGGGGACCGAGATCCAGGACGGCGTGCTCCCCATCGGCCGGCTGGAGATCGCCGTGCTCGACAACGACCCCAACTTCCAGGAGAACGGCCGGCTGGAGATCTCGATGGGAGGTGGCAAATGAGCGCCGGAAACGGCTCGAAGCCCTGCGCCTGCGGCTGTTGCCAGGGGATCGGCGGGCCGGCGCCCGTCCTCCTCCCCAACCGGCCCGGCCTCTCGGCGCTCTCCTACCAGGTGGGCACGCACGCCCGGCTCAAGGGGGAGATGCTGGCGGAGATCTCCACCAGGCCGGCGCTGCGGGCGCTCACCACGCGCGCCGACGACGATCCGGCGATCGCCCTGCTGGACGCCTGGGCGGTGGCGCTGGACGTGCTCTCCTTCTACCAGGAGCGCATCGCCAACGAGGGGTTCCTGCGCACCGCCACCGAGCGGCGGAGCCTGCTGGAGCTGGCGCGCACCATCGGCTACGAGCTGCGCCCCGGCGTGGCGGCCTCCACCTGGCTGGCCTTCACGCTCGACAGCTCGCCGGGCTCGCCGCGGGAGGTGGTCGTCCCGGCGGGCACCCGCGACCAGAGCCTGCCGACCAAGAGCGAGCTCCCCCAGAGCTTCGAGACCGGCGCGGACCTCGTCGCCCGTCCGGAGTGGAACGCGCTGAAGCCCCGCAAGCTGAAGCCGCAGACGTTCGGCCAGGGATCGACCAGCCTGTTCCTCGCCGGCGTCGCCACCCAGCTCCGGCCGGGGGACCCCCTGCTGTTCGTCTCCGGCAGCCAATTCGATCTCCGCATCCTCAACCGTGTGGACGCGGACAGCGCGGGGGCCGTGACCCGGGTCGCATGGCAGGAGGCGTTGACGGTCCCGTCCGCTCCGGCCTCCAGGGTCTATGCCCTGCGCCAGCGGGCCGCGCTGTTCGGCGCCAACGCTCCCGACTGGAAGGGGATGACGGACGACTTCAAGAAAGCTTACTGGAAGGCCTCGGGGGGCACGGGCGATCCGCCGCTGGACGAGTGGCCGAAGCTCGAGATTCACAAGCCGGAGGAGAAGAAGATCGACCTCGACGCCGCCTACCCGCGGATCGCGCCCCAGAGCTGGGTCGTCCTGGCGCAGACGGGCATGGTCCAGATCTTCCAGGTCGCCGCCGTCGAGACGGCCTCCCGGGCCGAATACTCCCTGTCCGCGCGGGTCACCCGCCTGACGCTGGACAAGGCGATTCCGGCCTTCAAGATCCGCGAGACCGCCGTCTTCGCCGAGAGCGAGGAGCTGGCGCCCGCCCCGCAGGTGATCGACGACCCGGTCGAGGAGAAGACGATCGAGCTGGACGGCCTGGTCGGCGGGCTGGTCCACGGGCGGGCGGTGATCGTCCAGGGGCAGCGCATGCGGGTCCGCGTCGACGGCGGCACGCTGACGCTGAGCGCGCTCGACGGCTCGGGCAGCGTCGAGCTCCAGCCGGGGGAGACGCTGGAGGTCCTGGAGCGGCCCGACCGCCAGCTCTTCGCCGCGACCTGGCACCTGCGGGACCGCGACGGGTTCGAGGGGACCGTCACCATCTCCCAGACGATCTTCGTGGCGCTGTCCCGGCTCGACCTGCCGCAGCTCGAGCTGGCGGCCACGGCGGTCGCGGAGCGGCCTCTCGGGTCCGTACGCACCCGGCCGCGGGTGCCGGGCGGAGGCTTCGAGCTGCCGCCGTCGCGGCCGATCCGTCCGGAGATCCCTCCGTCCCTCACCCTGGTCCCGGCCGAGGAGGACGATCCGGTGGTGGCCGAGGTGGCGTTCCTCGACGAGGTCACGTCGGACAAGGAGCGGACCACCCTGAGGCTGGTCGATCCGCTGCGGAATCTGTTCGACCGGGCCACCGTCTCGGTGCTGGCCAACGTGGCGCCGGCCACGCACGGCGAGACCCGGCGCGAGGTGCTGGGGAGCGGCGACGCCGCGAAGCGGTTCCAGCGCTTCCGGCTGCGGCAGAAGCCGCTGACCTACGTGCCGGCGCCGGTGCCGGGGGGCGGCGAGAGCACGCTGGAGCTGCGGGTCAACGGCGTGCTCTGGCACGAGGCCCCGGACCTCTACCAGCTCGGCCCCCGCGACCGCAAGTACGCGCTGCGCCGGGACGACGACGGCAACACCGCCGTGCGTTTCGGCGACGGCGTCCACGGCGCCCGGCTGCCCAGCGGCGCGGAGAACGTGGAGGCCGTCTACCGCACCGGCATCGGGCTGGCCGGTCTGGTGGGGGAGAACCGCGTCTCCCTGCTCGCCACCCGCCCCCTGGGGGTGAAGAGCGTGACCAACCCGGTGGCGGCCACCGGCGCGGCCGACCCCGAGCCCCGCGACCAGGCCCGCCGCAACGCGCCGATGACCGTGCTGACCCTCGACCGCGTGGTCTCGCTGCGCGACTTCGAGGACTTCGCCCGCGCCTTCAGCGGCATCGGCAAGGCGCAGGCCCGCATGCTCTGGGCCGCCGGCCGCCGGCTCGTCCATCTCACCCTCGCCGGCGTGGACGGCGCGCCGGTGGTCCCCGGCTCCGCCCTCGACAAGAGCTTCCGCGAGGCCCTCGACCGCTGGCGCGACCCCTTTCAGGCGTTGACGGTGGAGAGCTACGAGCACCTCCTCTTCCGCGTCCGCCTGAAGGTCCAGGTGGACCCGGACTACGTCCGCGAGACCGTGCTGGCCGGGGTCGAGGCGGCCCTGCGCGACGCCTTCTCTTTCGCGGTCCGCGACTTCGGGCAGAGCGTCTTCCTCTCCGCGGTGATGGCGGTCGCCCAGGGCGTCGCCGGGGTGGTCTACGTGGACGTCGATTCCCTCCGCCTCGACAGCCAGCCGGATTCCACCCTGGCCGACCGGTTGACGGCGCTGCCGGCCCGCATCGACGGCACGGGCCGGGTGCTGCGGGCCCAGATCCTCACCCTCTCGCCCGTCCCCGTGGCGCCGGAGGTCATCCTGTGAGCAACTACAGCGTCGACCGTCTGTACCAGCTCCTGCCCGCCGTCTACCGCCAGCGCGACGCCGAGCAGGGATACCCCCTGCGCGACCTGGTGGAGATCCTGGCCGGCCAGGCCAAGCTCCTGGAAGGCGACATCTTCCAGCTCTATGAAAACTGGTTCGTCGAGACCTGCGAGCCGTGGGTGATCCCCTACATCGGCGACCTCATCGGGGTGCGCGGCACGGACGGCGCCACGGGCCGCCGGGCCGAGGTGGCCAACACCCTGGGCTACCGCCAGGCCAAGGGGACGGCCGTCATGCTGGAGCGGCTGGCCCGCGACGTCACCGGCTGGCCCGCCCGGGTGGTGGAGTATTTCGCGCGGCTGGAGACCACCCAGCACGTCGATCACGTCCGGCCGCGGAATCCGCGGACGCCGGACCTGCGCCGGACGAACGAGCTCGAGCTGCTCGGCGGCCCTTTCGAGACGGCGAGCCACACCCTGGAGGCGCGCCGCATCGCCGTGGGCCGCGGGCGCTACAACATCCCTGACGTCGGGATCTTCCTCTGGCGGCTCCAGGCCTACCCCCTGGAGCGGATCGTGCCGCATCCGGCCGACGCCTCGAATAAAAACTTTTTTTTCAACGTGCTCGGCATGGATCAGGCCCTGTTCACCGCCCCGGCCGCCGAGACCGCCGCGTCCCCCGTCGCCGGGGAGATCAACGTGCCGGCCCCCATCCGGCGCCGGGCCTTCCACGCGGCCCTCGCCAGCTACTACGGCAAGGGGCTGAGCATCGAGGTGTGGACGGACTGGCAGCCGGACACCAAAGACGAGGACCAGACCCGGCTACGGCTGGGGGACGTCGTCGCCTGCGACCTGACGGACTGGAACCGTCCGCGGCCGAGCGGCAAGGTGGCCATCGATCCCGTCCTGGGCCGGCTGTCGTTCTCCGCCGCGCAGGTGCCGGAGAGGCTCCGGGTGAGCTACCGCTACGGCTTCAGCGGCGACCTCGGGGGCGGCGTTTACGAGCGGGAGGCCTCCTTCACCCACATCGCGGGGGAGAGCCATCTCTGGGTGGGCGTCGTCGACGATCCCGATCTGCGGGCGAAGCTCCCACCCGAGGTCCGGGCCGCCCTCTTCCCCACTCTCCAGGCCGCTCTCGACCGGTGGAACGGCACGGGCTCGGCGGTGATCGAGATCCTCGACAGCCGCACCTACGCCGAGGCGCTCACCCTGAAAGAGATCCCGGCCAAGGGGCGCCTGGAGATCCGCGCCGCCAACGAGCAGCGGCCGGCGCTCCTCCTGCCGGGGGAGCTGAAGGTCACCGGGGACGAGCAGAGCGGCTTCGAGATCAACGGGCTGCTCGTCTCCGGCGGCCCCGTGCGCCTGCTGGGCCGGCTCGACCGCGCGCGGCTCCAGCACACCACCCTGGTGCCGGGAAAGAGCATCCCGGCCCTGATCGTCGAGGCGGGCGCGGCCAAGGTGAGCCTCGACCGTTCGATCCTGGGCGCCGTGCGCACCGATCCCGAGACCCAGGTCGAGCTGAGCGACGCGATCGTGGACGCCGTGGACGGCACGGGCAAGAACGTCCTCGCCGCCTACACGGCCCTGGACGGCAAGGCGCCGGGAGGGCCCCTCACCGTGTCCCGCTGCACGCTGATCGGCGAGGTGCGCGCCACCGCGCTCGTCCTGGCGGAGAACAGCCTGTTCCTGCACCCGGTCACCGCCCGCCGCCGCCAGGAGGGGTGCGTGCGCTTCTGCCACGTGCCCCCGGGCTCCCGCACTCCCCGCCGCTTCCACTGCCAGCCGCCCGAGGACAGCCCGGCCCTGGCGGCGCGGGTCCGCCCCCGGCTCACCTCGCCGCGCTACGGCGATCCGGGCTACTGCCAGCTCACCGCCGACACTCCGCCGGAGATCCGGCGCGGCGCCGAGGACGAGTCCGAGATGGGCGCGTTCTCCGGCCTGCGCCAGCCCCAGCGGGAGGACGGCCTCCGCATCCGGCTCGAGGAGTACCTGCGCGTCGGCCTGGAGGCCGGGATCCTGTTTGCGACCTGATATTGCGACCTGATATCGCGACCTGAAACGAGGAGCCACCATGAAAGGCGACTTCACCCGATCGACCTGGAACCCCGCGAAGCGCTACAGCGGCGTCCGCCAGCAGCAGGGCCGCGTGCAGACCGACGCCGACTGGAACGAGCAGGTCGACATCGGCGCATACCTCCGCGAGACCAGCCTGGGCGACCTGATCGGCCGCTGCGGCGCGCCGCGCGCCGGCGGCGGCTTCAAGGTGGGGCTCAACGGCGACGCCACCGACCTCACCCTCTCGGCCGGCCGGCTGTACGTGGACGGCATTCTCTGCGAGCTGGCGCAGGACACCACCTACACGGCGCAGCTCGCCGGCCTCGATCCCGCCCTCTCGGCGGCCCTCAAGCCGGCGCTGCCCGCCGCCACGGGGGCCTGCTTCGTCTACGCCGACGTCTGGCAGCGGCACGTCACGGCGCTGGAGGACCCGGCGATCCGCGAGACGGCCCTGGGCGGTCCCGACACGGCCACCCGCACCCAGACCTTCTGGCAGGTGAAGCTCCTCCCCGTGGACGCCGGATCGCACTGCCTTTCGACCCCCCAGGCCTGGCTGAGCGCCACCGCGGCGCCCACCGGCAAGCTGCGGGCGAGGACCCATCCGGGGGAGCCGCCGACCGAGCCGTGCATCGTGCCGGCCAACGCCGGCTACACCCGCCTGGAGAACCAGCTCTACCGGGTGGAGGTCCATCAAGGGGGGCCCTTGAGCTCCGGGAAGGCCACCTTCAAGTGGTCGCGGGACAACGGCTCGGTGATCAGCGAATGGCTGTCGCTGGACAACGCCGACCCCAAGAAGCCGAAGCTCACCGTGCGCGACACCGGCCGCGACGCGACCCTCGGCTTCTCGCAGGGCCAGTGGGTGGAGGTCACGGACGACGTCCACGAGGTCCAGGGGACCCCCGGCGTGCTGGCCAAGCTCCTGGACGTGCAGGCGGGGAACGTGCTCATCCTCGACCTGGCGGCGGGACCGGCCCTGAATCTGGCCGATTTCCCGGTCCATCCCAAGGTCCGGCGCTGGGAGTCGGCCGGGGCGGTCACCATCGCCCAACCGGCCGGGAACGACGGCTGGCTGCCGCTGGAGGACGGCGTCGAGGTCCATTTCGAGGACGGCACCTACCGCACGGGGGACTACTGGCTGATCCCGGCCCGCGCCTTCATCGGCGAATTCTCCGGCGACATCGAATGGCCGCGGGACGGCGGCAAGCCCGCCGCCCTGCCTCCCGGCGGCGTGGCCCATCACTTCTGCAAGCTGGCGGTGGTGGATTTCGACGCCGGCACGAAGAAGCTCTCGAACGTCCGCGACTGCCGCCTCCTCTTCCCGGCGGTCACCGAGCTGATCCATCTCTTCCACGTGGGAGGGGATGGCCAGGAGGCCCTCCCCGGGCAGGCGCTGGCCTGCCCGCTGGAGGTGGGGGTGACCAACGGCCAGTGGCCGGTCCCCGGGGCGCGGGTGGAATTCCAGACGAGCGCCGGCACCCTCAGCGCGGGCAGCGTCCAGACGGACGCCGGCGGCGTCGCCCGCTGCACCTGGACCCTGCCCGCCGCCCCTCCGGACGGCCGGATCTCCTGCCTGTCCGTGACCGCGACGCTGCGCGACGTGGCGGGCAATCCGATTTCGATCCCCGTGGTCTTCCACGCCGGCATGCGACTGGATTTCAGCCTCTATTACGTCGGCGGCGACGGCCAGGAAGGCGCTCCCGGGCAGATGCTGCCGCAGCCGCTGGAAGCCCGCGTGGCCAACGGCCGGTCACCGCAAGCTGGAAGTCAGGCGCGGTTCCGCGTGGTGGAGGGGAAGGGTACGCTGGGCCGCAGCCGGACCGACACGGCGCTGGCTCCCGAGCTGATCGTCGCGACGGACGCCGGCGGGCTCGCCGCCTGCTTCTGGACCTTCGGCAACGACGGGACCGATCCGCGGCAGCGCGTCGAGGCCGTCCTGCTGGACGGAGCGGGGAACTCCGCCCCCGGTCAGGTGGTCCACTTCAACGCCGACCACACCCTGGGCCGCGATCCCGGCATCGTCATCCGGAGGGTGGTCGGCATCGCGGACCGGCAGCCGCTGGACAACGACTCGCTGGTCAACATGCGCCGGTTCCTGGACGGCCTGCAGGTGCTCACCGACCGCAAGCCCGCCGACGTCTTCAGCTTTCCGCCGGTGATCGCAGGCGCGGTGCCGCTGCCGTTCCCGCCACGGCCGAATTTCCAGGTCATCCTTCACCTGCCCTGTCCTCCGGCCGTCAGCAACAGTATTTTGGGAGACGGCTCCACCGTCGGCTTTTTTCCGCTGCTCCTCGCCGGCGGCGTCACGGTCGTGGACACCGGCGCCCAGTGGGTTCCCGGGCGCCAGACCAGGGATTGGCTCGGCAATCTCTTCAACGTGCTGAATCCGAACCACTCCCCCGGCAGCCGCCTGCTGGTGCAGGTGATCCTCAAGGGCAACTTCATCTGGAGCGCCGACGATCCGGAGGTCTTCCTCGACGGTGAGAGCTTCGGGCGGACCGCGGCGGACGGGCGGGTGGACCTCCGCTTCCCCAGCGGCGACGGCCGGCGGGGAGGGGACTTCGAGATGTGGCTCTGGCTGGTGCCGGACGCCACCGGTCCGATCCTGACCGCCAGCGTCACCGGCAACGCGATCGTCGGCTCCGTGCGCGATCCCACGGGGGCTCCCCTGCCCGGGATCAAGATCTCCCTGTTGATCCCGGGAGGGGCTCCGCTCTCCGCGGTGACCTCGGCCACCGGCGACTTCCGTTTCCCACAGGTCCCGAACGGCCGGCTCACCGTGCAGGTCCAGATCCCTGGAGGGCCGACGCTGACGCAGGACGTCCAGGTCGGTCCGGTGATCCTCATCCCCAACCCCATCCCGGTCGTCCCCACCCCGGTCCTTCCCAGCCCGGCCACCCCCAATCCGGTGATCCTCAACCCGGCGGCCGCGCAGCCCAACGTCTCCGCCGCGCTCGGCGAGCCGTCGGCGAAGCCCGAGCCCGCCACCGGTGCGAAGCGGCTGACCGACGTCCGGGGGATCGGCCGCGCCCGCGCGGCCCAGCTGGCCGGCGGCGGCATCAACACGGCGGCCGACCTGGCGGCGACCGAGCCGGCGCGGTTGGCGGAGATCCTGGGCGTGCCGGAGGAGACCGCCCGCACGCTCATCGAGAGCGCCCGGGCGACGCTGGGGAGCTGACTCAGCGCGGAGCGGAGGCCCGGCCGGCCCGCGCCGGCAGGGCCTCCGCCAGCGAGGCCGCCAGGATCGCCAGCAGCCCGGCGAGCGGCATGTGGTGCCGGGCGCCGCTCTCGAAGACGCTGTCGATCGCCCAGAAGTAGAGGATGGTCAGCAGGAAGAGCAGCACCTCGGGGCGCCGGTGCCAGTCCGTGGGCCAGCGCAGGAGGCAGACGGTGAGGACCAGGGCCCAGAGGCCGATCCAGAAGGCGTTCGAGCCGAGCTTCGCCAGGGCGTAGAAGGTGCCGCCGATGCCCAGCCCCCGCTTCAGCGTCTCGTAGAAGCCCACGGCGTCGTCCCCCAGGAAGAGGACCTGCTTCTTGAGCGAGAGGAGCAGGAACTTGTCCGGGTTGGCGCGGATCCACTCCTTGGCCCACTGGTAGCCCAGCCGGCTGCGCGTCAGCTCGTCGTACTGCTTCAACGGGTGCTCGCCGTTCTGGATCCACCCGCCGTTCGCCAGCGGGTTGTTGGCGCGGTAGAAGACGTCGCCGCCGCAGCTCGTGATCAGCACCGGGGTGTGCAGCACCCGGTAGTTCCGCCAGGTCCAGGGGAGGATGACCAGGAGCATGCCGGCGCCGAGGAGGGCGAGGCGCCCCGCGGCGCGGAGCGGGGGCGTGCGCAGCAGCAGCTCGTAGGCGGCGAAGGGCACGGCGAGCAGCAGGATCCCCGGCTGGGTCAGGGTGTCGTAGCCCAGCACCATGCCCGCCACCAGCCGCATCGCCGCCGCCCGTCCCGGCGAGGTCTCCTCGTTGGCCCGCAGGTAGAGCAGGAGCAGGACGGGGAGCAGGAAGATGATCACCATCTCCTTGGTGGCGGCGCCGGCCGACGCGATCAGGTTCGGCCACAGGGCGAGCAGGAGCGTGGCCAGGCGCGCGGTCGCCTCGCCGAAGCGGCGGGCGAGGGCATAGACCGCCAGGATCGAGCCGGCGAACAGCAGGAGATTGGCGATGCTCACCGCCCAGGGGCCCACGCCGAGGAGCCGGAAGAACAGGAAGAGGAGGAAGGGGTACCCCGGCGGCCACTCGGCCCATTCGTTGAAGGGGGTCCGGTAGCTGAGGCCGTGAGCCAGCCGCGCGGCCAGGTCGTAGTAGGCGAGGCCGTCGGAGGTGAACGGCGCGGGGAAGAGCGTCACCCAGGCGGCGCGCAGGGCGATCCCGATCCCGATCACCAGGAGGAGCCAGCGCCGGACCGGGATGGCCGCGAGGCGCTCGCCCACCCTCTGTGCCGCGGCGGCCAGCCGGTAGCGGACGGTCCAGAGGAGCCAGGCCGCGGCCGCGGCGAAGCCCAGACCGAGCAGGACGCCGAGCGCTTCCCGGCCGCCCACGGCGAGGTCCCACATGTTCTTGGGGACGGTGTAGAGCGCTTCGAGGACGACGAGCAGGAACAGCGCGGTGAGCCACCGGCTCGCCGCGGCGGTCCACCCTGCGGGGATGGCCGCCGGCCGGCCGGGAGCCAGCGGGAGGGCCTGGAGCGTGGCGAGCGAGCGGGCAGGGGCTGGCGGGTCGGACAGCATCGCTTCTCTCCTCGGGGCACAGTGGGAACGGCAGGCGCACCGGCGCCGTTGGCGAGGCGAAGCAAAGATGGGGCCAGGCTCCGAACCCTCACCCCTGGCCCCTCTCCCGTCCCCTCCCCCCTCCCTCACCGGGAGAGGGGAACGTAGCTGAGACCATCTTGCCGAATTGGAAAGATTTCGCTCTCTGGGCCCTCCCTCTCCACGAAGTGGAGAGGGACCGAGGGTGAGGCTTCGGAGGGCAGGCCGCCCCAGAGGGCCAAGGCCTCCTCCCTACATGCTGGCCCGGCTCTGGGCCTTCTTCTCGCCCTTCTCGCCGTCCAGGGCCGCCAGGCGGCGGGCGGCCAGGGCGTGGGTGGACATCGGCTCGTCGGCCGGGCTCTTGGGCGGCGGGACCCGCTTGTAGTACTTGCGCGCCACGTCGGGCAGCCCGTACTGCTCGGCGAGGCGGCCGAAGACGTACCAGTCGTCCGAGCTGGCGGTCTCGTTGGCGCGGGCGTCGATCGACTGCAGGAGGATCCGGTAGGCCTCCGCCGTGCGCCCCTTCTCGGCGTAGAGGGAGGCCAGGGTGTGCAGGTAGGCGGAGCGCTGGTACTCGGAGAGGGTGGCGGCGCGCTGGCCGAAGTCGAGCGTCTCGTCGTCTACCCGGCCGCGCTCGAGCAGCAGCCAGGCGAGCTCGTTGTAGTCGTTCGCCTTGGCCTTGCCGGACTTGACGATCTGCCGCAGGCGGCCCTCGGCCTGGGTGAGGTCCCCGGCGTGCAGGTCGGCTTCGGTGAGCAGTCCGAGGGCCTCGGCGTCGTCCGCCGAGCGCTGGAGCCGTTTCTCCGCCAGGGCGCGGATCTCGTCCCAGCGATTCAGCGCCAGGAGGGCCTGGAGGTGGAGGCCCGCGGCGTGCTCGGAGCCCGGGGCGGCGGCGAGCAGCCGGCCGGTGATCTCCGCCGCCTCGGCGGCGTGCCCCGTCGCCAGGTCGGCGAGGGCGAGCGCCACGTCGAGGGCGTTGCGGCGGGCGGGATCGCCGGCGGCGTCGCGGCAGGTGCGGAGGAGCGGCAGCGCCTTGGCGCCGTCCTCGGCGTCGAGCAGGGTGGCGGCGGCACAGCGGATCTCCTCGGCGCCGGTCTGCTCAGCGCCGCCGGGGGCCCCCTTGCCCCACAGGACCGGGAAGGGGTTGAGGGGGACGGGGTCGGTGCTGGCGGCGTCCTCGTCGGCCTCCTCGCGCGCCCAGTCCAGCCACCTCCGCGCGCCGGCGAGATCGCCCCGCTGGGCGCGCCGGAGGGCCTCCTCGCCGAGCATCGAGACCACGGTGCTCAACCCGGCTATGCGGTACTCGCTCCCCTCGCGCACGACGTAGGCCACGTAGCCATGGCCGCCCTTGTCGACGGAGAACGAGACGGCGACGCGGTAGCCCCCGGCGTCGTCGCCGCTCACCGACTCCTGCAGGCTGCCGAAGGCGAGGTCGATCGCCGTGTCGGCCGGCACCTGCTCGGTGCGGAGCAGGCGGCGGGCCGGCGCGAACCCGGCGTCGAACATCCTCTGGGCCTCCGGTCCGTTCAGCGCGAGGAGCTGGGCGGCGAAGTCGCGGGAGAAGAGCGGCGCCATCTGCTTGATCTCGAGCTTCTCGGCGGTGCTCAGCAGCATCAGCCGGCGGACGGGGGTCGAAGGCCGGTCCGCCGGCAGGGGGATCTCCTCGTGCCGCCGCGCCTTGCGCAGGATCTCGGCGGTGGCGAGCAGGGCGGCGGCGTTGTCGGACTGCCGGCTGGCCCGCTCCATGAGCGCCGCGGCCTCGGGGTAGCGGCGGGTGAGCATCAGGGTCTGGGCCGCCGACTGCAGGGCGGCGGCGCGGGCCTTGTCGTCGCTGAACGTGTGCTCCCCCTCGCGCACGGCGGCGGCGACGCCGTCGGTGGCCGCGATGGCGGCCAGCGAGAGGACGGAG
This sequence comes from Thermoanaerobaculia bacterium, assembly GCA_036497345.1. Classification (GTDB taxonomy): domain Bacteria; phylum Acidobacteriota; class Thermoanaerobaculia; order Multivoradales; family UBA5704; genus DATARR01. The sequence continues at coordinate 20,452 of DASXJP010000151.1, forward strand.
CCGGTCTGCGAGTCCTTCATCTTCGCCGCCAGCTCCTTGGCCTCGGCGAAGCGGCCGGCGCGCACCAGGGCGACCAGCAGGTTGTCGTCGACCGTCTTCGTCCCGAGGTCCTTCTTGAGCGCCTTGTACTCGTCGATGGCGGCGCCGAGGTCGGCCCGCGGGCTGTAGCGCAGCCCTTGCGCGTCGTGCTCCAGCAGGATGGCGAGCTCGGTGCGGGCGGCCTGGTCCTTGGGATCGAGCTCCCGGGCCTTGCGGAGGGCGGCGAGGGCGCCCGCGCGGTCGAAGCCGGGGCCGAAGCGGCGGCCGAGCTCGTCGTGCTCCAGGATCCAGCCCAGGTGGCGGTAGCCGGCGGCCAGCTTCGGCTCCAGCTTCACGGCCTGGCGCGCCTCCTCGCGTGACGCCTCGCCCATGCCGCCGGCGAGCAGGGCCCGCGCGATGCGGGTGCGGGGGAGGGCCTTCTTCGGCTCCAGACCGGCCAGGCGCTGGAATTCCGCCAGCGCCTCGTGGACCTGGCCGGCGTCGAGGTAGGCCTCGCCGGTCTGGTCGAAGAGCAGGAGGGAGAGCTTGTCGTCGCCCGCCTCGCGCACCGCCGCGCGCAGGGCGGTGAATTCCTGCGGCGAGATGCGGCGCTTGCCGGTGTCGAGCCGGAAGGTGGCGGTGACCACGTTGTCGGCCCCCTTGGCGTACTCCTCCGCGAGGGTGACGGTGCCCAGGTGGCGGACCCGCGCGGCCGGCAGGGGCTCGGGGGCGTAGCCCACGGGCGGCACGATGCGGTAGCGGATCTCGGCCGTGAGCGGCCGCCGGAACACGTAGTCGGCCTGGCGGGGCCCGTCCTCTTCGTCGTCACTCTCGGTGAATTCGTCCGGCAGGCGGCTCAACAGCGCCGCCGCGCTCACCCCCACGGCGGCGTTGCGTTCGTCGGTGAAGCCGCGGCGGGCGTTCCTGACCTCGATGCGCAGGCGCATCGGCGCCGAGAGGTCGGCCGGCTTCGAATGGTCGATCGCCGCGAGGTCGTCGGCGAGATAGGCGGAGAGGGCGTACTCCTTGAGCGCCTGGCGCATCGTCTGGCCGTCCTGGAGGGCGTAGGCGGCCCGCACGTCGTGCTCGATCGCCCCCTGGTACTCGCTGGTCTCGACGATGCGCGAGGGGCCGAGGTCGGCGAGGAAGACCTCGCGGGTCTCGACCACCCGGTTGTCGGCGGAGGTGGCCTCGGGAGTGCGCACGAGGTCGGTCGCCGTGGGGCTCGCCACCAGGGCGAGCCGGGTCTGGTCCGAGGTGGGCAGCTCGCCGGCGCGGGCGTAGGGGTCGGTGGGGTCGATCCACAGCGCCGGCGCGCCGGGCACGACCACGATCGCGTGATTGAACAGCCCGAAGCCGGGCAGCGAGGCCTCGACGTCCGGATCGTCGTCGCCGGCGTTGAGCAGGGCCACGTAGGCGGGGATGTCGCTGGCGCGCAGCAGGGCGGTGAGCAGCACCGCCTTGTCCTTGCAGTCGCCGAACCGCCGCTTCAGGGTCTCGGTCGGGGTGCGGGGGATCAGCCCCCCCTCGCCCAGCTCCATGCCCGTGTAGCGGACCTCGTCGCTCATGCGGGCCAGGATGCGGTTGATGGTCTCCAGCTGCGACGCCGCGGGGCCGCCCGCGGCCGCGCGCAGGAAGGCGCCGACGTCGGCGCCGCGGATCGACCGGTCGACGATCTCGGAGTAGCGGCGCGCCAGGTCCGCCCACGAGCTGCCGGTCGAGAAGGCGACGTAGGCCGCGCGCGGCACGTCGGACGGCAGGCCGGGCGGGGGATCGTCCGCCGGCTGGAGGCCGCGGGCCTCGAAGGTCAGCCGGCGGCGCCCCTGGGAGACCTCCTCCTTCGGGGAGGCCCCGGGCAGGCCGCGGACCGCCCAGCGCAGCGGCAGGGCGGCCGGCGCCTCCAGGGTCACCCGGGCGTGGAGCACCGGCATGCCGGGATCGAGGCTGTGGAGCCGCACCACGCCCCCCTCGAAGAAGGGGGCCGTGTCGCGCACCGTCACCTGCTCCTCGACCACGGCGCCGGGGCGGGTGGCGGGCAGGGGAGCGCGCAGGAGGCGGCCGTCGTCGAACATGTCCGGCGCGTCGCGGGTGGCGCTGCTCTCGGTGATCGTGGTGGGATCGAGCGGGTGCTCGGCGCCGTCGGGGGTGATCACGCGGGCCCGGATCTCCGGCCGCGCCTGGTGCCACGGCTCCCAGCTCTCCTCGACGGTCGACCAGCTCTCGTGGGCGTTGGCGCTGAGGATGCGGTAGACCAGGCGCTGGCTGTAGGTCTCGCGCCCGGCCGCGTCGTAGCCGTAGCTCACCTCCATGAGGAGCACCACGGCGTCGTCGCCCTCCTCCGACTTGACCTGGGCGGCGGCGAGCGCCACCGCGCCGGGGTCGGCGGTGAACGGGGCGGCTTCCCAGGGAGCGGCCGCCGCGGCACGAGCCGGCGCAGCCGGCGAGGCAGCCGGGGGCGCAGCCGGGGGGGAGGTCTTGGCGTGGCGAGCGGCGCCGGATGGCGAGGCCAAGGCCACGAGGGCCGACAGGGCGAGGAGAGACTTCCGGGTGCTGCTGAGCTTGGGGGGCATTGCTTCTCCAGGGGGCGAGGGGGCTCCGGACGCAGGCCGGCGGGATCTTGGTGATTTTACCATGCTGTTCCGGCAAGGCCCGGTCGGGAGCGCGGTGTAGAATCGGGCCAGCCTTCCCCGGGAAGTGCCACTGTATCGCGATTCATTTCGCTGGAGACGAGATGACCGGAAGCAGCCTCTTGCGCGGGCTCGCCCTCGCCGTGGCCCTCGCCGCGCCGCCCGCCGGCGCCACCCCGGGGACGCCGCCGCCTTCGCCCCCCGCCCGCCTCGCCGTGGTGGTCCTCACGCCGACCGAGGTGAAGCTCACCTGGGGGGCCCGCGCCGTGGCGGACACCGAGGTGCGGGTGGAGCTGCGGACCCTCGCCGGCGCCTTCGCGGACGCGGGCGCGGTGCCGGGCGCCTACCGGAGCGCCCTGGTGCAGGGGCTCCAGCCCGCCACCGCCTACGTCTTCCGGGTCCGCGCGGCGCGCGGGGGCGTCTTCTCCGAGTACTCCAACGAGGCCGCGGTCACCACCACGGCCGTGCCGGGCCCCTGCGTGGCCGACGCCCAGGCCCTCTGCATCGACGGCCGGTTCCGCGCGCGGGCCGAGTGGAAGGCCGCGGACGGCCGGGCCGGCGCGGCCTCGGTCCTGCCGGTCTCCTCCGGCGGCTCCGGGCTTCTCTGGTTCGTCTCGCCGGACAGCCTGGAGCTGCTGGTCAAGGTGCTCGACGGCTGCGCCGCCAACGGCCATCACTGGGTCTTCGTCGGCCCCGCCACCAATCTCCAATACCTCCTCACCGTGACCGACACCCGCACGGGGCAGGTGCGGGTCTACTTCAATCCCCAGGGGGTCTCGCCGCAGGCGGTGACCGACACCTACGCTTTCGAGGGGTGTCCGTGAGCGGGGGGCGTGTTTGCGGCGGCTTGCCCGCTCTGGTATCTTTGTGAGTCCTGAGACAGGGAGGCGTCCGTCTTTGTCGCTGCGCGGCCAGAGACCCACCGCCCTACCATGTGACCGCCGGCGGCGAGGGTCGGCTCACGGAAAACGACGGCCTCGGGAAGGCCAGGAGCGACAGAGAACATGGGCAAGAAGCTTTTCGTAGGCAATTTGAACTTCAAGACCAACGACGACGATCTGCGCACGCTGTTCAGCCAGGCGGGCACGTGTGATTCGGCGACGGTCATGATGGATCGCGCCACCGGCCGCTCCCGCGGCTTCGGCTTCGTCGAGATGAGCACCGACGAAGAGGCGCTGAAAGCGATCCAGCAGTTCAACGGCTACGATTTCCAGGGACGCAACCTCAACGTCAACGAGGCCCGCGAGCGCACCCCCGGCGGCCCGCGCCCCGGCGGCTACGCGGGCGGTGGCTACGGTGGTGGCGGTGGCCGGGGCGGCTATGGTGGTGGTGGCGGCGGCCGGGGCGGCTACGGCGGTGGCGGCGGCGACCGCGACTTCGGTGGCGGCGGCGGCGACTTCGGCGGCGGCGGCGGCGGCGGCGACTTGGGCGGCTTCGGCGGCGGCTTCGGCGGCGGCAACTTCAAGCCGCGCAAGGAAGGCGGCAGCCGGCGCGGCCTGCGCGCCAAGAAGCGTAGCCTCTGAGCGCGCTCCCCGCGCTCAGTAGAGGTCGAAGAGCAGGATCCGCCCCTCGATGGGGCCGTTCATCACCGGGACGCGCCGGCGTGGCCGGAGGCCGATCTGCTTGCCCCGGTCCTCGCCCGCCAGCACGGCGGCTTTCCATCCCTTGTATCGCTGTTTCAGGAGATCCCCCAGGGCGCGCCAGCGCTCGGCGTCCGTGCCCAGGCGCTCGCCGTGGGGCGGATTGACCACCACGAGCCCCGGGCCTTCGGGCGGCTGGAAGGCGGCGGCGTCCCCCCGGGTGAGGACGGCGCGGTCGAGGAGGTTCGCCTGCTCCAGGTTGGCCCGCGCGGCGTCGAGCGCCGCGGCCGAGAGGTCGTTGCCGTAGACCTGGACGTTGGCGCCGGCGACGGGGAGCGGCTCCTGGAGCACGGCGGTGAAGGCCACCGGGTCGTACCCCGGCAGGCGCTCGAAGGCCCAGTGCCGCCGCAGCCGGCCGGGCGCCCAGCCGAGGGCGATCCAGGCCGCCTCGATCAGCAGCGTTCCCGAGCCGCACATCGGATCGACCACCGGCCCCCGGCCGTCCCACCCCGAGGCCAGGACGCAGGCCGCGGCGAGCTGCTCGCGCACCGGCGCCGCGGTGGTGACGGCGCGGTAGCCGCGGCGGTCGAGCGGCTCCCCCGAGGTGTCGAGGAGCAGGGTCGCCCGGTCGCGGTGGAGGCGCAGGCGCAGGTGGAGGTCCGGGTCCTCCCGGTCGACGTCGGCGCGCCGCCCCCAGCGGTCCCTCTGGCCGTCCACCAGGCCGTCCTTGAGCGACATCGCGGCCCAGCGGGTGTCGCGCACCTCGGAGGCGGTGGCGGTGGCCTGGACGGCGAAGGTGCGGTCCGGGTGGAAGAGGGAGGCGGTGTCGAGCCCGCCGCGCCAGAGCCGCGGGCCGGGCCGGCCGGCGACGAGCGCCCGCGCGCCGGCGGCGATGGCGACGCCGTCCCGCGCCTCCCAGTTGGCCACCTCCACCAGCACCCGGTTCGCCGTGCGCAGCCGCCAGTTGGCGCGCCAGCAGTCCTCCCAACCGCCGGTGAAGGCCACCGCCCCCCGCTGGCGCTCGGGCTCGCGCGCCCCCATCGCGCGCAGCTCCCCCTCCAGGATCTCTTCGAGACCGAGGACGCAGGTGGCGACCAGCCGCAGGCGCGCTCTCACTCCCGGTGCCGCTCCAGGAAGGGGAGGACGGCGCGCAGGAGCGCCTCCGGCTGCTCCTCCATGGGGAGATGGCCGCAGTCGTCGAGGAGCACGAATTCGGAGTGGGGGAGCCGCGCCGCCGCCCGCCGTCCCGCCTCCGGCGAGATCAGCTCGTCGTGGGCCCCCCAGACCACCAGGGTGGGGACCGCGATCCTTTCGAGCTCCACCGGCTCCCCGGGCGGGACCGGGGCGGTCAGGCCGTAGAAGGCGTCGCCCACCCCCTCGACGGCCAAGCGGTCGGAATAGGCCCGGACCAGCTCGGGGGTGACCTTGGAATCGTCCCAGAAGGAGCGCAGGAGCGCCTTGCGGATGGCCCCAGGGCGCAGGGCCACGGCGCGGACGTAGAGGGCGTCCAGGGGGCGCAGCGCGGCGGCGCGGCTGCGCCGGTCGTTCGCGTAGGTCGGCGCGGAGCTGTCCACCAGCACCATGGAGCGGAACCGCTCGGGGTGGCGTGAGGCGAGGTAAAGGGTGATGCCGCCGCCGTAGGAGTGGCCGACAAAGTGGGCGCGCGCGATCCCCAGCGCGTCCAGGGTATCGAGCACGAGCTTCGCCTGCCCTTCCCGCGTGTAGCTCTCCCGCGACCCCGGCCGCTGGGTGTAGCCGAAGCCGTTGAGGTCGATCGCCACCACCCGGTGGCCCCGCGCGAGCGCCGGGATCACCTCGCGCCAGGAATAGGTCGAGGCGCCGAAGCCGTGCAACAGCACCACCGGCTCGCCCTCCCCCGCCTGCTCGGCGTGCACGAGCTGCCCGCCGACGCGCACGAAGTCTCCGGCCGGAGCCTCGCGGCGGATCTCGTCGAAGGAGCGGAGCGCGACGCAGCCGGAGAGCAGGAAGGCGAGGAGGGCGGGCAGAGCGCGGCGCATGGGCGGGGAGTCTATACCCCTCACCTCCCCGGCCCTCCTCTCCCGGCCCTCCGCCCACCCTTCCGGGGAGAGGAGGGAGAAAGACAGCAAAATTTATTGTTCAAGCCCCCTCTCTCCCCGGTAGGGTGGGTGGAGGGCCGGGAGAGAGGGGTTGGGGGAGTGAGGGCCTACCCCGCCATGCCCTTCAGGTCTTCCCGCCGCTCCTCGTCCTCCTTCTTCTTCTCCGGGCGGGGCACCTTGACCTGGGTGAGCGGGGCGTCGCCTATCCGCCTGTAGAGGGCGCTGGCGCGCTCCAGCGACTGGGCGGCCTTGCCGTACTCGCCGAGGTCGCAGAGGAGCTTGACGAGGCCGCCGAGCAGGCCGGCCTCCTCCAGGAGATCGCCGGTCCCCAGCTCCAGGTTCATGCGGGCCTGGCTGAAGGCCAGACGGGCCCCGGCGAGGTCGCCGGCGCGCCGGCGGGCGTCGCCCAGGGCGGCGAGCGCGGCGGTCTTGAAGTCCGCGATGCGCTCCTCACCATAGACCTCCGGGTCGAGCCGCTCGGCCACGGCGAGGGCCAGCTCGGCCAGCGCCGCGGCGCTCGTCTCCACGGTCTCGCGGCTCTTCTCCAGCAGCAGGTCGAACAGCCCCCAGTGGCACAGGCGCTCGTCGTTGCGCACCATGATCAGCCGGCGGGCCGGCGGGTGCCCCTCCAGCGAGCCCCACTGGACGGCCGCGAGCTGGCGCTCGCGCTGGACCCGCTCATGGGCGTCGGTGAGGTGGCGCTCGGTCCTGTGGAAAGCCTCGTCATAGCGCACGGCTTCATCGCGCCCGGCGAGGCTGGATTCGTCGGCTCGGCTCTGGGAAGGACGCCGCAGCGTGCCGGCGAGCAACCGGCGCACGATCTCGCGGTTCTCGTCCCTGGAGAGCTCCGTTCTCAGGAAGCGCTCCATCCCCCCCTCTACAAGGTAGTCCTCCACGCTCATCCTCCTGCAGCAGATCAGCACATCTCCTTCAAAGAATAAGTTGCCGCAGAGCGCAGAAAGGGGACAAGAAAATAGAGACAATTTTTGACCTCCTCGGGACCGGTTCCAAAACCCGCTCTTTTTGTCACCTTTCTTCGACTGACAGTGTCACCCCCCGCCCCTATCCTCGCCTTCGTTCTGGAGGCGCGCCGATGTCGATCGTTCTCGAAGACCTGACCAAGCGGTATGGAGGGCACCCGGTGGTGAGCTCGGTGTCGCTGGAGGTGGGCGACGGCGAGCTGTTCGTGCTGCTGGGCTCCTCGGGGAGCGGCAAGAGCACGCTGCTGCGCATGATCGCCGGCCTCTCGGAGGTGGACGCCGGGCGGGTGATGCTGCGCGGCCGGGACGTCACCGACCTGCCGCCGGCCGCGCGCGGGGTCGGCTTCGTCTTCCAGAGCTACGCCCTGTTCCGCGGCATGCCGGTGGCCGAGAACGTCGAGTTCGCCCTGGCCGTGCGCGGCGTGCCCGCGGCGCGGCGGCGGCGGCGGCGCGACGAGCTCCTGGAGCTGGTGGGCCTCTCCGGCCTCGGCGGCCGCATGCCGCGCCAGCTCTCCGGCGGCCAGCAGCAGCGGGTGGCCCTGGCGCGGGCGCTCGCCCACCAGCCCGAGGTGCTGCTGCTCGACGAGCCGTTCGGCGCCCTCGACGCCAAGGTGCGGCTGGAGCTGCGGCGCACCATCCGGGAGATCCAGCGCGAGCTGGGGATCACCACCCTCTTCGTCACCCACGACCAGGAGGAGGCCTTCGAGCTGGCCGACCGGCTGGCCGTGCTGAGCTTCGGCCGCCTGCTGGAGGTGGGACCGCCGGACGAGCTCTATCTCCGCCCGGAAACCGAATTCGTCGCCACCTTCCTCGGCACCGCCAACCTGATGGTGGGGGAGGCCACGCCGGAGGGCGTGCGGCTGGGGCCGGTGCAGCTCCCCCTGGGCACCCGGGCGGAGGCCGGCACCCGGCGGGTGCAGGTGCTCTTCCGCCCCGAGGACGTGGCCGTGCGCGATTCGGCGGAGGGGCTCGCCTGCCCCCTGCTCGGCCGCGCGGTGGTGGAGCAGCGCTCGTTCGTGGGCTCCTTCGAGCGCTTGCGGCTCCGCCTGCCGCCGATCCCCGGCGTGCGGGCGATCGCGCCGGCGGTCCCCTTCGGCCAGGACGAGATCTGGGTCGAGGCCACCCGCTCGCAGGACCTGGCTCGCCGCTTCCCGCTCCGCCCGGGGGATTCGACCTTCGTGGGGGTGCAGCGGGTCCACGCGCTGGTGCACCCTGGCCTGCGGTTCCTCCTCTTGACCCGCTTTGGGGAAGAAACGTCCGCGCGCTCGCGGGCGGCCCTGGCGCTGGGCGGCGAGCTGGCCCGCCGGGCCCACGCCCGCGTCGCCGTGCTCGGCCCCGCCGCCGCGGACGGCTCTGGCGACCGCGCTCTCCAGGAGGCGCGGGAGGCGCTCGGTAGCGGCCTCGCCGCGCTGGAGACCCGCCTGACCGCGGAGCCGCCGGCCGTGGCGATCGCCGAGGAGGTCGCCCGCCGCCCCTGCGACCTGGTGATCCTCTCCCTGCCGCCCAGGGACGGCGTCGAGATGGCCGAGGAGGTGCTCGCGGCCGGCCAGCATCACCTGCTGCTGGCGCCCGCCGAGGGCGGGACGCCTGGTAACGGGGGCCATCCGCCGGCGCGGCTGCTCATCTGCGTGGCCGTGGGGGAGCCCGGCAAGGAGGACGTCTCCTTCTCCGGCCGCCTGGCCCGCCATCTGGGCGCGGAGGTGACGATCCTCACCGTGCTGCCCGAGAGGACCCGCGATCCTCAAGCGGAGGAACAGGCCGCGCGCTTCCTCGACCGCAGCGCCCGCACCCTGCGACGCCTGGGAGTGCCGGTGGACACCCGCATCCGCAAAGGCGGCGTGCGGGAGGAGATCCTCGCCCAGATCGCCGAGGGGAAGCACGACCTGCTGGTGCTGGGCGCGCCGCTGCCGGGTCGCGACGGCCGGATCGGCCTCGGCGGCTTCGTGGGCAAGCTGCTGCCCGAGACCTCGCGGCTGCCCGTGCTGATCGTACGTTCGCCGGAGGCCGTGTCGTGAAAGCTCATCTCAGGGACCCAAGGGACTCCAGGGACTGGCTCCCATCCCTGTCGTCCCTGGTGTCTCTGGAGTCCCTGCTGTCCCTTTTCCTGTCTTTGGAGACCCCGATGAAAAACCTTGCAATTTCGCTGTGCCTGGGTCTGCTGGCCTTGCCGGCCGTGGCGCAGGATGCTCCGCAATCCGTCGACGACAAGATCCAGGAGCTCGATCAGAAGATCCGTGTCCTCGACCGCAAGATCGAGCTCGACAAGGAGGCCGCCGACGAGAAGGCCAAGTCCGCCGGCCAGGCCACCGCCGGCAAGGACGGCTTTTCGCTGCGTTCGAGCGACGGCAACTACGTGCTCCGGCTGCGCGGCTACGTGCAATTCGACGGCCGGTTCTGGACCGGCGACGAGCAGAAGCCGCAGATCGAGACCTTCGTCCTGCGCCGCGTGCGGCCGATCTTCGAGGGGACGGTCTACAAGATCTTCGACTTCCGCATCATGCCCGACTTCGGCCTCGGCACCACCGTGCTCCAGGACGCCTACATGGAGGCGCGCTTCAACCCGGCCTTCCGCGTCCGCGCCGGCAAATTCAAGCCACCGGTGGGCCTCGAGCGCCTGCAATCGGCCACCGACCTGCTGTTCGTCGAGCGCGCCCTGCCCACCAACCTGGTGCCCAACCGCGACCTTGGCGTGCAGATCGGCGGCGACCTCCTGGGTGGCACGATGAGCTACGCGCTGGGGGCCTTCAACGGGGTCCCGGACGGCTCCAGCGCCGACGCCGACACCAACAACGACAAGGAGGCGGCCGGCCGCCTCTTCTTCCAGCCGTTCGTCACCGGGACCGGGCCGCTCAAGAACCTCGGCTTCGGCGTCTCGGCCAGCCAGGGGACCCAGACCGGTACGCCCACCTCCACCGGCCTGGCGTCCTATAAGACGCCGGGACAGGTGAATTTCTTCACCTATCGCTCGGACGGCACCGCCGCCGGCACCACGGTCGCGGATGGCGCCCACTTCCGTCTCTCCCCCCAGGGGTACTTCTACAGCGGCCCCTTCGGCCTGCTCGCGGAATACGTGATCTCCCGCCAGGACGTGCGGCGCGACACCGTCTCCGACACCCTGGAGCACAAGTCGTGGCAGGTCGCGGCCTCGTGGGTGCTCTCCGGCGACGCCGCCTCCTACCGCGGCGTCAATCCGAAAAAGGTTTTCGACCCGGCGGCCCACACCTGGGGGGCCTTCGAGCTCGCCGCGCGCTACAGCGAGCTCAAGCTCGACGACGCCACCTTCCCGGTCTTCGCCAGCATCACCAGCTCCGCCCGCTCCGCCAAGGCGTGGGCGGTGGGCCTCAACTGGTACCTCAACCGGAATCTGCGGCTGCTCTTCGACTACGAGGATACGAAATTCGAGGGCGGCGCCACGACCGGCGACCGCGAGGAAGAGAAAATTTTCTTCAGCCGCTTCCAGATCGCTTTCTGATGAGAGGACGACGATGAAAAACCGATTCCTTCTGCCGGCGCTCACGCTCTCCCTGCTCGCCGCGGGGACCGCGCATGCCGCGGGCATCAAGCTGCTCAACGTCTCCTACGATCCGACCCGCGAGCTCTACCAGGATGTCAACGGCGCGTTCGCGAAGTCCTGGAAGGCGAAGACGGGCCAGGACGTCGCCATCCAGCAGTCGCACGGCGGCTCCGGCAAGCAGGCCCGCTCGGTGATCGACGGCCTGGAGGCTGACGTGGTCACCCTGGCGCTCGCCTATGACGTCGACGCGATCGCCAATTCCGGACTGATCGCGAAAAACTGGCAGACCCGTCTGGCCAACAACAGCACGCCGTACACCTCGACGATCGTCTTCCTGGTACGCAAGGGGAATCCCAAGAAGATCAAGGATTGGGACGACCTGGCGCGCCCCGGCGTGGCGGTGATCACCCCCAACCCCAAGACCTCGGGCGGCGCGCGCTGGAATTACCTCGCGGCCTGGGGGTATGCCCTGCGCAAATTCGGCAACGATCCCAACAAGGCCAAGGACTTCGTCTCGAAGATCTATAAAAACGTGCCGATCCTCGACACCGGCGCCCGCGGCTCGACCGTCACCTTCGTGGAGCGGGGGATCGGCGACGTGCTGATCGCCTGGGAGAACGAGGCCCTGTTCGCCGTCAAGGGGGAAATGGGGGCCAAGGGGGACTTCCAGATCGTGGCGCCGTCCGTGAGCATCCTGGCGGAGCCGCCGGTGGCCGTGGTCGACAAGGTGGCCGCCAAGCACAAGACCACCCCGATAGCCACCGCCTATCTCCAGTTCCTCTACACCCCCGAGGGGCAGGAGATCGCGGCCCGGCACTACTACCGGCCGCGCAACGAGCAGGTCGCCGCCAAATACGCGGCGCAGTTTCCCAAGGTGCAGCTCTTCACCATCGATCAGGTTTTCGGCGGCTGGGCCAAGGCGCAGCAGACCCACTTCGCGGACGGCGGCGTCTTCGATCAGATCTACGGAGCCGGGCGGTGACGGAAGGGCCCTCTGTAGGGGCGGCCCTGCGTGGCCGCCCTGAGGTCGCTGAGCAGGGCGCCCACACCGGGGCGCCCCGACAGAGGCGCCGGCGCCTGCGGGGAGGCAGCATCCTCCCCGGCTTCGGGTTGTCGCTCGGCTTCACGCTGCTCTACCTCGGCCTGCTGATCCTCATCCCGCTCTCCACCGTCTTTCTCAAGTCGGCGACCCTCCCCTGGGCCACCTTCTGGGCGGACGTCACCGGCCCGCGCGCGCTGGCCGCCTACCGGCTGAGCCTCGGGGCGTCGTTCCTCGCCGCGTCGATCAACCTCGTTTTTGGTCTCCTCGTCGCCTGGGTGCTCGAACGCTACACCTTCCCGGGCCGGCGGCTGGTCGACGCCCTGGTCGATCTGCCGTTCGCCCTCCCCACGGCTGTGGCCGGCATCGCGCTCGCCACCCTCTACGCCAAAAACGGCTGGATCGGCCGCTGGCTGGAGCCGTTGGGGATCGAGGTGGCCTACACCCGCCTGGGGGTGGTGGTGGCGCTCACCTTCATCGGCCTGCCCTTCGTGGTGCGCACGGTGCAGCCGGTGCTCGCCGATCTCGACCCGGAGGTCGAGGAGGCCGCCGCCAGCCTGGGCGCCGGGCGCTGGCAGACCTTCCGAAGGGTGCTCTTCCCCGAGCTGCTGCCGGCCGCCATGACCGGCTTTGTCCTCTCCTTCGCCCGCGCCCTGGGGGAGTACGGTTCGGTGATCTTCATCGCCGGCAACATGCCGATGAAATCGGAGATCGTGCCCCTGTTGATCATGATCAAGCTGGAGCAGTACGACTACGCGGGGGCCACGGCCATCGCCCTGGTCTTCCTGCTCGCCTCGTTCGGCCTGTTGCTGTTGATCAACTTCCTGGCCTGGCGCCGCGGCCGGCGGCTGCGCGCCGTCGGTGGAGAGATTTGACATGGCTGATGGCGCCGCGCTCACCGAGCCCCGCCTCGTCCGCTGGCTGCTGACCGGCGCGGCGCTCGTGTTCCTGGGCTTTTTCTTGTTCGTGCCGCTGGCCCTGGTCTTCGCCAAGGCCCTGGCGGACGGCTTCGGGGCCTATGTCGAGGCCATCCGCGAGCCGGTGGCGCTCGCCGCGGTCCGCCTGACCCTGACCGCGGCGGCCATCGCCGTGCCGGTCAACCTGCTCTTCGGCCTGGCCGCCGCCTGGTCGATCGCCAAGTTCCGCTTCCCCGGCAAGAACCTGTTGATCACGCTGATCGACCTGCCGTTCAGCGTCTCGCCGGTGATCTCGGGGATGATCTACGTGCTCCTTTTCGGAGCGCACGGCATTTTCGGGCCCTGGCTCCAGGCGCACGACATCAAGATCATCTTCGCCGTGCCGGGGATCGTGCTGGCCACGATCTTCGTGACCTCGCCCATGGTGGCCCGCGAGCTGATCCCGCTGATGCAGTCGCAGGGCAACGACGAGGAGGAGGCGGCGCTGACCCTCGGCGCCTCCGGGGTCCAGACCTTCTTCCGGGTCAGCCTGCCGAAGATCCGCTGGGGCCTCCTCTACGGCGTCGTGCTCTGCAACGCCAGGGCGATGGGCGAGTTCGGCGCCGTCTCGGTGGTCTCCGGGCACATCCGCGGGGCGACGAACACCGTGCCCCTGCACGTGGAGATCCTCTACAACGAATACCAGTTCTCCGCCGCCTTCGCCGTGGCGTCGCTGCTGGCCCTGCTGGCACTGGTGACGTTGGGCGTCAAGAGTGTGATCGAGTGGCGGACGGGGCGATGAGACTCAAGCGGTCACTTGGAAGTCTCCGATCCAGAGGAGACGAGGAGCGAACGGACCAGTTTGCAATGCATCGTAGAATTTGCGATCTGCCGTGACGAGCGAGCAGTCTTCTTGGATCGCCAGAGCGAGATAGGTGCAGTCATAAACCGAACGACGGGTTTCCACCGCCAGCCGGAAGGCGTCGGCGAAGAGCGAGTCGGCCCCGTGTACACGGATCGGGGCGACGGAGAGGGCATTGACCGCCTCCTTGGCCGTCGCGAGGTCCAGGGTTCCGCGCACGACGTATTTCCAGAGCACGTTTGGCACTTCGAGCAGCAGGAGATCGGGAGAGCTGCAATGGATGCTCTCTCCCCTCAAACGCCGGGCGGCCTCCGTGAAAGGCTCCGGCAGGAACCACTTGACCACGACGCTGGCATCTACGACGTAGTCGCTCAACGTTCACGATCCTCGCGGATCAGCTCGGCGCTGTCAGGGAAGGACCGTCCCTCCAGGCTCTGCTGCACGCGGTCGGCTCGCTCCCAGAAGGAATCGCGGTCGGAGCCCAAAGCCCGCCCCAGGAGCTTGTGGGCTTCCTCCTCGAGGGAGACCCCTTCGTGGCGGGCGCGCTCTCCCAGGAGCCGCTCCGTCCGGTCGTCGATCTTCAAGGTGAGTGCACGGGACATAGGAAACCTCCGTATTGGGGCATTATCCTACCGGAATCTGGAAACGGCCACCCCTTGCGAGAGCCTCTGATGAAGCCCCGTCTCTCCCTCAGCACCCTCCTCATCGGCCTCAACGCCGGCCTGGTCCTCCTGGCGGTGATCGCCGTCGCGGTCGCCGCGCTGGGCCTGATCGAGCGGTTCGCGGACGAGCAGGGGATCGCGCGGGTCAACCTCGCGGGGGAGGCGGCCCAGGAGGCGATCGGACGCTCGGCGCGCGACGTGCGGACGTCGGCCCATCTGCTCTCCGAGCGGCCCACGGTCAAGCGCCTGGTCGAGGGCGGGGACGCCGCCGGGCTCGCCGCCTTCCTCGACCGCTTCCGGCGCACCAGCGCGCTCTCCGGCGTCGCCATCTTCTCGCACGGCCGGAAGGTCGCCTCCGGGGGCGCGCCGGTCGACTGGGAGGCGGTGCTGCGCGGCGGCGAGAGCTCCGCCGTCCTGCGCCTGCCGGACGGTGGGCTCCTTCTCGGCGCGGCCTCGCCCCTCGTCAGCACCCCGGACGCCACCGCGGCCGCGGTCCTGGTCCTCGACGGGACGTTCGCCCGCCAGATCGCCGGTCAGGTGGGGCTCCCGGTCACCCTCCTCGACCGGGAGCGGGCTCTCGCGGACGCGGACGACCCCCGGATGTCGCTGCGGGCCGAGGTCCTCGCCTCGGGCCGGCCGGGGTCCGGTCGCCTCAAAAAGGCGGGGCTCTACGTCTCCGTGCGCCCGCTCCGGGCCCCTTCGGGCGAGATCGTGGCGCTGGTCGAGACCGCCCTGCCGCGCGACGCCGTGGCCTCTTCGCTGGCCCGGCTGGTGCGCGAGCTCTTGCTCCTCTCGCTGCTGGTGGCCGCGCTCGCCACCCTCTCGGGATTCCTGATCAGCCGGCGGCTGACCCGCCCCGTGCAGGCGCTCACGGCCTCGGCGGAGCGCATCGGCCGCGGCGACCTCTCGACCCCGATGGCCCGGGCCCCGGGCGCCGAGCTCGGCACCCTCGCCGCCACCATGGAGGAGATGCGCCGCCGCCTCCTTCGGCTCACCTCGGAGCTGCGCCGCCGCCAGGCCGAGGGGGAGGCGATCCTCACCGGCATCTCCGAGGGGGTGTTCAGCGTCGACCGCGACCGCCGCGTCCGCTATCTCAACCCGCAGGCGGCGGCGCTGCTGGGCCTCGAGCCCAGGGAGGCGATCGGCCGCTTCTGCGGCGACGTGCTCAACGCCCGCAACCGCGACGGCTCGCGGCCGTGCGACGAGAGCTGCCCGATCGTCCACGCCCGCTTCCGCGGCGGCGCCACCGCCACCGAGCACCTGGCGCGGCCGGACGGCACCCGCCGGGCCGTGGTGATCGCCAGCTCCCCGCCCGCCGAGGACCAGCAGTTCCAGGTGATGCGCGACGAGACCGACGTCGAGGCCGCCCGCCGCCAGCGCGACGCCGTGCTCGCCAACATCTCGCACGAATTCCGCACGCCCCTCTCCGCCCAGCTCGCCTCGATCGAGCTGCTGCGCGAGCGCCTGCTCCAGGACCCCGCCGGCCGCGACCCGCGGACGCACGACCTGGTGCTCTCGCTGGAACGCGGGAGTCTGCGCCTGACCCAGCTCATCGACAACCTGCTGGAGAGCGTGCGCATCGAGTCCGGCCAGGGCTCGATCCGCAGCCGCCCCGTGGCCCTCGACGAGGTGGTCGAGGAGGCGGTCGAGATGACGGCTCCCCTCCTCGCCCAGCGCGGCCAGGAGGTCGAGGTCGACCTCCCCTATCCGCTGCCCGAGGTCCGCGGCGACGCGCCGCGCCTGACGCAGGTGTTCGTGAACCTCCTCGCCAACGCCAACAAATTCGCGCCGCCCGGCTCGGTGGTGCGGGTGGGGGGGGCGGTGGAGGGCGCGCGGATCGCTCTCTGGGTGGAGGACGAGGGGCCGGGATTGCCGGACGCCGCCGCCGCCGGTCCGCTCTTCGACCGCTTCGTGCGCCGTACGGGTGAGGGGGAGGAGCCGGAGACGGCCGGCATGGGGCTCGGGCTCTGGATCGTGCGCTCGATCGTCGAGCGCCACGGCGGCGCGGTCGAAGCCGGGCCCGGCGCCGCCGGCCGGGGGACGCGCCTGCGGATCCTCCTGCCCATCGAACGGACTAAGGAGGAAGCAGCCGCGTGAAGATCCTGGTGGTGGACGACGACCTGGAGCTCTCCAGTCTGATCGGCTACGCCCTGCGGCAGGCCGGCTACATGGTGGTCGAGGCGGGAGACGGTATCGCGGCGCTCGACGTCTTCGAGCGCGAGTCGCCGGCCCTGGTGATCCTCGATATCAATCTGCCGCGCCTCTCGGGGCTGGAGGTCTGCCGGAAGATCCGCGCGGCCTCGCGCGTGCCGGTCATGATGCTGACGGTGAAGAGCGCCGAGGAGGACCAGGTGCACGCGCTCGACCTCGGCGCGGACGACTACCTCACCAAGCCCTTCAGCCCGCGCACCCTGCTCGCCCGCGTGCGCGCCCTGCTGCGCCGGGCGGGGGAGGAGAAGCCGCTGCCGCTGGCGGCCGGCGATTTCTCGCTCGACCTCGAATTGCAGTCCGTGTCGGTCCGGGGCGGCGAGCCGGTGCGCCTGACCCGTCTGGAGCTGCGCCTGCTCCAGATCCTGCTCGCCAACGCCGGCCACACCCTGCCCGCCGAGCGTCTCCTGGCCCACGTCTGGGGCTCCCGCGGCTCCGGCGACCGCCAGCTCCTCAAGCAGCTCGTCCACCGCCTCCGCCAGAAGATCGAGGCCGACGCGGCCGCGCCGCGGTATCTGGTGACGGTGAGCGGGGTGGGGTATGTGTTGCGGGTGGCGGGGGAGGAGTAGGCGAGCCCTCACCGGGAGAGGGAGAAAGACACAGGACGCAAAGGACAGCAAGGACGACAAGGACTTCAGGAACAACTTGCCGTTCCAGGAGCGCCTTGATCGCAGGGCCCCCCACTTCTCCCGGTTAAGGAAGGGAGGAGAGGACGAGACCTCTGGA
>DASXJP010000152.1:0-12156 GCA_036497345.1 Thermoanaerobaculia bacterium
CGCCGAAGTTCGAGAGGTTCGTCGTGCCGGGGAGATGATAGTTCGCCGTGCACCAGTTGGAGGTCACCGAGGAGATACGTATCGGGGCGCCAAAGGTCTCGCCGCCGTCGCCCGACTGAATCAGGTAGGTGTCGACCAGCGAGGACGCCGGACCGGTGCGGCGCGGTCCGCCTCCGATCGGCACGTCGCAGCCGACCACCGCCGGATTCGGGTTGAGCTGGACCTCCCTGCTCTCGAGATAGACGACGTCGACGTCGCCGTTCGGCCGCACGCTGACCGTCGGCCAGAAGCGCTTGATCCCCGTGGCCGGAACCGGCGGCCCGAGCGTCTTCGGGGTGCTCCAGGTCTGACCGCGGTCGTCCGAGAAGGTCAGGAAGATCTGGGTGGAGACCAGAGACTGCGCGGTGTTGGCGGTGGTGACCGTCTGGACAGGCTGGTAGAACGTCACATAGACGCGGCCCTGGTGCCTGCCGGAGAGGGCCACGGCGATCCGCGGCTGGTCGTTCATGCGGTTCTTCGCGTAGCCGACCGGCTGGTTGTTGCGGTTGGCATTGATGTCGGCCAGCCGCAGCGGCGCGCTGAACGTCTTGCCGGCGTTGAGGGAACGCGAGAAGTCGATCGCCGAGAGATAGGCGGTCGGCCGGTCGGTCTGGAAGTTGGGACCGTACTGCCAGACCACGTAGACCTCGCCCTTGGGGCCGATCGCCAGCGCCGGAGAGACCTGCTCCGGACCTTCCAAGCCGCACAGGGGGTCGTCGGGGTCGGTCACCTCGGCGGGGTCGGGGCTCACCACCGCCGGGCCCTGCCAGGTGTCGCCGCCGTCATGGCTGCGGTAGACCTCGACCTGACCCAGACCGGCGAACTGAATGTTGCAGATCCCGATCGAATCGATCAGCACGACGTACGCGGCGCCGCTGCCGTCCTTGGACACGGCGATCGCCGGGCGGGTGAACGCCGCGTTGGCGGAGGGAGGATTGATGGTCTGGCCGTCGTCGAGAGTGAAGTTGCCGGCGGCGAAGTGGCCACGATGGACACTGACGCCCAGGGGCGTGCCCACAGTGCCGTCCCGCAACCGGCTGGCCAAGAAGAAGACCTCGCGGGGCTGGCCGCCGTGGTCCCCCTGCCCTCCGAAGATCCCGTTGTCGATCCAGGGGTGGCCGTAGGTCTTGGCGGTCCCCACCGGGGGAACGGCGCCGCCGTCCGTCCAGGTGATGCCGCCGTCCACCGAGAATCCGAAGCCGGAGATCCCGGAGGGATCCTCGGGCGGGCAGGGCTGATTGGCGGGCGGACCGCACTGGCCACGGAAGTCCTCCCAGCCGGCGAGCAGGCGCTGGCCGTCGGCGCTGGCTCCGAGCGTGGTCGTGGAACGGGTCTGCAAGCCGGCGGGAAACAGCTCCTGCGGATCGTTGACCTGAACGTTCGGGCCCGCATGAGGGCCGTCCGCGGCGAGACTGGCGCCGGCCATCCCGGCAACCAGCAGAACGGATTGTGACAACACAGCTATCCAGCGTCCCTTCAAAAGCAACATAACCCACCTCCGCAACAATCGGGCGATGCTGAAAGGCACCAGCCCCTGATTCGTTTCCATCAAGGAATGATAACGTCGATCCTAGTCCTTGCAACAGTCTGAAGCAACCTGCGCAGGCAATCGGCGCGGAGTACGTGGAGACGATCCGGCGAGCCTCTCACCGATACTCATGGTGACCGGCGCGATTCGAAGCGGCCAAGGCGGCATCTTCGCGGACCCACTGGTGAGCAACCGATCGATCGTGCCACATATGCACCCACTGGGTGCGGATCCGCGCGCGAACCGACACCTCCGCGACTTTGGCGATCCGTGTGGAGACAACCCCGTTCAAGACGCAGCGAAGAGTCCGGTCGCGGCAGGTGATCGTGATCGTGACGTCGGTCGCACGACGTGCGAGGTGTCGCAGCTTCTCTCCGCGATCGCGTCCGTTATCCGTTCGACGACGTTGCGCGCGACCTCTTCCGTCGCTTTCTCGACGGTCTCCCGGTGTCGGCTCACGACCATAGCGCCTGCTCACCCTACCGCCGGGCGTCCAGGAAGCGCCGCAGCGCCTTTTGGATCACCAGGGCCTCGCCGGCGGCGTCGGAGGAGAAGGCGATGCCGATGGTGTCCCCCTCGCGCCAGGTGAGGGTGCCGCGGACGTCGAGGATGCCCGGCTCCCCCGCCAGCCCCAGACGGAAATGGACCTCCTGGCCGGTCTGCCAGGTCTCCGGGACGCCCGAGAGACCCACGCCGCCCAGCGACAGGTTCTCCAGGGTGACCGACAGATGGGCGCCGTCCTCCATCTGCATCACCGCGTCGACGCCCAGCCGGATGCGGACGTCCCGCTGCCCGGCGAGCCCCAGCAGGGCCGAGACGTTCATGCCGTGGCGGCGGATCACCTCGGCGCGGAACTTGAGCTCCAGGCCCGGATTGCCGGCGAGGATCTTGATCAGGTCGGCCTTCTCCATGCGCAGCAGGACGGTGGGAGCGGCGGTGCGGGCCGAGGCGAAGCGGCGGGCCTTGTCGTTGAGCAGCCCCATCTCGCCGAAGAAGCCCCCCTCCTCCAGCCGCGCCAGCACCTGCTGCGGCTTGCCCGGCACGTCGCGGAAGACGGTGACCATCCCCTCGCGCACGACGTAGAAGGCGTCGACCCCGTCCCCCTCGCGGAAGATCAGCTTGTAGGCCGGATGGCGCTCCTCCTTCAGCACGCCCGCCAGACGTTCGAGCTGCGCGTCGTCGAGATCGACGAAAAGCGAAATCTTCCGCAGAAAATCTTTCAACAAGCTACCCTCCCAGCTCCTTCACCAATCCCTCCAGCTTGGCCTTCTCACCAGGATCGGTCTCCAGGAGGAGGGCGCGGCGGAAGCAGCGGAGGGCCTCGTTGCGGTCTTCCAGATCATAGAGATAGATGGCTCCCTCCGTCTTCCAGAGATCGCCCCGGTTGGGCGCGATGCGCAGGAGCTGCTCGTAGAGCAGGGAGGCGTCGCGGTACCGCTTGAGGTCGTAGGCCGTGCGGGCCGCGTTCTCCAGCGGCACGGGATTGGCCGGCGCGCGGCGCGCCGCCTCGCGGAAGTCGGCCAGGGCGCTGTCGAGGTTGCCGGCCTCGGCGCGGGTCACTCCCCGTTCGAGGTAGATCTCGGGCTCGTGGGCACCGGCCCGGAGAGCGGTGTCGAGCACTCCTTCCGCCCCCTTGCGGTCGCCGCGCTGGCGCAGCATCCGCGCCAGGGCGCTCGCCGCCGCGGCCTGCGCCGGATCGAGGGCCAGGGCGCGGCGGAATTCCTTCTCGGCCTCCGCCTTGCGACCGAGGTCGAGCAGGCAGCCGGCGGCGTCCGCGATCGGCACGGCGTTGAGGTCGTTCTCCTTCTGGGCGCGCTGGAAGAGGTTGAGCGCCGACTCGGTACGGCCGGCCTGCCGCAGGCAGAAGCCGGCGAGGCTCAGGGCCGGGAAGTTGTGGGGATCCTCTTTGACGATCGCCTGCAGCCGCGGCAGCGCCTGGTCGCAGTGCCCCTCCTGCACGGTCTGGGTGGCGGCGTGGAGGTCATGGGCGATGCCGGTCATGGCGCGCGGATCGGGCAGGCTGCCGGTGACCGGGCCCTCGGCCACGCCGCCGAGGTAGCCGAGGCTGGCGAGCTCGCGGCGCTGCTCCGCCGAGAGGACGTTCTCGGGCCGCACTGGGGTATCGAGCTTCTCCCCCAGGGCGTGCAGGAGCGCCACCAGCTTCCCCTCCCACCCCTGCGCCGCCTTCCCCCGCGTGGGCGCCAGGTCGCGGCTCTCGCCGGGGTCCGCCTTCAGGTCGTAGAGGCTGCTCTTCGGCGCCTTTATATAGAGGAAGCGGTCATCCCCCAGCGAGCGCAGGGGGTACCACTTGTAGGCGAAGAACGGCAGGAAGCTCTCGGTGTAGGTCTCGCGGGAGCAGCTCGCGCCGGAGCCCCCAGACGAGACGATTGGCAGCAGGCTCTGGCCGTCGAGACCGGTGGGCTTCTGTCCCGCCAGGGCGAGGAGGGTGGGCGCCACGTCGACGGTGCGCACCAGGCAGTCGCTCACCTTCCCAGGGGGGACGTCCGGACCGGCCAGGAGGAGCGGCACCCGCCGGGCGGCGCGGTAGAGCAGCAGGCCGTGGGTGGCCTCGCCGTGCTCGCCCAGCATCTCGCCGTGGTCCCCCACCGCCAGCACGTCGGTCTCCTTGGGGAGCTTCTTGAGCAGCTCGCCGATAGCCTCGTCCATGAAGGCGATCTCGCCGTCGTAGAGGCGGTTGGGCCCCTTGGCGGCGTCGGCGAAACGGGTGGGCGGCCGGTACTCCTCGTGGGGGTCGTAGTAGTGCACCCAGAGGAAGAAAGGTTGTTTCAGTCCCCCCATTGCTTTCAGCGCCGCTGTTGTGGTAGCTTCCGCCGTCCGTTCGGATACCACGCTTCCCTGAGCATAGCCAGTACCTAGGTCATCGTCGTAGACGCGGAAGCCTTGGTCCAGCCCCTGCCGGCGCGCCAGGACCACGGCCGAGACCACCGCCGCCGTGTCGTAACCGTGCGCGGCGAGACGCTCGGCCAGGGTCTCGACCTTCGGCGCCAGCACGAAGGTGCCGTTGTCGCGCACCCCGTGCCGGGGAGGGAAGAGGCCGGTGAGGATCGTCGCGTGGCTGGGCAAGGTGATGGGGGCGGCGGTATCGCAGCGGGCGAAGCGGGTGCCGCGGGCGGCCAGGGCGTCGAGGTTGGGGGTGTGGGCCAGCGGGTATCCCCAGGCGCCAAGGTGATCGGCGCGGGTGGTGTCCATCGTGATCAGTACCAGGTTGGGGGCGCGCCGGGCCGGCGGTTTGGGGGCGCCGAAGCCCGCGGCGGTCGCGGCAAGGAGGGCCGCGGCGAGGGCGAGCGTATCCAATCTTGAGAAAGAGGATCGCTTTTTGGCGCGGCGAGCACCATGAGTCTTGTTAGCGGACATCAACATGTCAGCAGCCTGCCTTTGAGAAGACATCGCAGCTCTTCCGGTCCTTGGATCGGAGGCGAGTATAGCAGTCGCGGAAGTCTGGCCTGAAAGCAAATTTCGGCTGGCGGGGGGGTCCCGCCGGCCGTGCAGTGGATCGGGAGGTGTGGTACCTCCTCTTTCGCCCCGTCCCCTAGGAGGGGGGACAATGATGGCCAAATCTCGTGTCTCGCTGTGGGTACGTCTGACGCTGTTCATCATCGTTTGCGCCCTCGCCGCTCTCCCGGCGACGGCCCAGGTCGCGAAGCAGGGTAATGATGTCCTCTCCTCGCTGGCCTTTGTGCATGAGAAGCTGCAGGCTCCGGACGACATCGAGCCGATCGCCAACGTCCGGGCGGTCACCGACAAGGCTCTCCAGAACGGCTGGGAGGCCTACAAGATCGGCGTCGGTCCGAACGCCGAGTGGAACGCCACGATCGACAAGCGCACCGGCCTCGTCACCTTCGCCGAGGGCGGCAACGTGGCCTGGATCCCGGGCCACGGCAACCGGCTCACCACCAAGGATCTCGGCGGCTTCCTGAAGTCCAAGCCGCAGATCGACCTCGAGGTGATGGACGCCATCGCGCGCGACTACATGCCGCGCGTCAAGTCGTTCATCGGCTTCGATCCGAGCGAGCTCGCGCTCAACCGTGGGCGGTCGGGCCAGCCGGCCGGCCACGTCTGGTTCGTGGACTACGACGTCGTCCGCGAGGGGATGCCGATCGAGGGCGCGCGCGTGGTCTTCCGCGTCAACAACGGCAACCTGATCCAGTACGGCTCGGAGAACCTGCCCTCCCCCGGCGCCGTGGTGCCGCCCACCCGGCTCACCAAGCGGCAGGCCATGGACGCCGTCGCCAAGTACATCGGCGGCTTCCAGGTGAACGACAGCTTCCGTGACAACGGCAGCCTCCACCTGCTGCCCTCCGCCGTGCCCAGCAAGCGGTTCGCCGAGGGGTATGAATTCGGCAAGGGCCGCGGCATCGCCAAGGTCTGGCAGGTCGTCTTCCATCGCGACGGCGTGATGGGCACCTGGCGGGCGCGCGTCGACGCCGCCACCGGCGAGGTGCTCGAATTCACCGACGTCAACGAGTACGTGTCCGCGCCGGCCACCGGCGGCATCTACCAGAACTCGCCGACCACCGGCTCCGAGATCGTGCGGCCGATGCCGTACCTCACCGCCGGGACCACCACCACCAACTCGGGCGGTATCTACAACTTCACCAGCGCGGTCACCACGAACCTCTCCGGCACGTACGTCAAGCTCACCGACACCTGCGGCGCGATCTCCCAGGCGTCGGACGGCTCGGGCAACATCGCCTACGGCACCTCCACCGGCACCGACTGCGTGACGCCGGGCCACGGCGGCGCGGGTAACACGCACTCCTCGCGCGAGCAGTTCTACCAGGTCAACCGGATCAAGGAAGTGGTCCGCGGCTGGCTGCCGAGCAACACCTGGATCAACACCCAGCTCACCGTCAACGTCAATCTGAACCAGACCTGCAACGCGTACTGGAACGGCACGACGCTGAACTTCTTCAAGTCGGGCGGCGGCTGCGCCAACACCGGTGAGATCTCCGGCGTGTCGCTGCACGAGTTCGGCCACGGCATCGACCAGAACGACGGCACCGGCACCGCCACCGACGGCGCCACCGGCGAGTCCTATGGCGACACCACGGCGCTCATCGCCCTCCACAACTCCTGCCTGGGCGCCGGCTTCCTGGGCGGCAACTGCTCGGGCTACGGCGACGCCTGCACCTCCTGCACGGGCGTGCGCGACGCCGACTTCGCCAAGCACACCTCGAACACCCCGGCCACGGCCGACAACTTCATCCGTGTCCACTGCCCGGCGGGCTCCGGCGGCACCGGCCCCTGCGGCAAGGAAGTGCACTGCGAGTCGTACGTGCCCACCGAGACGATGTGGGACCTCGCCGCCCGCGACCTGCCGAGCCCCGGCACGGGTGTGGCGTGGACGATCATGGACCGCCTCTGGTACCTCTCCCGCAACACCGCCACCAAGTCCTTCTCCTGCACCACCGGCACGTCCTTCACGTCGAACGGCTGCAGCGCGGGCTCGCTGTGGAAGGTGTTCCGCGCCGTGGACGATGACAACGGCAACCTGAACGACGGCACGCCGCACGGCGGCGCCCTGTTCGCGGCGTTCAACCGGCACCTCATCGCCTGCACCACCGACACCGGCGCCTCGACGACGTTCGCCGGCTGCACGCCGCCGGCCTCGCCGGCGTCGTTCTCCGCCACCCCCGGCAACAACTCGGCCTCGCTCTCCTGGACGGCGTCGGGCTCGGCGACCTACGACGTGTTCCGCAACGAGACCGGCTGCAACGCCGGCTTCACCAAGCTCGTCACCGGCCAGACCGGCACCACGTTCAGCGATCCCAACGTGGCCAACGGCCTGACCTACTTCTACCAGGTGACCGCCTTCCCGAGCGGCAACGAGGCCTGCGCCTCGCTCCCGTCGACCTGCGTCTCGGTCACCCCGACGCCCGGCACCTGCACGCCGCCGGCGGCGCCCACCGGCGTCACCGCCACGGCCACCGGCACGACCACGGCGACGGTCTCCTGGACCGCCTCCTCGGGCGCCACCTCGTACAAGATCTTCCGCTCCACCACGAGCGGCGGTCCGTACAGCCAGGTCGGCACCTCCACCACCACCTCGTTCGCCGATTCCGGCCTGACCTGCAACACGGCCTACTTCTACGTGGTCACCGCCTCCAACGGCTCGTGCGATTCGGGCAACTCGGCCCAGGCTTCGACGACCACGTCGACCTGCACCTGCACGCCGCCGGCGGCCCCGACGGGCGTCGCCACCTCGGGCGCCACGCAGACCGGCCTGACGGTCTCCTGGACCGCCTCCTCGGGCGCCACCTCGTACAAGATCTTGCGCTCCACCACGAGCGGCGGTCCGTACACCCAGGTCGGCACCTCGACCACCACCTCGTTCGCCGATTCCGGCCTGACCTGCAACACGACCTACTTCTACGTGGTCACCGCCTCGAACGGCACCTGTGACTCGGGCAACTCGGCTCAAGGCTCGGGGACCACCTCGGTCTGCACCGGCTGCACGACCCACACGCAGTACAGCAACACGTTCGACACCACCTCCGGCCTCTCCGGCTGGACCACCGGCGTCTTCAACAGCGGCGGCAGCGCGGTTGACTGGCGCGGCGTCCAGGCTTGCACGCCCACCCACAGCGGCGGCAACATCTTCCGCTTCGGCGGCTCGACCTGCACTTCGGCGTACGGCAACAACCGCTTCGCCTTCGCGCAGCCCAATGGCACGACCGGCATCAACATCCCGGCCGGCGCCACCACCAACCGCCTGACCTTCTGGCACCGCCGGAGCTACGAGAGCGGCTTCGACGGCGGCACCCTGACGATCTCCGTCGACGGCACCAACTATGAGTTCGTGCCCGCCTCGGCGATCATCTCCGGCACCACCTACAACGGCACGATCAGCAACGCGTGCCCGCCGGCGGGTGCCGGCGGAGCGTCGGCCTTCACCGGCGCTTCCAGCTCCATGACCAGCACGACGGTGAACCTCGACACCGCCTGCACGGCGCTCGGTCTCGCCAACTGCGCCGGGCACAATGTGTTCATCGGCTTCACCGCGATCACCGACTGCTCGACCACGAGCACCGGCTGGTTCCTCGACGACGTGACCGTGACGTCCTGCTTCTAAGACGTCCCGGCTGAGCCGTCCACGACGGCGCCCCTCCCCTCGCGGGGGAGGGGCGTTTTTCTTTCCAGGCTCCTGCCAGCGGCTCGCTTTTCCTTTCCGCCGGCACTCACTCTTATTGCAAGCATTCGCCTTATCTCCTCGCGAGAGGAGTTTTTCTTATATTTCTGCGGATTTTGAAGGAGAATTGCTGATGCGCAGGTTTTCGCTCGCAATAGCAACGCTGTCCCTTGCCCTCGCCAGCGCCGCTTTCGCCGCCTCCCAGCAGCCCGCCGCCTGGCCCTCCCTCGACCAACAGCTCAAGGTCAGCCGGGTGCAGCCCGGCACCGCGCTGGAGAAGCTGATCCAGGCCAACCAGGACTTCGGGATGCTGCGGGCCGAGGAGGCCCACGACAAGCTCCCCATCCCCCTCTGGCTGCGCGTCTACTGGCGCAAGGGGCACCCGGAGGGCAACTACTCCGCCTCCGATCCCACCGGCGGCTACCCCCTCGTGCTCAAGGAGATGGCGGAGTGGATGATGCTGCACCAGGACCTGGTCCCCTCCGAGGCTGACGAATGGCGGGCCCCGGGCGTCGATCCCGACGCCGCCTTCGAGGAGAAGGTGATCGGCGAGAAGACCACCGTCGGCGGCAACCTGCGGCTCTCCGGCGCCCAGACGGTCCCCCGCAGCGAGTCGGACATCCGGATCAACTACCTGAACCCGCTCAAGATCATCGCCGCCTCCAACAACATCGGCGGCACCGGCCAGCAGGCCCAGTACTACTCCGGCGACGGCGGCCTCACCTGGGGCCAGAGCTTCCTGCCGCTGGTCAGCACCGACTCCTTCCACTCCGATCCGACCGTCGACTGGACCTCGGACGGCAACGCCTGGTCGGCGACCATCGGCATCCGGGGGAACACCCTGAAGCTGCGCGCCTACAAGTCGACCGACAGCGGCGCCACCTGGGTCTTCGACAACACTTTCTCGGGCACCCAGAAGAACACCGACAAAGAGCTGATCTGGATCGATCACAGCGCCACGTCGCCGTTCAAGGACCGCATCTACGCCTGCTGGCACAACGGCAACCCGGCCTACGCCAACGTCCGCACCAGCAGCGGCTGGGGCACGCCGATCCAGGTCAGCAAGACCGAGAGCACCGGCACGGCCATCGGCTGCTCCCTGTGGAGCAACGCCAACGGCGACGCCTTCGTCTTCTGGCCGACCACCGGCAATAGCAAGATCGTGGTGGCGAAGAGCACCAACGGCGGCGCGAGCTGGGGGACCCCGGTGGTCATCGCCACCAGCAAGGACAGCTATGACATCGGCGTCCCGGCGATGGCCAGCCGCCGCGCCCTGATCTACGTCGCCGGCGCCGCCTACCGCACGGCCACGGTGAACAACGTCTACGCCTCCTGGACCGACTTGACCGGCGCTTCCGGCTGCACCGCCCCGGCCAACGAGCCGGGCACCAACGCCGCCTCCACCTGCAAGACCCGTATCTGGGTCGGCCGCTCCACCGACGGCGGCGCCACCTGGGGAGCACCGGTGATGATCAACAACCAGGCGTCGCTCAACGATCAGTTCAACCAGTGGCTGGGCGTCGACGACACCACCGGTCGCATCGCGGTGATCTATTACGACACGGTCGGCGATTCCACCCGCAAGACCACCAACGTCTGGTACCAGACCTCGGCCGACAACGGCGCCACCTGGAGCGCCGCCGTCAAGCTCACCACCGCCGCCACCAACGAGGCGGTCGCTGGCGCCGACTCCGGCAACCAGTACGGCGACTACAACAGCCTGTCGATCTTCGCCGGCAAGATCTTCCCCTCTTGGACCGACCGCCGCGGCGGCGGCAAGGAAGAGATCTGGACCGTGCCTGTTGTTGAGCCGTAAGGCTCACCCACATCGCGCTGGGCGGCGGCCGCGAGGGCGCCGCCCTGTTTTTGCGCCCCCCGCCCAGAGGGTGTCTCGAAAGCCAGCCAGGATGGAAGGCGCTTGAACGGTTTACGGGCGCCTCGGGCGAGAGGCTCGTTCCGCGGAATGCCTGGCTCGTTCCGCGGAGCGGTTGGGCTTCAGAGCCCGGCGAGAGGCTCGTACCGCGGAGCGGCCGGCTCGTACCGCGCAACCGCTCGACTGCCAGCCCCGGCGAGAGGCTCCTACCGCCAGACGCAAGGCCCGTTCCGCGGAGTGGCTCAACGGCCGGGCTCGGCGGCAGGCGTAGACCGCGGAGCCGAAGGCTCGCCCCGCGGAACGGACCAACGGCCGGGCTCGGCGACAGGCGTATCCCGCGGAGCCGAAGGCTCGCTCCGCGGAACGGCTCAACCTCCTGGCGCGGCGCGAGGAGCCTGCCGCGGAACGGAAGGCTCGTCCCGCGGAACGGTTCTGCCGCCGGCGGCGGCGAGAGGCGCGCTCCTTCCGTCAAGAATCTCTGAAGCCTAGCACGGTCTGCGCTGGTTCCGCTGAGAGGGGAAAAAAGCAGAGCAAGGACGTAAAGGACTTCAAGGACCACAAGGACCCAAAGTGCCGATCTCAGCGCTTCGTGGCCCTTGATGTCCTTGGCGTCCTTGTTGCCTTTATGTCCTTGTCTCCAGGTTTTCCGGCACGCCGGCTCCTACCAGACCGGCGATGTGGAAGACCCGCTTGAACAGATGAACGTACTGCGGGCCGGTCGTGACGATGATGGCCGCGAAGTAGAGGACGGCAACGACACCCCCGGCGACGAATCGCGCCCATTGCCGGCCGCCCGGGCGAAGGCGCAGGAACCCTGCCAGGCAGCCGGCGAGGAGCAGAAAATGGCCACCGCCGGCGACGACGGCGATCAGCAGGTCGGGCCGCTCGATCCTCCCCGTGTGCAGCAACACCGAAAGCTGGTGGAGGCCGGCGGCGATGAACGTGGTCACGAAGAGGTTGACGTAATTCCAGACCAGGGAGATGGTAAAGCCCGCGCCGAAACCCCACGCGCTGTTCCGCCGGGCCAGCACGATCACGGCGATATAGATCAACGCCTGTAGGATGTGGAGCACGCGGATGGTCGGATCGAAGATCGCGGACACCAGAAGGGCGACGATGAAGAAGCCCGCTCCAACCAGGATGGAAGCCCAGATCCAGCGCGGCAGGGGTCGATCGTCCATGAGCACCCTTACGGGGCGCCCCGGCGGCGGGTTTCAGGACGCGGGGGGATCATCAAGATGAGCCGTCCCGGTGGCCTGCTGGGTGCGCGTCCGCTGCCTCGTCACACCCCGCGAAGCTCAGGACGGTACTTCACCAGGCCCTGCCCCGATAACGCATTCGGCCTGAGCTCCGCCACCATGAACACCTCGTCAGGCACCGGATACTCGCACCGGAGCCCCTTTCGACTCGCCGGTACGAAGCCGAAGCGCGGGTAATATTCAGGATGCCCCACCCCGTGTTGGGTTTGCAGTCCGTGCCTGTCCGTGTCTGTCCGTGCTACACCTTCTCCGCCAACCGCGCCACCACCCGCTCCAGGTCCGGCTGCTCTTCCAGCACCGGCAGGAG
>DASXJP010000153.1:0-8180 GCA_036497345.1 Thermoanaerobaculia bacterium
GAACGTGGATTCAGGTCACGGCCACTGCACCCGGTAGGTGTTGTGATTGGCGTTGATCCAGTTGGGCACCTCGAGGACGGGGATGTTGCCGGAGCTGCTGGTGACGTTGGTCAGATGATAGGTGTGCTGGTTCCAGGTGCCGCGCGTGACGCCCAGCCAGGGATCGCTGAAGATGCGGATCCCCCGCTGGCCCCCGCCGCCCTGGTAATCGGTGGCGGCCACGATCACCCGGCTCAACGGCTGGGCGGCCTTGAGCGAGGCGATGACCGGGCCCTCGAGGGCTGTGGCGCTCGTGTTCGGCAGCGTCTGCAGCACGGCGCCGTTCGCCGCGTTGAAGATCCGCAGATTGAAGGCGTCGCCGTAATAGATCAGGTTGCCGATGGGGGTGACGTAGAAGGTGGAGGTGGTCTGGCCGGAGGGATCACTGATCGGTTGCGTCCACAATTGCGTCAGGACGCCCGGGGAGTACCGGTACAGCGTATAGCGGGTACAGCTCGCCACGCCGATCACCGGGAAGCCGATGTTGCCGATCATCGGCGGACCGCCGCAGTTGCTGGCGCCGGGGTTGGGGAGCGCCGCGGAGGCCAACTGCGCGCCGGCGGAGGAGAGAACGCGCAGCCGGGTCGCCAGGGTGTCCGTGACGACGATCTCGGGCCCGGGGGAGGTCGCGTCGAGCTCCGCGACCGCCGGATAGACGAGGGCCGAGCTC
Organism: Thermoanaerobaculia bacterium; assembly: GCA_036497345.1. Classification (GTDB taxonomy): domain Bacteria; phylum Acidobacteriota; class Thermoanaerobaculia; order Multivoradales; family UBA5704; genus DATARR01. Next base: position 710 of record DASXJP010000153.1, read on the forward strand.
GTCACCGAAGCGTTCTGCCAGGCCAGGGAGCCCGTCCAGACGTTGGGCGACGAAGACCGGTAGAGGCCTCTGCCGGTGATCACCACGGGCAGCGTGCTCGACGGCAGCCGCGTCGTGACGATGGCGGTGCGCGACCGCGGAGCCGCGCCCCCGTAGCGCAGCGAACCGTTGAAATTGAAGACCTTGTTGTCGATGACGATCTCGTTCTGCTGGGCCTGCGGCAGGTTCGGATTGTCGAGTTGGGCGATGGCGGGCGCCGAGGTCCCGCCGATCAGGTTCCCCGGGCCGAGCACCTGGCTGCACCACTTCGGCCGCAGACAACCGTTGACGAGGGTGAAGTCGATGATCTGTTTGTTGGTGTCGAGCACGCCGACGATGTCGACGTCGGTGGTGGCGTTGTCGAGCCTGCCCGCCGCGAGCCCCGAGCTGGGCTCCAGGTGAGGATTCACGGCCAGGTTGAGGCCCGCGGGACAGGAGGGCGGAATGGGGACCGTGCAGTTGGGATCGGGAAACTGGGCGACCTGAGCACACTGGTCGTCGATGATCCGGAGCACGCCTCCGGAGTGCGCGCTATTGTTGTGAAAGCTGATGAATGCGATCTGGGAGGTTCCCGACGGCGGGCTGTGAAAATCCATCACCACGGGCATCATCATCACCTGGTCCGCGTTCCAGTTGCAGATCTGCGTCATGGTTGCCCGCGCGGGCTCCAGGCACGCGCCGGCCAGGATCAACAACCCAAAAGCCATCGTCGCGGATCGCGAAGCTCGCATGGGATCGACCTCCTGTTTTGACCCAGTATAGACCTGTTGTCCGGCTCCCGGTCACCGATCCGCCGCCGTGGCGCGCCAGGCCGAGCCGCCTCACTCCCACGCCGTGAGCTGGACCTCGCCGGCGAGGGCGCTCATCCGCTCGCGCAGCTCCTGCATGTAGAGCTTGCGGTCCTCCTGCCAGGGGATGGGCTCGCCGATCACGACGTCGCAGCAGAAGGGGACGAAGACGGCCGACCCTTTGGGTAAGGATTTGCCCAGGCCGTGGAGAAAGGCGGGGATCACCGGCACCTCCGGATGGGCGCGGGCCAGGTGGGCGACGCCGCTCTTGAATTCGGAGAGCCGCTCGGGCTCGCCGCGCGAGCCTTCCGGGAAAAGGATCACGATCTCGCCGCGCGCCAGGGCTTCATGGACGACCGCCAATGGATCACTGCTTTTCCCGCCGCCGCGCACGATGGGCAGGATGCCGATGATCCGCAGGGAGAACCAGGACAGCAGCCGGTTCTTGAGGAAGTAGTCCTCCGCCGCCACCGGCCGCACCTTGGGCAGCAGGCGCGGCGGCAGCAGGGTCATCAGCACCATGGTGTCCAGGTGGCTGTTGTGGTTGGCCACCAGCACCGCGGGGCCCTTCGCCGGCAGCCGCTCCCGGTGGCGGACGGTGACTCCCAGCGCGATCCCCACCACCGGCCGCACCACCAGCCGGAAGAAGACGAAGCGCAGGAGCCGATTCATGATCAATTCCCCAGGCGGGTGATCATCGTCCCGTGCAGATACCAGACGAAGTGGAAGAAGAGCGGCGCCGTGTAGAGGAGGCTGTCGATGCGGTCGAGGACGCCGCCGTGGCCGGGCAGCAGGGTGCCGCTGTCCTTGAGCCCCAGGTCGCGCTTCACGGCCGACATCACCACGTCGCCCACGAAGCCGCCGAAGCCGATGATGGCGCCGGCGAGGATCGATTCTCCCGGCGTCAGCGGCGTCAGACGCGGCGCCAGCAGCCAGGCGAGCACGAGGGTGGTGGCGACGCCGCCCAGCAGCCCCTCCAGGGTCTTCCCGGGGCTCACCTTGGGGATGGCCTTGTGGCGGCCCAGCGTGCGCCCCCAGATGTATTGCGCGACGTCGTTGAATTCGGTGAGGAAGAGCAGGTAGAGCACCAGCCCCGGGCCGCCGCCATGCTGCGGGTTGACCGCCGCCGGCAGCACCAGCAGGAAGGCGACGTGGCTGAGCGCGAAGACCATGGTCATCAGCCCCCAGTGGAGGCTGCCGGCGGCGCGCAGGAAGCCGCTGGTCTCGCCGATCAGCGTCATGTGCATGGGCAGGAGGAGGAAGGCGAAGACCGGGATGAAAATGATAAACATCCCGTACCAGTGCATGCCGATCCAGAGGTATTGAAGGGGAATCGTCAGGTAGGCCCAGAAGAGGACGACGCGGTCGGCGCGGCGGGTGATCGCGGTAGATGTAGTCGAGGGTGCTGCCGGAATCGAAGCCGGTCGTGAGGCCCAGCCGGATGCCGTCCGAGAGCCGGCCCAGCGAGCCGAGCGCTCCCCGGGTGACGGCGAACCCCAGACCGGCGAGCGGCGCCGCGGGCCCGCGCAGCCGGTCGAGCTCGTCGCGGGTATAGCCGCGCTGGTCGGCGTCCAGGAGCGAGGGAAGGGCCGGCGGAGCCGCGAATTGCCGCAGGATGAAGTCGCGCGCCTTGCCGAGCGGCAGATGGCGGTCCTTCTCGCCCAGGGTGTCGTGATAGAAGCCGGGGAATTCGTGGAATTCCTTGTCCCTGGAGCCCAGCCGGGTGAAAAACCGCCGCTGCGGCCCCTTCCTCACCACGAAGTCGGACCCGGAGGCCAGCACCTGCACCGGCACCTGGATGGCCGCGGCGTCGGCGATCACCCGCTGCGAGGTGTCGAACAGGTCGATCAGCACGTTGACGGCGATGGCGCGGCTGATCAGGGGATCGGACTGGTAGCTGGCGATGCGCGCCGGATCGTGGGTGAGGAACTTCGCCTTCACGTAGGATTGCAGGTAGGAGGGGTCCTTGACCTTCCGCAGCACCCGCAGGCCGGGGATGGCGAACGGCACGTAGAGCTTCACCTGGAAGGCGGGCGCGGCGAGCACGGCGCAGCGCACCCGCGGCGCGAAGTCGTGCAGCCAGGCGGCGGCGGTCACCGCGCCCACGCTCTGGGCCACCACGGCAACCTCCTCCGGCGCGTAGCCATGGGCGGTGCCGAGGTGGCGCAGGAAGGCGTCGGCGTCGTGGGCCAGGACGCCGAAATGGGCGGCCCATCCACGCTCGCCGGGGGAGCGGCCATGGCCGCGGGCATCCCAGGCGAACATCTCGAAGCCGGGGAGGTCGAGACCGTCGACCACCTCCTGGAGGCGTCCCGAGTGCTCATGGCCGCGATGGAAGAGCAGGACCGCCCCCCGCGGCTCACCCGAAGCGACCACGGGCCAGCGGCGGTAGAACAGCTCCGTGCCGTCGCTGGCGGTAAACCGTTCCTCGATGGGCTGGCGCATCGGCGTCTCCTGGGTTGGTGCTGCTTGGTGAGACTCTATTTTAGCCCACAGGGTTTAGGGTATTGCCGGGTCAGGCGAGATCGGAGCCCTCACCCTGTACCCTCCCGACTCGGGAGCCGCCCGGATCCGATTTGAGAGCTCCCAGTCCCGTTTTTGAGCTCCCCGATGGAATTCGAGCGCTCCCGGACGGCCATCCAACGAACCCGAGCCCCCCGAATTGCGATCCGGACGGCCATCCAGGAAACCCGGCGGCGCGAATACGTTCCCCGACGCCCTGAATACGCTCCTGCGCTGCCATCCTGGACCACTCGTGCGTTCGGGAAGCCTTTTTGGCCGTCGGGAAAGCAATTCAGCCGTTCGGATTCGTTCGCGAGGCGTCGGGCGCGTCAATTGCCGCGTCGGGGACCGTTGTTTTCGCGGCGGGACGGACATCAAGAGCCCCGGGCAAGAAAATCAGGGATGCGGAAGGCTAAAGCTGGAACCGGGATGGCTTCGCGGGAGGTTCTCCAGGTGGATCAAGCCTGCCTGGAGCATTCTACCATCCTGGGCTCGGCCCTGGAAGGCATCGGCGGCTCGGAAGGCGACGGGCGCTTATCCGTCCGACAACTTCAATTTGGACAAGATGCTAGCCCCTCTGGGCCTATCCGTCCAGGGGCCGCAGGACAATAGCGAGCCACGGAGCAGGCAAACCGGGTCGCTTCTACGTCAGGCGGGCCTCCAAGTTTGACGGCCACTGGCTACAGGGGTAAAATGGTAAACTGCTGACGATAAAAGACATGCGTATTTCTCTACATCTCTCGACGACAAGCTAGAAAGACCGACGATATGCATTCTGGTTGGGACGATGAAGTTAAGCTAGGCTGTTATGCGTAGAGAGTGATGCCAGCTGGAGGTGACATATTTTTGAAACAATAGCAGGGCCCGTTATTGCAACGCTTGCCAAGGCTGGCGCGGAAGCACTTTCAAAGCGGATTACTCTTGGTTCTGCAGGGAAAACAGAAATCGAAGCCGGTGACCACTCGGAAGCTCTTTCTCTCCACCTAACATCAATCGCAAATTGGGCCAACCAGATTTCCTTTCGGGATCTTCGTGGCACTCGAACACTAGAAGACAGCTTTGTCGATCTGGATCTCGAACTTGGCTATCTACCTACCCGCCAGAGAAATCGGCAGGAGAGGCGACGTCGAGTTTCCGATTTACTGCGAGAACACAGGAACTATGTAATCCTCGGTGACCCTGGTGCAGGAAAGACTACATCCCTTAAAAGAATTGCAATGGGCCTAATAGAGGATCCTGCTAAGCACAAAGAAAGTGGTTATCCAATTCTCGTTCGACTGAGGGACCTTGGCTCCGCCATGTCACTGGCAGGGGCGATTCTTGATCTATTAGGCGTTACCCTCAAGTATGATGAAAGTCTCGACACGGAAGCCAGAGAGAATTTGAGGCTTCGCATCGTCTCACAGTATCTCGACAACATGGAGGCGAGACTCCTGTTAGACGGTCTGGATGAACTGCATCCAGGAGCAAGGGAACGGGTCGTCCGTGAACTTCGCCAACTCCTTCTCAACTCCCGTCGATTCAACATTATCATAACCTGTCGAGCAGGTGACTTTACGTATAGCTTTGATAACGCTGAAGTGCTTGTCCTTGAGCCTCTCTCTGACAATCAACTTAGACTGTTTGCGAGAAAGTGGCTCGATGAGACAGCAGCGGAAGAATTCCTCAAGCAAGTACGCGAGACGCCTTACGGCGGCTCGGAAGTTCTGCCGCTTACGCTCGCACACCTCTGCGCAATATACGAGCGGACTGGCAGTGTCCCAGAAAAGCCAAGAACCGTATACAGAAAGATAGTTCGATTACTTCTTGAGGAGTGGGACGAACAGCGATCTATTCAGAGACCTTCGGCCTATGCCTCGTTCGAGACCGATCGCAAAGAAGAGTTCCTCAGAGCAATAGCCTTTCATCTGACAGTCAAAGCTCGCCGGGGAGTTTTTGAGCACCGACATTTGGAGGAAGCATATATTAAAGTATGTGAGTCGTTTGGCTTACCTAAAACCCATGCGCGCCAGGTTGTTAGGGAGATCGAGTCTCATACAGGTCTGATAGTTGAGGTAGCTTTCGAGGTTTATGAGTTTGCCCATAAGGCGATCCAAGAGTACTTGGCCGCTGAGTTTGTTCTGCGTTTGCCGTCATACCCGAAAAACCTATCCTTATCTCTGCCAAACGAGATGGCCCTAGCCACTGCTATGTCATCGGATTCAGCGCGTTATTTTTGCGTGGTAATAGATTCCGCAATCGCCAGCGAGTCATCGTCAAATCTGGTTAGCTTTACTTCTCCATTTCTTCGGCGCCTGCTCCTCGAAAAAGTTGACTTCAAAGCCGACCAAGAGCTAGGCTATTCAGTGGTTGTACTGTACTCAGAGACCTTCTTCCTAGGACGGCAGTTGAGACTTCCTTTTACAGTAGAATCAGATAGTTTTTCCGAGTTTCTCAAGCTGTCGACCGTCAGAGCTTCAATTCATACAGCTATTCGATTGGCCCTGATCAGAGAGCATCTAGATGAGACTTTGGAGATCACCTGGCCTGACGAGCAAAGGAAATTAAGTAAGCGGCGTTGCATTGTGGATCGGAGTTTTCTAGAGCAGGCAGAGATGGACCTAGGATATCTATCAACACATAGCTAAAGAGAGATTCCTATCGTTGCAAAGAGCGTCTGCCAGCCTCATCTGGAGCGCTTTTGCAACGGCCTCTGACCGAGGAGACTCCTCCGGGGCAGGACTTCACCCGGGGTGCGATCTAGAGGAGAACAGTGCCCGGGACTTCTGGAAACCCGAGCCCGGCTGGAGCCCTACCAGGCATGAATCCTGATAGCCTTAAGGCGAGCTCAGGCCTCGAAACCGGGTTTCGCGGACCTTTCAGGTACACCTTCAACAAGGCGAGCCGCGGCGCTCGTCCGAATCGCCCTCCGGCGGGCGGTGAGGCTGTCAAAGGGCCGGCTTGCCGCGATCAGCTTGTCACGAAGGGGAGTCTGCCGACGGGGAAAGGCACATCGCGGCGACCCTGCCGGAGTGCTTCGGCCGCCGCCCGGAAGGCGCTCACGAATTCCGCGTAGATCTCGTAGTACAGCGTACGGGCAGCCTTCGTCGCCGCTTGGCACGACCGGGCGGCGGCGCCTGCTCGTTAGCGAGGACTCCCGCCCCCTTTAGTTAGCTGGTGCTGCGCTGCGGGCCGGGGGAACGGCGGGACACAATTCAAACCCCTTTTAAAACCAAGCTCGCCATTTATGATGGCACTTTTTGCATATGTAAACCTTCGAGAAGGCCCATTTAGACCCTATGGAAAGGCCCAAGAGAACAGTCTTAAGCATAGCCATGTGTGGGGTACTTGGCATCTGTGCTCGATGCATTGAATAACCAGCAATCCCTCTTTCACTACTAGTTAAGTTGTCCCACGCCGTCTCGTAAGAATCGCCCTGGCAGCTTGGACATTGCGGAGTTGCCATATTCAACCACCTTGAAATTCGCCAGTTAGACACTAAATTTATCCCTAGAAGACAGGGCTGTCAAGCGGCAAGTACCCCATCGCTCCCTCCTTGAGGAGTACTTAGGGCCAGGATCGCCTTGACGCCGAGGACCCTGGCGCCCGACCGCTGCGATGAGCCCCCTACAGTTCCAGAATCGGTGTACAGTGACTGTATGGCACGCATGCTCACCACGACCGTACGATTGGATCCCGAGGACGCGCAAGCTCTCGCCAGGGCACGCGAAGACGGGCTGTCAGCTTCCGACCTGATCCGGAAAGGGCTTCGCGTCGTCGCATCTCGGTATTACACCAACCGCCGTCCTCCCTCGACGGGCCTCTTCGTGTCTACGGACTTGAAGCTGGGTGAAGAGTCTGAGTTGTTCAAGGACTGAAGCTTCGGCGAGCCGGGCCCGGTCTTTGGAGCGGGCGCTGAACACCGCGTTGCCGCTCTGGAGGAGGATCTTCACCGCGTCGCCTCCAAGACAAAGGATGACGGTCTCCAAATCATGCTCGGCTTGGCAGATCTGGCGGCTGTAAGAGGGTGTCTCGAAAGCCAGCCCCGCAGGGGCGCAGGCATAGTGTGTCGAGCATGTTCAACAGCTTGGGGGTGAAAGTCCCCTGCACAGCCTGATGGAGGCGAAGTGCTAGCGAAGCGCAAGGGCTCTAGGGTCCCGTGA
>DASXJP010000154.1:0-19471 GCA_036497345.1 Thermoanaerobaculia bacterium
GCCATCCGCTCTTCGACGACCTCTCCCCCTCGCCTCCGGAGTACTACGACATCGTGGAGCCCGCCGCGCTGATCGTCCTCGGCCGCCTGGTGACGCTGGCGTTCTCGCTGGGGATCGTCGTCCTGACCGGCCTGCTGGTCCGGCGCCTGGCCGGCCCCGCGGCGGGCCTCTTCGCGGCCTGGCTGGCGGCCCTGGTCCCGTCTCTGGTGATGCGCAGCTCGATCGTCAACGTCAATCCGCTGGCGGCCTTCTTCGTCCTCGCCGCGCTGTTCTTCGCCGAACGGGCCCGCGCGGCCGGGCATCCGCGGCGCGACGCGATTCTGGCAGGGTTGATGGCGGGGCTCGCGGGAGCCACCAAATATCCGGCGGCCCTCGTCTGCCTCTCCGTGGCGCTGGCCGTCCTGCTCGCGCCGGCGCCCTGGCTGGAGAGGCTCCGCCGGCTGATCCTGACGGGAGCCGCGTCGATCCTGGCCCTGCTCCTCGCCATGCCGGCCCTGGCGCTGCGCACGCGGGACGTGCTCCAGGGCCTGCACGACATGGATGCCATCTACGGCTCCCAGGAGGCCGGCTCCTACTGGGACCAGGCGGTCCACCGGGCGGAATGGTCCCTGCCGACCTCCCACCCCGAGCTCGGGATCGTCTTCCTCCTGCTGACCGTGGCCGGGCTCGCCGTGGGCCTGCGGGACCGTCGCTGGCGAGGCGCGGTCGCGTCCTGGCTCCTCTTCGGCGTCGCCACCGGCCTGCTGGTGGCCCCCTACCAGTTCCGGGCGTTCCGCAACCTGCTGGCGCTCGTGCCGCTGGCCTGCGCCGCCGTGGCCCTGCTCTACGCCCGGCTGCGCGAAGCGACCTCCCGCCGCCTCTGGCTCGACCTCGCCGCCGCGGCGCTGGCCGTCCTCCTCTTCGTCCCGACGCTCTACGAGTACGACTCCTTCCAGCTCGCCCTCGTGGACACCCGCGAGAAGGCGGTCCGCTGGCTCGCCGGACAGGTGAAACCCACCGACCGCGTGCTCTTCCTGCGCGAGCTCGCCTTCCTGCCGTCAAGGCTCGACACGCTGCCGGCCAAGGTCCAGGTCCGGGTCTGGGAGAATGCGCAGGAGCGGGTGATCGGATGCCACGATCACTATCTGGTGATGGGCAGCATTCTGCGCCGCAATGGCAAGAACAAGATCCCCCCCGACACCCTCAACTGGATCCTGGCCCACTATCAGATCGTGGCGAAGTACGGATCCGTCGCCACCAGCAACTCCCCGGGCTTCTTCCGGGGGAACGATCAGTTGATCTACGTGATGAAGAGAGTGAGGAGGCCGGAGGCCCTCACTCCCCCAACCCCCTCTCTCCCCGCCTCCCCCCACCCTGACGGGAGAGAGGGGGCTTGAATCTAGACAAGCTTATTTCTCCCTCTTCTCCCGGCCGGCGGGGGGGAGACGGGGAGAAGAGGGCCGGGGTGATGAGGGCCAACGCTCCGGCCTCCTCAGACCTCCGGCGCAGGGGTCTCCACCGCGGGAGCTTCGGATTCCTCATGGAGCTGCGCATAAATCTTCCGCCCCAGGAGGCTCCCGAGCACGTTCTGCAGATCCTCCAGCCGCGCCTCGCGCACCCCCTGAACGCTGCCGAAGGTCTGGATCAGCAGCTTGCGGCGCCGCGGGCCGACGCCGGCCAGCTCGTCGAGGCGGCTGTGGAGAGTGCGGGCCGAGCGGCGCGCGCGGTGGCGGGAGACGGCGAAGCGGTGGGCCTCGTCGCGGATCTCCTGGAGCAGCCGCAGGCCGGCATCGTCCCTCCGCAGCCGGAGCGGCTCCGGCACGCCGGGGACGTAGATCTCCTCCTCCCGCTTGGCCAGCGAGACGATCGACGTCTCCTCCACCCCCAGCTCGGCCAGCGCTCCCAGCGCGGCGTTGAGCTGCCCGATGCCGCCGTCGATCAGGATCAGGTCCGGCATGGCGCCGACCTCCTCCAGCACCCGCCGGTAGCGCCGCTCCACCGCCTGGCGCATCGACGCGAAATCGTCCGGCTGGGTGAGATCCTTGATGTTGAAGGAGCGGTACTCCCCCTTCCGCATCTTCCCCTCCTCCCAGACCACCATCGAGGCCACCGTCTCTCCCCCCTGGAAGTGGGAGATGTCGAACCCCTCGATCCGCCGCGGCGGCTCGGAGAGATCGAGATGCCTCTCCAGGGAGGTGGCGCCGGGGGATTCGACTCCACCCGCCCGGAAGCGGCGCTTGTGGGCCAGCTCGGCGTTGTGCATGGCGAGCTTCACCCGCTCGGCCTTCGGGCCCCGCGACGGCAGCCGCAGATAGACCCGCTCGTCCTTCTTCTCCGACAGCCAGTCGACCAGCGCCTCCTCCCCCTCGATCGGTACCGGCAGGTGGATCTCCTTGGGGATGAACGTCGTGCGGTCGTAGATCTGGGGGAGCACCTCGGAGAGCAGGAGCTCCGGCGAGATGTGCCCCACCCCCTCCCAGAACAGCTCCCGGCGGTCGAGCACCTGCCCCTCGCGCATGATCAGGGAGACCACGGCCGCGTTGCCGCCCGAGATGTGGACCCCGTAGACGTCGAGGTCCTCCTCGTCCACCGAGGAGAGCTTGCGCCGCTGGCTCACCGCCTCGACCTCGTTCAGGGTGTCGCGGAGCTGGGCCGCGCGCTCGTAGTCCATGGCCTCGGCGGCCTCCCACATCTCCCGCTTGATCGTCTTCAGCAGCGGATCGGTCCGGCCGGAGAGGAACAGCCGCGCCTGCTCCACCGCCTCGTCGTAGGCCTGCTTCGTGGTGAGCTTCGCCACGCAGGGGCCCAGGCAGCGGTGCATGTCGTAGTAGAGGCAGGGGCGGGCCCAGGAGCCGTCCACCTCGATCCGGCAGACGCGCACCCGGAAGAGCTTCTGCACCAGCTTGATCGCCTTGCGGGCGAGGCCGCCGGGCAGGAAGGGGCCGAAATACTCGGCGCCGTCGTTGGAGATCCGGCGGGTGAAGGCGATGCGGGGGTACTCGTCCCGCATCGTCAGCTTCAGGTAGGGGTAGGTCTTGTCGTCCCGCAGCAGGACGTTGTAGCGGGGGCGCTGGCGCTTGATCCAGTTGTTCTCGAGGAGGAGCGCCTCGGACTCGGAGTCGGTGACCACGTACTCCAGGTCCACCGCCTCGGCGACCATCGCGGCCAGCCGCGGCTCATGGTCGCGCGCCAGATACGACGACGCCCGCTTGCGCAGGGACTTCGCCTTGCCGACGTACAGGACCTTCCCCTCGGCATCCTTGAAGATGTAGATGCCGGGGCGGTCGGGCAGGGCCCGGATGCGTTCTGCGAGCTGTTCGTGGTCCGGCATGGCCTCTTGAGAAAACAGGAATCCGTGAGCGGAAATGCCAGGCTCTTGAGACAGCTCCGCTCCTCTGCTAGAATGTCATCATGTCGCAACGAGCTCACGCGCGGGCATGGGATGATGAGCACGATTCGCTTCTAAGCGAGATCGCCGAAATCGTCCTTCACCCAGAGGCTTGGCTCGATACGCCAAATGACCGCCTGGGTGGCCAGCCCCCACGAGCCCTTCTGGGTTCCGACAAGGGGCGTGAGATCCTCCATAATCTGGTCCAGAACGTCAAGCACGGCATGATCACGTGAGGGCCTCCTTCTCCGCTTCAGCCGGTGGCGTTGCCCTGGCTCCGGAGAGTGGAACTTGGTACCGGGCCCTTCAAACGCACTTCCTCCCGACCGCTCTCTCGACCCGGCATACGAGCACGATCCCGAGCCGCTTCAGCGGTGCGAGCCCTGCTTCTCCGGGATTCGAGATCCTATATCTGGCCGAAAATCATCTCGTCGCTCTGCTCGAGGTCCAGGCTCTTCTAGGCTCTCCAACAACACCCGGAGGAGTGGTGCCGCATCCTCGCAGCACCTGGGGCGTCCTGAACGTCCGGGTCTCACTCCAGCACGTGGCGGATCTGACCTCTCCATCTTCTCAGGCCCTCTTGGATACTACAGCCCAGGAGCTCACTGGAGATTGGATCGGTTATGAGCTCCGTGGCCCCGGTACCACAATAAAAGCTCCAACCGGGATCGCGCCAACCCAGGATCTGGGAGCGGCTCTCTACGGGGTACCGAAACTGGAAGGATTCAAGGCGTTGTCGGCCAAAGCACCCTACCATCAGGTACTGGCCATCTTTCCTCAGAAGCTGCTCCCAGGAAGCCAAGTGTCTTGGCTCAACCCACAGACAGGAAAGCAGGAGTTGCTGCCATCTCCTTGAAAGCTCAGACAACAAAAAGCGCGGAATGGAGTGGAATGGAAATGCCCGGCGCGTTTCGCCGCCGCCGGCGCACCTCTTTCTTGGGCCTGAAGCGCTTTCGTGGCCCGGAAAGGAACCCTCTTGAAGCTCAGAAAGCTCGCTCTCGCCCTGTTCCTGCTGCTGGCCGCCGCGCTCGTGGGGAGCGCGCCGGCTCCCGTCCAGGCCTGCATCATCACCTGCCCGCCGAACTTCTGCGACTCGTGTACGGCGCAGCACGGGATATGCACGCTGGTGAATTGCCGGTGTGCCTGCATACTGCCGTAGGATGAGACCTGCTCCGCCCGGGATTTCAATCCCGGGCGGACGGACGTAAAGTATCCACTATGCGGGAAAAAACGGATGCCGATCCTGACCAGGTCTGGGACTTTGCCGGAACCCGCCGCCATCACATCCGGAGCGGGTTACGGCTGACTCCCGCAGAACGTCTCAAGTGGCTGGAAGAGACGGTGGACGAGATGCGGCGGCTTCAGGGACGGGCCCGGTTGGGTCGAGCCATCGAAAAGACCTGAGCCTCAGTCACACCCGCTCCCGCCCGGCAATATCCTCGTCCCACAGCTCCGGCTTCTCGCGGATGAACCGCTCCATCAGCCGCATGCACCGCTCGTCGCCCAGCAGGCGCACCTCGACGCCGTGCTGGCGCAGGAAGTCGGGGTTGCCCGGAAAGGTCACGTCCTCGCCCACGACCACCCGAGGGATGCCGAACTGGAGGACCGTCCCCGAGCACATCATGCAGGGGCTGAGGGTGGTGTACAGCGTGACGTTGTCGTAGCGGCGCCGCCGGCCGGCGTTGCGCAGGCAGTCCATCTCGCCGTGGGCGATGGGGTCCCCCTCCTGGACCCGCTTGTTGTGGCCGCGGGCCACGATGCGGCCGTCCTCGACCATCACCGCGCCGATCGGGAGCCCCCCTTCCCGGTAGGACTTCTCCGCCTGCTCCAGAGCGGCCGTCATGAATTCGAAATCGGGGTCGTGAGGATCACACATCGCCGGCCTCCGCGGCCTACCGCGAGATCAGGCACTTGTTGCCATCGATCACGTAATTCTGCGTCATCGTATCGGTGCTGGAGCCGTTGGCGTCCTTGTGCTCCTGCTTGAGGGTCAGCGTCGCGTGGTCGCCATCGATGGTCAGGGTCCCGGAGGCCTTGATGTCTTTCGCGAAGTCCGCCTCGGATTTCGACATCTCCTTCATCATCCCGGTCATCATCTCGCGATCCTTGGCCGGCATCGCCTTCCATTGGTCCTGCATCTCCTTCGTGGTGAGCTTGTTGGCCTCCTCGAATTTTCCGGCGTGGATCAGCCCCATCTGCTTGACGGCGACCTTGCCGCACGGGTGATCGAGGATCGCGGCGCCCTTGATCTCTGTCTTCGGCGCCTCGGCTGCTCCGGCACGGGCGAGCGGCGTCAGGGACAGCAGGGCGCTGAGGAGGACGGCGGACTTTCGGGAAGAGCTCATCATCTGCGCTCCTTTCAAATGGACCAAACCGGGGACATCCTATGCCACCTCCCCCCTCACCGCAAAGACGTCCCTCGGTTGCTCCCACGGACCTTACAACCATTTGGTCATCAGATGCCTGTCGTGCGCCGCGAATCCATGTCGTTCGTAGAGCTCCATCGCCCGCCGGTTCTCATGATGCACCTCCAGGCGCAGCGCTGCGATCCCGTGGCGGCGGCAGTGCTCTTCCGCGAGGGCGAGCGCCTGAGCACCCAACCCCTGCCCGCGCATCTCCGGCACGGCGTACACCTCGTCGACAACAGCGAGACGCCCGCCAAACTCCAGGCTATAGCCGTGCGTGATGATGAGATATCCGACCGCGCGGCCGTCTGCTCGAAGTATCCAGGCCGCTCCATGCGACGGGTCGTCCAGCAGAGCCCGCAGCGCCCGCTCCGCGCGCTCTGCCGCGAAAGGCTCCCCGAGCTCCGCGTAGAAATCCCGCATCATGACGATCAGCTCGCCGGTGTCGGGCTCTCGGGCTGCGGCTATGGAGGCTTCCATGCCAGGCCCGCTATTTCAAATGCTCGCGCAGAAAGGCCACCGTGCGCGGCCAGGCGTTCTGCGTCGCCTTGAGGTTGGCGCCCGCGCGGTCGTCCTGGGCCCGCAGGAAGCCGTGGCCGGCGCCGTCGTAGACATGGGTTTCGTAAATCTTCCCGAACGATCCAGGTGCGGATCGGGGCCCCGCCCGAAGGCATCTTGACGTCCACGTACTCGCCGTGACGAGGCGACTTTTCGAGCCCGGCCTTGGCCTGCGCCTCGGACGGAGGCAGGTTCTCGTCGCGGGAGCGAGCCGGTGCCGCGGGAGCCGGCGGCGCCGGAGCCGCCTGCGGAGCCGGGGAGGATGGGGGCGTGGCAAGGGTCTGGGCGGCGAGGGGCAGCGCCGCGGGGCCGAGCCCAGCCGCGAGGATGGTGACATTGAGAAGCACGACGGACAGTCTGGGAACGCTCATCGGCTCACCTCCTGGGTCGGATCGAGATCCTATGCCAATCAAACCCGAAATGCCTCGGCGTGATCGGCCACCCAACCCCGGAACGTGCGCGCCGGCCGTCCGGTGATCTCCGCGACCGTGGAGGTGACGAGCGCGGGGTGACCGACAGCGGCGGCCCACGCCTTGAGCAGCATGTCCATGACGGGCGAGGGAAAGGGGAGCTCACGCCGCGCCTCATCGGGCGAGATCTCCTCGCAGCGCAAAGGCCTGCCGATCACCTCGCCGATCGTGGCCACCTGCTCCCGATGGCTCAAAGGCTCGGGGCCGGTCAGAACGTATTCCGCTCCCTCGTGCCCGTCCTCCAGCAGAGCCCGGACCGCCACGGCCGCCACGTCCCGCTCGTGGATCGGAGCCGTCGGGACGTCGGCATAGGGCCAGCGCACCACGTCGCCGGAGCGGATCTGCGGCCCCCACCAGGACAGGGCATTGGCGGCGAACATTCCAGGCCGCAGGAACGTCCACTGGAGGCCCGAAGCCTCGATCAGCCGCTCGATCTCCGCGATCATCGCCGCCATCGGGTTGGTCTGCTGGAAGAGCGGGTGCGGCGTCTTGTGCGGAGCGGTCAGGAGCACGATACGCCGGGCACGTTTCGCGATCCGGTCCACAGCCGCTGGAGCTGTGGCGGCCGGAGCGGTCCACACCAGGAACACCGCGTCGACGCCGTCCAGGCATCCATCGAGCGTCCCGGAATCGGTGAGATCGCCGCGCACGACCTCCACTCCGGACGGCAGGCCGGCGGCGGCCGGATTGCGCGTCATCGCGCGGATTTGGGTATCCGTGGGAAGCAGTTGGGAGACCACTTGGCGGCCGATCGTTCCGGTGGCTCCGATGACGAGGATTCGCTTCATAGCGGCTACAGGGGGAATGACCATGGATCTCAGGCGCTCGTTGGATGCCGGGAGCTAACCTTTGGTCAGCGCCACCTCCGGACGGATGGAGTGAAGGGAGATCTCAACCTCAGGTCCAAGGGCCGCGATCTGGTAGCTCATCCCAGGCGGAATCATGGCCGCGGTGCCTTTTGGAAGCTCCAGCGAGGGTGGATCTTGATGTGCGAGCTCCGCCTCGGTGCCGAGCAGGAGGTAGGCATCCCCGCGAGAAGCGAAGAGAACCTGGGCTTGATCTTCCGATTTCTGCAACGGGCTCCGCCTCTTGCCTTCGAGCCGGATTCGTGATGCTCGCAGCCCGGGGACCTCACCGATCGTCGCTATATCTCCACCGGCAAAACCCTGGCGCGCGAGCTCATGCCGCGTCTTGTCCCGAACCGAGACGCTTTGACTGGTGGAAGGTGACGGAAGGAGGCGTAGAAGCTGCTGCGCCAGCTCTCTGCAATAGAATGCCGGTATCGACGCTCCTTCATTTTGATCGTGCAGCCGATCGACCATATCGGTGGAGATGGTGGCAAACTCCTCGAGGACACAGCCGATGACAGAATGGACGATTCCGGTCTTTTTAAGGCAAATGACGTCTCCCGGACAGAGCGGGATTCTCCATCTCTCATAGAGTGGATTGTCGGAGCCTTCGAGCCAGCGGGAGAAAGCGTCTCTTTCGTAGGAAGCATTCCACTCGTCGAGCGTGCAGATCAACGCGAACGCGCCAGGCGTGACATCCAGCACGTGGAAGATCTCAACCTTGTGATGGCGATGCTGCTGGAAGCTGAACCCCTGTCCCGGCTCCTGGAAAAAGACGGAGTACCCCAGCGGGCTGCTCGCTTTGATGGCATAGCTCTTGTACTTCGGCAATAAGCCGATATCGCGTTGGAAGGCCGCGATGCGGCGAGCCTCGCTCCCGGTGAGAGGAGCGGCCATGAGCTCGTCCAGGGCAGATTTCCAGGAAGCCTCAAATTGCTCCAGGCTCTCGATGGACATGTCAGAGGTCAACGGCTCACGGAGAGCCTCCAGTTGCTCCAGTGCGCCGACCACCCCTGACGGGTCACCGGACCCGATTCCGAAACTCTGCATTCGATTCTCTCCAAGCATGAGCCACTGACCTCGATTGTATACCCTGAGTAGACAAAACAGCAGGCTGGGTCGCCCGCCGATCTTGGCGGATTCTAGCAGGTCGCTGAGGGGAAATCGCCATCCACCACGTTCCTCCTCTCGACAGTGCCGAACTGCCAAGCTGCGGCCTCGGCACGCTTCCGGAGGTACGGCGATGCAGCCTTTGGAGCTCACCCTCCCCACTCTGATCCCCGCCGCCGATCGCGGCGACAAGCACGGCTCCGAGGCGCTGTTCGCGGCGCTCTACCGGGAGCTCCGCGGGCTCGCCCGGCGCGAGTTGGCGCGCTCGGGCCCCGGCGCCTCGCTCGGCGCCACCAGCCTGATCCATGAGGCCTATCTCGACATCGCGGGGCGCGAGGGAGCGGCCTTTCCCGATCGCGCCCGGTTCCTCGCCTATGCGGTACGGGTCATGCGCGGCCTGATCGTCGACGGTCTCCGCAGCCGTCAGGCCAGGAAGCGCGGCGGCGATCTCCAGATCACCTCGCTCGACGGCAAGGACATGGGCGGCGTGGCCCCGGCGGACGACGGCGAAGAGATCGAGCGGCTCGGCCAGGCGCTCGACGAGCTCGCCGCCGTGGAGCCGGAGATCGCGCAGGTGGTCGAGCTCAAGTTCTTCTGCGGCTTCACCTTCGCCGAGATCGCGAGCCTCCGGGGCACCAGCGAGCGCACGGTGCAACGGCATTGGGACAAGGCGCGGATCTATCTCCGCCACGCGCTGCGCGCGGAGGCCCGCGATTGAAAAGCGAGCGGTGGCGGCTCGTCAGCCCCCATCTCGACCAGGCGCTCGATCTCTCCGGCGAGGAGCGGCAGTGGTATCTCGCCGCTCTCGCCGGCGAGGATCCCGCGCTCGCCGCGGACCTCAAATCGCTCCTCGACGAGGAACAGGCCCTGCGCGGCGAGGAGTACCTGGAGCACGGCGCGCGGGCTCTGCTGGCCGAGCCGGACCCCGCTGGGCAGACCTTCGGCGCCTATTCGCTGGTGCGACTCCTCGGCGCCGGAGGCATGGGCAACGTCTGGCTGGCGCGGCGGAACGACGGGCGTTTCGACGGGACGGCCGCGGTCAAGCTCCTCTCCTCCGCTCTCGTGGGCGCCGCGGGCGCCTCCCGCTTCCGCCGCGAGGGCACGATCCTGGCACGCTTGAAACACCCCAACATCGCGCAATTGATCGACGCCGGCGTCTCCGAGACCGGCCAGCCGTACCTGGTGCTCGAATACGTCGAGGGGGAGCCGATCGACCGCTGGTGCGACGAGCGGGCGCTCGACGTCCGGTCCCGCGTGCGGATCTTCCTCGACGTGCTCGACGCCGTGGCGCACGCGCACGCGAACCTCGTCATCCATCGCGACCTGAAGCCGTCCAATGTGATGGTTTCGAAAGAGGGCCGGGTCAAGCTCCTCGACTTCGGCATCGCCAAGCTCCTCGCGGGAGATGGAGCCGGGGACGGCGCGCCGACCCAACAGCTCACGCGGGACGTCGGGCACGCCTTCACGCCGGCGTTCGCGGCGCCCGAGCAGGTCATGGGCGAGAGCGTGACCACGGCCACGGACGTCTATGCCCTGGGCGCCCTGCTCTATTTCTTGCTCGCGGGCCGCCATCCCACGGGCAAGCCCGGGGACTCGCCGGTCGATCTGCTCCGGGGGGTCCTGAAGACCGAGCCCGGCCGTCTGTCCGAGGCGGCCCCCGATCCGCGGCTGCGTCGCGAGCTCCGGGGGGACCTGGAGATCATCGTCGCCAAGGCTCTGAAGAAACACCCCGAAGAGCGCTACGCGTCGGTCGCCGCCCTGGCCGAGGACCTGCGCCGCTATCTCGCCGAGGAGCCGATCCTCGCCCGGCCCGATTCCCTGGCCTACCGGGCGCGGAAATTCGCGCGCCGCCATGCGCGGGGCCTGGCGGCCGCGGCGGCCGCGGTCCTCGCCCTGGCGGCGGTGGTGGCGTTCTATGGCGTCCGGCTCGCCGGCGAACGGGACCGGGTGCGCCTGGAGGCGCGGAAAGCGGCCCAGGTGAGCGGTTTCCTGACCGACCTGTTGAGCCAGGCCGATCCCTACATGACTGGCCGCGGCGAGCCCACCGTGCGCAGCCTGCTCGACGCCGGCGCGGTCCGGGCGCGAAAAAACCTTGCCAATCAGCCGGAGCTCCAACGCGAGATGCTCGCCCTGCTGGGCCGGATCTACGTGCGGCGCGGCGCCTACGGGCAGGCCCTGCCGTTGCTGGAGCAGGCGGTCGCCCTCGGGCGCCGGACCCTGGGCCCCAGCCGCGAGCTGGCCCAGAGCCTGAACGATCTCGGCGTCGCTCATGGCGAGAGGGCGGAGCTCGACGCCGCCCGCGCCGCGCTCGAAAGTGCGCTCGCGATGCGCCGGCGGCTCCTCGGCGAGGAGCACCCGGAGGTCGCCATCTCTCACAGCGAGCTCGGCCGGACGCTCTTCGATCAGGGCCACCTCGTCGCGGCCGAGGCACACTTCCGGTCGGCCCTGGCGATCCGGCGGAAGGTGCTCGGACCGGCCGATCACGAGACGGCGACCAGCCTGAGCGATCTTGGCCACCTCCTGCGGCGCAAGGGGGACCAGGCTGGCGCCGAGGCGATGTTCCGGAAAGCCCTGGAGGTGACCCGCAAGGCGAGCGGCCCGCAACATCCGGACGTGGCCACGGCGCTGGGCAATCTGGCTCAGAGCATCGACGAGCGCGGCGATCACCAGGCTGCCGAAGCCATGCTCCGCGAGGCGCTGGCCATCGGCCGGGCCAGCCTGGGACCCGACCATCCCGGCAACGCGCAACGCATGGCCAAGCTCGCGTGCGTCCTGCGGGCGCGCGGCAAGCTCGCCGAGGCGGCGGCGACCAGCGAAGAGGCCTTGGCGATCTCCCGGCCGGCCTTGGGTCTGGATCACCCGGCCGTCGCCCTCCAGGAGGTCGGGCTCGCGCGCATCTATCTCGATCAGGACCGCCCCGCCGTCGCGGAGCCTCTGCTCCGTCACGCGCTCGCGGTCCAGCAACGCAGCCCCGCCGAGGGCTGGCGGCTCGGCGAGACCGAGAGCCTCCTCGGCGAGGCCTGTGCGAGGCTCTCCCGCTTCGCACAGGCCGGGAAGGCGGCGGCCTGCCGCTCGCCTAACCGCGAAACGACTCGTTGTGATTGAAGCTCTGCCCGCCGGCTTTGACGTCACTGCGCACCGCCATTGTCTCATTGTGGTTGAAACTAGTCCCTCCCGCCTTCACGTTGGTTTTGATCGTCATTGCCGTCTCTCCTTGATTGATTGGGGCTTCATCGCCCGCCAATCAGGAGAACGGAAACGGCGCGGATTTTGGCTCACGCTCTTCGCCAGTCTCCACGAGATGCCGCAGGAGGCCCCGCGCCGCCACCACCTTGGGATGATCCGCGGGCAGCAGCGCTTCGAAGGTCCGCGTGGCCGCCGACGAGAGCGCCAGCGCCTCCCCCGTCCTGCCCTCCGCGGCCAGGAAGCCCGCGAGGTTGTGTTGGGTGAGGGCGGTGTCCGGGTGCCCGGTCCCGAGGAGCTTCTTTTTCATCGCAAGCGCCCGCCGGTAGAGACTCGCCGCCTCGCCGGCCTGCCCTTCCGCGGCCGCCACGCCCGCCAGGTTGTTGAGCGTCACGGCCACCTCGTAGTGCTCTTTTCCATAGGTCTTCACGAAGACCGCCAGAGCGCGCTCATAGAGCGGGCGCGACTCGGCGAAGCGGCCGAGGCCGTCGAGCACGCCCGCCAGCGCGGCGGCTTCGGCCGCCACGCGCGGATGATCGGGGCCCGCGGCGGCCTGCCACATCTCATACGCCCGCCGCGCCGGCGCCTCGCCGGCCGCGTAGTCGCCGCGCGCGTGCGCCAGCCCGCCCAGGTTGTGGAGGATCGCCGCGCCATCGAGGTGCCCCGGTCCCAGCACACGGTCGAGGACCGCCAGCGCGCGGCGGTAGGCGGCCTCCCCTTCGTCGAAGGAGCCGTCGTATTTGCACAGCATGCCGAGCGCGTTCAGCGCCCAGGCGGTCTGCTCGGCCTCCGGCCCGATCCGCTCTTCCGACTCGCGGAGCGCCCGCTCGAGAACGGGGCGGGACTCGGCGTACCGGCCCATGGTGCGCAACAGGTTTCCCAGCGCGATGAGCGATTGGACGAGCAGCAGGTGGATGGCCGGATGATCGACGGAAATCATTTCCATCGCCGCGGCGGCGCGCCGAAACGCCGCCTCCGCGGCCGCGAGGTCGCCGCGCGTCTCCAACACCAAAGCGAGGGTGAGGAGAGCGGCGACGTGGTCGGGGTGCCCTTCGCCCACCGCGCGCGCCATCAGGGCGACGGCGCGGCGCGCCAGCCTCTCGGCCTTGGGCAGGCGCGCCGCCGCCAGCGCCTCCCGGGCCCGCTCGTTCATCAGGCAGGCGGCGTCGATCGGATCGCGGCGCGGCTTGTCGCTCATGGTTTTTCTCTCCTTGAGAGAACCCCCCTCTTCTCCCGAATAATGAGAGAAGAGGGGTTGAGGGTGATGAGGGTCCGGCGCCCTAGCCGCGGAACGTCTCGTTGTGTTGAAGGTTGATCCCACCGGCCTTGACAGTACTGCGGACCGCCAGGGTTTCGTTGTGCTGAACGGTGAGCCCACCGGCCTTGACAGCGCTGCGCACCGCCAGGCTCTCGTTGTGCTGAATGCTGATCCCACCGGCCTTCACGTTGCTGCGCACCGCCAGGCTCTCGTTGTGTTGAATGTTGAGCCCACCGGCCTTCACGTTGGTCTTGATCGTCATTGTCGTTTCTCCTTGTTTGGGGCTGGGCGTCATCGCCCGCCAATCAGGAGAACGGAAACGGCGCGGATTTCGGCTCAAGGGTGCGCGACGAGGAGGAGGCTTTCGGCCCGCCGCGCCAGGCAATCGAGCACCGTGGTCAGGGTCTCGGGATCGAGCGCTCCGAGGCTCTCGTCGAGGATGACCAGCCGGGCGCCCTGGAGCAGCGCGCGGGCCACGTAGACGCGGCTACGCTCGCCGTGCGAGAGCTGCCAGCCGGTCTCGCCCACCATCTGCTCGAGGCCGCCGGGCATGCGGGCGAGGAGCGGCCCGAGGCCGAGCTCCTCGCAGACCGCGGCGGCTTCCTGCCGCGCGCCCGCGGGATCGGGATGGCCCATCAGCAGGTTGAACGCCAGCGGGCCGGTGAGGACGTGGTTCTGGTGGAATTGCGGCACCCATGCCACGCGCTGCCGGAAGCCGGCGGCGCCGAGCGTGGGAAAGTCGAGCCCCGAAGCGAGGAGCAGGCCCGACTGCGGCCGCCGCGCGCCCGCCAGCAGGGCCGCGAGCGTCGACTTGCCTCCCCCAGAGGGGCCCGAGAGGAGGAGCCGCTCGCCGCGCCGGACGTCGACGCTGGCGTGTGTGAGCACCGGGACCTCCGTGCCGGGATAGGCGAAGCGCAGCTCGCGCGCCGACAGCACGAGGTCGCCCGCCGGCGGCGTCAGGGCGTGGACGGGCGAGCCCTGCGGCTCCGGCGCGGTCGCCGCCCGCAGCAGCGGAGCCGCCTGGCGCAGGGCCACGCGTGCGTCGGCGAGCTGCCAGAAGGCCGCCGCGGCACGCCGCAGCGCATTCTGCGCCAGCAGGCAGGCGCCCACCCCCGCCGCCAGGGCCGGAGCCCCCACGGCATCGCCGAGGAACGCCGGCGCCAGCCCGAGGAGCGCCGCCAGCAGAAATCCCTGCGGCAGCAGCGTGACGAGCACCCGCTCCACGCGGTCGCGGCGCAGGGAGAGCTGATGGTGCAAGCGCAGCTCCTGATCCTCCGCCTCGTGCCAGCGCTCGCCAGGGAGCTGCGCGAGGCGCGTGCGATGGCCCACCATCCGCTCGACCAGGCTGTTCGTCATGGCGAGGCGGTGCCCGGTCGACGCGGCGAGGCGCGCCAGCGCAACGGCGAACAGCGCCGCCGCCAGCGCGCACCAGACGGCGAGGAGCCCCGCGGCCAGCGGCAGGCCGGCGAGGAGAAGGACGATCGTGGCGCCCAGCAGCTCGACGACGGACACCAGCCCGGTGAGGCCGCCGGCGAGCACGGCCGCCTCCAGCGCCTCGGCTTCGAGGACGCGTCCCAGCAGGCTCCCCGCCCCTTCGGTGAGCAGCGTCTCGGGCGTAAGGCGCAAGGCGCCGGCGAGCAGCCGTTCCTTCAACAGGCCGCCGGCGCGCACCGCCAGCGACGCTTCGAGCCGCCGCGAGGCGCGGTGGAGCGGCACCAGCGTGGCCAGGAGGAGGGCCCAGGCCAGGAGCCAGCCGGGAGCGGCACGGCCGGCGAGCAGCGAGGCGCCGAGGACGCGCCAGGAGAGCAGGAAGAGGACGAGCGCGAGAGCGTCCAGGAGCACCAGCCGGACGGCCCCGGAGAGCAGGCCGGACGAGCGCGCCAGCGCGCGGACCGGAGCCGTGGGGGGCAGGCGCGCTGCGAGGACCGGCACGGTGACGTCCGCGAGCTCTTCGGCGAGGAGCGCCTCAGCCGCGGCCTGCCGCGCCCGGCCGTCGAGCCCGGCCGCCGCCAGCACCGGCTCGAGCCGCTGGCGCGCCGCCGCCAGGAGCGGTCCGCACGCCGCCTCGACCAGGTCACGGGGAGCAACGCGGATCACGCGGCCGTCCGGCGCGAGCACCCGGCCCCGCGCGACGACGAGGAGCCGCCCCGTCGTGGGAACGAAGGCCAGCTCGGCGTGGCGGAGGACGGCGCCGAGATCGCCATGGCGGACGTCGTGGCGTGCTGCCTCCAGGCCCAGGAGCCCGGCGAGCGCCGATACCCACGCTTCCGGAGAGGCGAGCGCCGCCGCCGTCGGGCGCGGCAGCACGTCCGGCACCACCGGCAGTCCGGCGCGCCGCGCGGCCAGAAGGAGCGCGTCGCCCGCCAGCTCGGCCGGCCAGGTAGGAACGCCGCTCATCCCGCCTCCTCCACCAGCCCGCCGTCCTCGACGCGCAGCCGGCGCCAGCCCGGCTCGCCCGCCAGGCGCTCGCGCACCGCGGCCTCGCTGTCGACGAGAGCGCGGAACCGCCCGCCCTCGCGCGCCAGGAGGGCGTCCGGCGCGCCGTCCTCCACGACGCGGCCGCCGTCGATCACCAGCACGCGCGGGAACGCGCGGGCCTGCGCCACGTCGTGCGAGACGAAGAGCAGCGTCGCGTCGCAATAGACCTCCCGCAGGCGCGCGAGGAGGCGCTCGCGGACCGCGCGCGGCAGGCCGCGGAAGGGCTCGTCGAGGAGGACGAGACGGGCCCGGCGCTTCAGCAGAGCGCGGCCGATCCGGACCCGCTGTCCCTCGCCGCCGGAGAGGCGCGCGCCCCCCTCGCCGAGCGGCGTCCCCAGGCCGTCGGGGAGCTTCTCCACCACGGGCGCCAGCTCGGCATCGGCCAGCACGCTTCCCAGCTCGCCGAGAGCGCCTTCCGGCGCGCCATAGACCAGGTTGTCCAGGCACGAGGAGCTCCAGAGCTGCACCTCGGGATCGATCCAGGCCGTGGCCGCGCGCAGCGCCGCGAGCCGGACCGGATCGAGCGGCTCGCCGTCGACCAGGACCTGCCCGGCGGCGGGCCGGTGCCAGCCGAGCAGGAGCCCGAGCAGACTCGACTTGCCGGCGCCCGACGGCCCCACCACGGCCACGTGCGCGCCGGCCGGCAGATGAAGATCGATGCCGTCGAGCACCGTGTGGCCGCCGGCCCGCACGGTCACGCCCGCGAAGCCGACCGCCACCGCGGGGCCTTCGGCGCTCGCCGACGGGCCGCTCTCCGGCGGAACGCCGGCGGCCGGCTCGTCCAGGGCGCCGAGCGGCTCCAGCAACCGCAGCGTCACGCTGCGCAGCGCCGGCACCTGCCAGACCGCGCGCGCCAGGTCGAGGGCGAGCGACGGCAGCAGGAGCGCCCAGAAGACGAGGAGGAGCGTGCCGCTCCCGATGCCGCCCCGGCCGAGGTGCGCGAAGACCAGCCAGACGGCGAGGCCGTGCAGCAGCGCCATCTGGACGACCTCGACGCGGATGGCGGTCGCCTCCAGCCGCCAGGCCGCTCCCGCCCACTCGCCGAGGAGCTGGCGGTGAGCGCCCCGCACCGCGCCGGCGGCGCCGTGCGCGCGCACCGCGTGCAGGCCGAGCAGCGCGTCGAGGGTGAAGCGGGTCAGCGCGCCGGCGTGGCTGCGCAGCTTCAGGTCCTGCTCGCAGAGCGCGGGGCGGGCCAGGAGCGGCAGGGCGAAAGCCACCAGGAGGGCGAGCGCCGCGGGGAGCAGGGCCCTGCCGTCGAGCCAGACGATCCCGGCGGCCGTGGCGGCCAGGCCGAGGGCGGCGCGCAGAAAGCGGCCCGCCAGGTCCGGCAGGCGGCGGATGCGGTGCAGCGCGTGCGCCCGCTCCGCCATGTCCGAGCGGGGACGGCTGCGGAAGTAGCCGTCGGCGAGCCGCGGGAGCTTGGCGAGGAAGCGCAGCCGCAGCCGCAGCTCCAGGCCGCGCGCCGCCCGCAGCACCGCGGCGGCGGCCGGCGCCTCGACGAGGAGAAGACCGCCGGCGAGCACGGCCACGACGGCCAGCGCGGCCAGCCGCTGGCCCGCGAGCGGCAGCTCGCCACGCACGTCGCACAGCCCGCGCAGGGCGAGGCCCAGAGCGAGCGCGCCGCCGGCGGACACCGCCGCGGCGAGGGCGATCACCAGCGCCGGCGCCGGCCCGTCCGCGCGCACCAGGTCCCACAACAGCCGCGCCGGGCGCGCCGGTGGCTCCGCCAGCGCCGCCAGCAGCTCGGGCGGCAGCTCGCCGGCAGCCTCTCCGGCGCCGCGCGGGCCCGCCACTTTCAGGAAGACGGCGCCGCGCAGGCGCACCGCCGGCTCGCCGTCGAGCGTGCCGGCGTTCACGACGCTGCGGAGGCGGTCCGGGATGCGCGCCGGGTCCGCGACGAGCGCGGCCACCAGCGCTCCGGCATCACCCCGGGCCAGCGCGCCGCGCCCGGCCAGCAGCCCGGCGAGCCGCGCCGCGCCGTCGAGCGCGGCGAAGGTCTCGCACGAGGGATCGCGGCGCGCGGCGGCCAGCAGGGTCTCCGCCGCCGCGGGCGAGAGGCCGAGAGCCTGGAGGCGGGCGCCGAGGACCGCGGCGGGCACCGCGGAGCCGAGCCAGCCGCGGAGCGCCGCCGCGGGCAGGAGCTGCTCGTGGCGGAAAACCTCGCGCGCGAAGTCCGCGGCGCGCACCCAGCGGCGGCCGGTCGCGGGGTCCATGAGCTGCAGCCACGGCCCGTGCCGCCGCCAGACGACGAGGAAGTGCGTCTGGCCGCCCGCCACGCGGACCACCAGGAGACAGGGCAGGGCCTGCGCCTCGGCAAGGAGCAGCCAGTCGGCGGGGAGCATGGTCTGGCCGGCGTCGAGGCCCAGCAGGCCGGCGACGTCCTCCAGCGTGTTGATCGACGTCCCGTCGACGTCCGTCTGGCACGCCTCGCGCAGCCGCCCGTAGCTCGCCGCGATGCCGAAGCCGTTGAGCAGGCATTTGAGCGCGGCGGGGCCGCAGTCCATCGCGGAGGTCTGGATCACCTCCGGCGCGAGGAGCTGGCGCGGCGCCGTCACGGCGCGCCTCCCGAGCGCCCGGCGCGCGGCGCGGCGAGCGCCGAGCCGGCGAGGCGCAGCAGGAGCGCCGCGGGCGACAGCCGCTCGACCTCGATCTCCACCTCGGCCGGCAGGCCGTGGCGCAGCGGCACCGGCGAGCGCTCCGGCGCGTCGAGCGACAGCTCGACGCGGATCGTCCCCTCGCGCACCTCGCCGGAGACGCCCGCCACGTGCGCGCCAAGAGCCCCGTACTGGGCCGCCGGAAAACCGGTGAGCCGCAGCCGCGCGGGCTGTCCGGCCGCGACCCGCCCCAGCGCCGCGGGCGGCAGCCGCGCCACCAGGACGAGCCCGCCGTCCGGGACGATCACGCCGAGGGTCTGCCCGATGGCGACGAACGCTCCGGGGCGCAGCTCCGCGGCCTCGGCCACGACGCCGGCGATGGGCGCGCGCACGAGGCGGCGGTCCACCTCCAATTCAAGACGGCCGAGAGATTCGCGCGCCGCGCGGATCTCCCCCTCGAGCCGCGCGAGATCGGCGAGCAGGCGTTGCCTCTGGGCTCCCCTCTCGCGTTCCTTCACGCTCTCGTCGCGCCCGAGCTGCTCGACGGCCGCCCGCGCGCTCGCCGCCGCCGCGGTCTGGCGCTCGGCTTCGGACAGTCCGCGCGTGGCGTCGCGCGGCGCCACCAGCCCTTCGTTCGAGAGCTGCCGCAGCCGGCCGGCCTCGGCGCGCAGATAGCTCGCCGGCGCCTCGGACTCGCGCAGGCGGGCCCGCGCGGCGTCGAGCGCGGACTGCGCCGCGGCGCGCTCCTCGGCCGCCGCGCTCTCCAGCAACGCCAACTCCGCGCCGCGGGCGCGCGCCTCGCTCTCCAGCGCGGCGAGACGCGTCTCGGCCTCGCGCTTCGTCGCCCTCTGCGTCCCGGCCTCGACGCGGACGAGCACGTCGTTCGCCGCGACCCGGCGGCCGGGCGCGAGGGAGCACTCGACCAGCAGCCCGTCGATCGGCGCCTGCAGAGGGTGCGGCGCCCGCGCGGCTTCGAGGCGCTCCGCCGCCGAGACCTCGTAGAGCGGAACGCGCGCGAAAACCAGCCATGCGGCCCAGGCGGCGAGCACGCCCGCCGCCAGGGCCAGGGAAACCGCCGCCTCGCGCGTGCGATCAGCGGACAGGGCGGCGGCGGTACGTCCGAACGCGTCCATGACGGCTCCTCCTCTCCTGTCCTGAGAGAACGGAAACGCTGCGGATTTTGGGTCGCGGAAATTCGAG